>JBEIEK010000426.1:0-4586 GCA_040382995.1 Planctomycetaceae bacterium
CCTGTGCCCTCCCTTTCCGTCTCCCCGTTCTTCTCCCCCCCCCTCCCCCCCCCCCCTCCCCCCCCCCGCGCGCGTGGCGGGGGCCCGCCCCGCCCCCCCCCCCCCCCCCCCCCACGCCCCTGCCACGCGCAACACGGACAGTGCACGATGATACCGGATTCACGGTGTCTCGGAAGTGTTGACGAGGAGGCTGGCAGTGTTCTTTGACCCCTCACCCCCGACCCCTCTCCCCTCGAAGGGGAGAGGGGGGATTGGGGCTGCTTTTCGCCGGGATTGGGAGAACTTCAAGGCCCTTGGGCTTCCGCCCATCCGCTGAGCATTAAGGACCTCAGGCTTCGGCTGGCGAGTTGTCGTCTGTGGCGGTGACGATTCTGAGCAGCATCAGGCCGAGCGGTGGCAGGGTGAGGCTGATGCTCCAGTCGCGACCGTGGGCGGGGTGTGGCAGCGAATAGACGCCGCCCCGATTGCCGACTCCGGTGCCACCATACCACGTGCCGTCGCTGTTAAAAATCTCAGCGTAATAGCCGGGGGCGGGGACTCCGAGCGATGGTTATGGCATACGGCCGGGGTGAGGTTACAGAGGACGACCATGGCGTGTCGGCTGTCATGGCTGCGGCGGATCCAGGCCATCACGCAGTTTTCGTGGTCATCCCCCACGATCCATTCAAAGCCGGCGGCATCGTGATCGGCTTCGTTCAGGGCCGGTTCGTGGCGGTAGAGCCGATTGAGGTCGCAGAGCAGGCGACGAATGCCTTCATGCGATTCGAAGGAACGCAGGACCCAGTCGAGTTCAGTGTCGTGATTCCATTCGGTCCACTGCCCGAGTTCGGTGCCCATGAAATGCAGTTTCTTGCCGGGGCTGGCATATTGCATGGACAGCATCAGCCGGAGGTTGGCAAACTGCTGCCAGGTGTCTCCGGACATCTGGGACAGCAGTGAGCGTTTGCCGTGCACAACTTCGTCATGGGACAGGGGCAGGACGAAGTTTTCAGAGAAGGCGTAGATGCTGCGGAAGGTGAGATCCTGGAGGTGCCATGTGCGATGAATGGAGTCACGGCGGAAGAACCGCAGGGCATCGTTCATCCAGCCCATATCCCACTTCATGGTGAAACCGAGGCCACCGGTGTAGCAGGGCCGGGAAACGCCGGGCCATGCGGTGGATTCTTCGGCGATGGTGAGTATTCCGGGGAATTCGGCGTGCAGCAGGGTATTGAGCTGGCGGAGGAATTCGATGGCTTCGAGGTTTTCGCGGCCACCGTGCTGGTTGGGCACCCATTGTCCGGAATCGCGGGAATAGTCGAGGTAGAGCATCGAGGCGACGGCGTCGACGCGGAGCCCATCCACGTGATAGACATCGCACCAGAACCGGGCGCTGGAGATCAGGAATTCGCTGACTTCGCGACGTCCGTAGTTGAAGATCAGCGTGTTCCAGTCGGGGTGGTAGCCCAGACGGGGATCCGCGTGCTCGTAGAGGCAGGTACCATCGAAGGACGCCAGAGCGTGGCTGTCGGTGGGGAAGTGACCGGGAACCCAGTCGATGAGCACTCCAATGCCCCGCTGGTGCAGATGATCGACGAAGTACTGGAAGTCGTGTGGGGATCCGAAACGGGAGGTGGGCGCAAAGTAGCCGGTGGTCTGATAGCCCCAGGAACCATCGAAGGGATGTTCGGTGATTGGGAGCAGCTGCACGTGGGTGTAGGCTGTTTCGGTGAGGTAGTCTGCGAGGGCGTGGGCGAGTTCGCGGTAGTTGAAGAAGAGTCGGCCATCGCGGGGCCGTCGCCAGCTGCCAAGGTGCACTTCGTAGATGGAGAGGGGGGATCGAAGCCAGTTGGTGGCGGCACGTTTGGCGAGCCATTCTTCGTCGTGCCAGACGAAATCCCGGAGGCTCCAGACGACAGAAGCCGTCTGCGGACGACGTTCGAAGTAGAAGCCGGCCGGGTCTGCTTTTTCGAGCAGCTGACCGGACTGGGTGCGAACGGCGAATTTATAGCGTGACCCCGGGAGCACTCCGCGGACGGTACCGGACCAGACGCCGGTATCGGAGGACTGGAGCCAGTCGCGGCCGGCCGTCCAGCCGTTGCTGTCGCAGATGACTGAGACTTCGCGGGCGTTGGGGGCCCAGACGGCGAAACGCACTCCGCCAGGCACAAGATGGGCGCCCCAGAACCGGTAGAGCGTGGACGCGTCCACGGGCTGGTCGAAGGTCACAACGGCGCCGGGTTTTGACGCTGCTGGTACTTTAATGACGGTCTGCATAAGCAGGATTTCGCAAGGGAAATTGCGGTCGCCGCTGCACGGCAGCGGTGGGAAAATCGCGGCAGCGGGCTGGAAATGTCTATGCTACAGGAAATGCACAGCAAACACATTGCAGGAACTCTCCCCGTTCCCCGGAATGAAAATCTGTCCGCGAAATTTGCCGGCAAAGGACGGCATCCCTCCGGTTTTCCGGGTAGACTGTGCTTCCCTTGAGCCTTTCCATCCCCACTCCTTCATCCGCACCTCAAATCCCATGACTGCACGGCAGGATTCCGCTCAGATCGAACACATTCGCTGTTCCATCCTCTCCAATTCCCGCGAAGCTGCTCGCCGCGTCGCTGCTGAAATTGCCCAGCTGATCCGCATTCGCCAGGCCGAAGGACGCACCTGCGTGCTCGGACTTGCCACCGGGTCCACTCCTACCGGTATCTACGCGGAACTTGTCCGCCTGCATCGCGAAGAGGGACTCTCCTTCCGCAATGTCATCACGTTCAATCTGGACGAATACCATCCGATGCAGCCGGAGGACGTGCAAAGTTACGTCCGGTTCATGAAAGAGCACCTGTTTAATCACATCGACATTCCGGCAGGCCAGGCCAACGTTCCCGACGGCACGATCCCCGCCGAACGCGTCGCTGACTACTGCCGCGACTACGAAGCCCGCATCACCGCTGCCGGCGGCATTGATATTCAGATCCTTGGCATTGGTCGCACCGGACATATCGGCTTCAACGAACCCGGCTCCGACCAGACCACTCGCACCCGTATGATCACCCTGGATTCCGTCACTCGCACCGATGCCGCCAGCGACTTTTTCGGAACCGAAAATGTCCCCCGCCGAGCCATCACCATGGGGGTGGGCACAATTCTGGAAGCCCGCCGGATTTTCATCCTCGCATTTGGCGAAAACAAAGCCACCATCGTCGCCAAAACCATCGAAGGCCCCAAAACACCGGCCATCCCCGCCACCTGGCTCCAGCAACACCCCAACACCGAATTCCTGCTGGACATGGCCGCCGCCGCCAACCTCACCCGCGTCCGCGCCCCATGGCTCGTCTCTGATCTCACATGGGACCCGCAGCTCATCCGCCGCGCCGTCATCTGGCTCTCCGAAAAACACAACAAAGCCATCCTCAAACTCACCGACTCCGACTACAACGAAGGCGGCCTGCAGGACCTCCTTGCCGATCACGGCTCGGCCTACGAAATCAACCTGAATGTCTTCCGCCACCTGCAAAGCACCATCATCGGCTGGCCCGGCGGCAAACCCGACTCCAAAAAAAGCCCGGGCGATCGTCCGCAACCCTTCGATCACATCTTCCCCAAACGCGTGCTCTGCTTCTCACCACACCCCGACGACGACGTCATCTCCATGGGCGGAACACTCATTCGCCTTGCGGATCAGGGACATGACGTACACATCGCCTATCAAACCTCCGGCAACATCGCCGTCTTCGACGACGACACATTGCGATTCACTGAATTCGTCTCCGATTACTGCGCCGCTTTCGGACTGATGTCCGACAGCATCCGGGAACTCGAAGACCACGTCGAAGAATTCCTCAGACGCAAACTCGCGGGGCAGGTCGACAGCCCTCAGGTACAGATGATTAAGGGACTCATTCGCAAAGGCGAAGCTGTCGCTGGCGCACGCTGCTGCGGCATCCCCTCCTCCAATCTCAGCTTTCTCAACATGCCCTTCTACGAAACCGGCGGCGTCAAGAAAAAACCGCTCACGGATGCCGACATCAACATCATCGTCGAACTCCTGCGAAAGCTGCAGCCACACCAGATCTACGCCGCCGGCGACCTCACAGACCCCCACGGGACCCACCGCGTCTGTCTGAAAGCCATCATTCACGCCTGCGATCAGGTGCGCAACGACGACTGGTACCGCGACTGCGAAGTCTGGCTCTACCGCGGAGCATGGCAGGAATGGCCGGTGTACCAGATCGAAATGGCTGTTCCACTCAGCCCCCAGGAAGTCCGTCGCAAACGCGATGCCATCTTCAAACACCAGTCCCAGAAAGACCGCGCTCTGTTCCCCGGCTCCGACGCCCGCGAATTCTGGCAACGCGCCGAAGCCCGCAATGCCGCCACGGCTGCCAAATACAACCAGCTGGGACTGGCTGAATACGAAGCCATTGAAGGCTTCGTCCGCTGGGATGGCGTTTGGGGACTGAATGACTGAAAACCGGGACGCGATCGATGGCGGCGTCGTTGCGTCAGCAGGAGCCATATCCGACGCGACAGGGCGTCTTTGAGACGTGATCTGGCCTCGGGGGCCAGTCAGAGAATCGGAGCTGAAAACATCCCAGCTTCGCCCTCCC
>JBEIEK010000427.1:0-4546 GCA_040382995.1 Planctomycetaceae bacterium
CCACGAATTCACACCAATTTCCACGAATAATCGCCAGTTGCGATCGTCTGAAATCAAACCAGCGAAACAAATGTCCTGATTCGTGTCATTCGTGTCATTCGTGCTATTCGTGGTCAAACAAAATCACATCTGCTGGCCGGTGAGTCTGGCGACTTCGTTGACGTCTTTATCACCGCGGCCGGAGAGGCAGACGAGGACGATTTCGTCGGGTGAACGTTGAGCTGCGGACTGCATGGCCCAGGCGATGGCGTGTGAGGTTTCAATGGCTGGGAGGATGCCTTCGGTGCGGGCCATGGTGCTGAAGGCGGCGAGTGCTTCATCGTCGAGGACGTTGACGTAATTGACGCGGCCGAGATCTTTCCAGTAGCTGTGTTCGGGGCCGACGCCGGGATAATCGAGACCGGCGGAGATGGAGTGGACATCGGAAGTCTGGCCGTCGTCGTCCTGGAGCACGTAGCTGTAGCTGCCGTGGAGGATGCCGGGTTTGCCGTGGCTGAGTGTGCTGGCGTGGTCCCCTGGGGCGGATCCGCGACCGCCGGCTTCGACACCGGTGAGCTGCACTGTGGGGTCGTCGACGAAGGGGTAGAACATGCCGGCAGAATTGGACCCGCCGCCAACGCAGGCGATGACTTCGTCGGGGAGCCGCCCGGTTTGAGCGAGACACTGCTGGCGGGCTTCGCGGCCGATGATGGACTGGAAGTCGCGAACCATCATGGGGAACGGATGGGGCCCGACGACGCTGCCGATGATGTAGTGGGTGTCACGGACGGACGCCATCCAGTCGCGCATGGCTTCGTTGATGGCATCGCGGAGTGTGCGGGAGCCGGTGGTGACGGGACGCACTTCAGCCCCCATGGTGCGCATGATGAACACATTCAGCTTTTGGCGGCGGACGTCTTCTTCGCCCATGTAGACGACGCAGGGGAAGCCGAAGCGAGCACAGGCGGTGGCGGTGGCAACACCGTGCTGACCGGCACCTGTTTCGGCGATGACGCGAGTTTTGCCCATGCGGCGTGTGAGCAGCACCTGGCCGATGGTGTTGTTGATCTTGTGGGCGCCGGTGAGGTTCAGGTCTTCGCGTTTGAAGTAGATGCGAGCCCCGCCGCATTTTTCGGTGAGCCGTTCCGCAAAATAGAGAGGGTTGGGGCGACCGACGAAATGGGTCAGCAGATCATTGAGTTCGCGGTGAAATTCGGGGTCGGCTTTGGCCTGTTCCCAGGCTTCCGTGAGCTGTTCGAGTGCGTACATCAGAGTTTCGGGAACATAGCGACGGCCATATTCGCCAAAACGCCCCCGCGCATCCGGGACGGCACTGATGGGGGTATCAACAGAAGCAGCAGGAGCAGCGGTGGGGGACATGGGTGGCAGCGACCTTCTGGAAGCGGCGACGGCGATGGAAGAGTTTTCGGCTCCCGTATTTTAGCGGTGCAGGAAAAAAAATCCCTGGCAAGCCGGGAGAAACCGGGGAATGAGGACAGCAGAGTCGCGTTTCGCTCGGCGAAACGGTCAGCTCCGCCCCGCTCACCGTGCAACCACAACCCACACCCACACCTACACCCACACCCGAGCCGCGACCGTGAGGGAGTCGGTACCACCCCTCGCCGTAAACCCAATATTCACAGTATTTTAAGTGAACAAATCCCCATCAGGGTGCCATGCACCCATGATTCCGGTGCCATGCATTCATTCACCTCACTTTCCGGCAGAATGCGTGTTTTTACCACTCCCTCACGGTCGCGGCTCGGTCGGTCGCTGCGGCAGAAGGTCTGTGCCTTCGCTAATGATCTCCCTGGGCATGCTCAGCCCGGTGTTCTGTTTATTGGGTTTACCGCCACTGGAGGGCAGCACACCAGACAACGCCCCCGAGTGCATTGGCCTGATGAAAAGCTTTCGCAGTCTGAGCCAGATGGCGAAGGAGAAAGACAAACCGATGTTCTGCCTGCCCCCGCCGATGGGGCCATCGGTTGTCACGCCAGCGCCGTCGTCGCTTCAGGAAAGCATTTTCGAGTGCTGGCCCGTTCAATCGTACCAGGGTACGGGATCGAAGTTAAAAAATCCCGGCTTAAAACCCGACACGGGCTTCGCCTGCACTGATAGTCGCGTTTCGCGGAGCGAAACGTTCACCCACTCCAGACTCGGATCACGGAGCCTTTCAGGAATGTGCCCTCCGGTTGGCTTTGCAGTGCGTGAACGGCAGCGGCGATGGACGGTGCCAGGCGGGGAACAGGCGGGACGCACGTTTCGCGGAGCGAAACGCGACAATCGCTGCGGTGACTTGCACCAGCCCCCCCTGCCCTGCCTTCCCCGGCAGCATTATTCTGGCATTTCATGCCAGGCTGATGGAGCTGGCCTTACAGGCCGGAATCGCAGCTGGGGGCGATGTGTCGAGAGAGACCTCAACGCGATCGTCGGAACACACAGTGCTGGGCAGTCAATTGTCTGATCACCTGTTGTTCGGTCACCAAATCAACGTGGCCCAGCCACGCGTGGAGCGACCTGCGAATGGCGTCGGCGTCGAGTGTTCCGTTGGCGAACAGCCTGCGTTGCCGCCGCATGCGTCTGATAAAACGGCGAATCCCCTGTTGCGACAGGCGGCAACGATTTCCCAGGATCCGCATCCCCAGCCACGTGAGCCATTCCGAGGCAGGCTGGACGTGTGTTTTCCGAGGATGCAGCCGAAGGCGGAATTCGGCGAGTCGCCGGCGGAGCGCAGCTGCCGCCTCCCACAGCTGCTCGCGAGCGTCGCTGAACAGCAACAGGTCATCTGCGTAACGAACATACCCCGGTATCCGCAGCGTTTCCCGGATGAAATGATCGATCGGATCCAGCAGCACATTTGCGAAAAACTGGCTGGTCAGGTTTCCAATCGGCAATCCGGGTGCCCGCAGCGGACTGAGCAGGTCATCGCCGGGGAACCAAACCGGTGTCGCCTGAGCCACCGTGACTTCGGCGTCGCTTTCAAGGATTTTGCGAATCAGCCGCAGCACTTCGGGATCCGCAACCCGGCGACGGATGACGCTCATCAGGATTTCGTGATCCACACTGGGGAAAAACTGCACGATGTCCGTCTTAAGGCACCAGCCAAAACGCCGCTGATAGTGCTGCGCACGGCGAATCGCCAGATGCGTGCCACGCCCGCGGCGACAGGCATAGCTGTCGTCAACAAACGATCGCTCAAAAATTGGTTCCACAACAGCAACAATCGCATGGTGCACAACACGGTCACGAAAGGGGGCTGCACTGATCAATCGGGGTTTGGGGTCACTGATGTGGAAGTGACTGCAGGCACCGGGCAGATAATCGCCCGAGGTCAATTCCCGCTGCAGCTGCAGCAGTTCAACTTCCCATGCAAAGTCGAAGGCCGTCGCCGGCTGGCGATAACGTTTTCGCCGGCGACAACGGCGGTAGGCATGCAGGAGATTGGGCCAGCTGACAAGTTCCGGCCAGAGGTTGCGGAAGGTCTTCGCCATGTCAACACCGGAAAATGGCAGGCCGGGACGTTCGTTACCTACCAGCCCCGGCCTGCCGCCTCGGATTCGGCTTCAGTCCCGAAGGACCGTCACCAGGAAACAAACCGTGTCATCCTCTTGTCACCGGCCGGTCGTGCCCTGTGCCATCGTGCGCACCGCAGAACCGACATCGCGATTGATTGATGATTGGGAAGGAAATCACTCGGCCACCACACGAAAACCAGTGTTGTTGTTGGTGTTATCGGGGTTGTTGTTGTTGCGGTTGCCCGACCGCCCGTTGGTTCCGTTGTTGTTCCAGGAACCCGAGCGGCACAAAAACCCACTACCGGGACCCTATCGGTCTGTTCCCTTCAGCCAGGCGCCCAGAAGACGCCCGATCTGATCGAACTGATCCGCTGCATGCTGGATCTGGTGAGCACCCAGCAGGTGCATTTCGTAACTGTAACGCAACAATGCACGCAGGCAAACCAGGCGCCCGTCCGCCCGGGTCAAAAGCTGCAGTCGCTCTCGCCCGCGGTGGGCGTTTGCCATCAACAGCAATTCCTCAAATTCAAACGCCGCACCCTCCACACGATTCGTGTAACTGTGCCGCAGGTTTTTGGGAAACCGCTGCGTGTGACGCAGCAGCCACAAGACGAAATCATGCGTCTTCACAAATAATGGCGTGTCAGGCAGTTGCATCGCTTTCCCGGCACGGGGACTGCGTCCCCGCGTTTCAGAGAGGACAGAGGACAGAAGTCAGAGGACAGAGGGCAGAGGAACAGAGACCGAATCGCAGAGGAATAACTGGGAAGGAAATCACTCGGCCACCACACGAAAACCAGTGCTGCTGCTGGCGTAATCGGGGTAGAGGCTGGAGCGGTAGCCCGACCGCCCGAGGGGGCCGCTGCTGTACCAGGAACCCGAGCGGCACAAAAACCCACTACCGGACGACGGACCCTGAGGATCCTGCTTCGGGCTGACCTGATAGTAGCCGGAGTCATACCGATCACCACACCACTCCCAGACGTTCCCGACGGTATCATAAAGTCCCCATGCGTTGGGGCGATAGACACCAACCTGGGTCGTGACCTGCA
>JBEIEK010000428.1:0-4524 GCA_040382995.1 Planctomycetaceae bacterium
CACGATTTCCGGGAAATTCCTGCGGCTGCATCGGCCGGCATGGAACGTGGCGGTCAGATTCATGGAAAATCCGGGCGGCGCGCGTATAAGCAGGCGTGCCCATTCTCTCTTCTCAACGCCGCACATCGCCGGAGATTTCGCCGTGAACCACAGGTTTTCTCGCCACCTGTCGCCCCTCCGCCTGCTCCTGCTCTCGCTCGCACTTGTCAGCCCGCAGGCAACGCTATCGGCTCAACAACCCGGTCCTGCGGCCACTGCTGCAGAAACCGACATCACCGCCACCGATCCCGCCGCCGCAAAACGGCTTGAATCCCGCCTGATTTCGCGTGTCCGGCAACTCACCTACGAAGGGCGTCGCGCGGGCGAAAGCTATTTTAGTGCTGACGGCCGACGGATGATCTTCCAAAGCGAACGCGAACCCGGGAACCCGTTCTTCCAGATCTATCTGATGGATCTCGACAGCGGCGATACGCAGCGAATTTCCCCGGGCACCGGAAAGACCACCTGCGCCTGGATCCACCCCGACGGCAGCAAAGTGCTCTACGCGTCCACTCAGGATGATCCCGACGCCGTTCGGGAACAGCAGGACGAAATCGCCCTGCGAACATCCGGCAAGGAACGTCGCTACGCCTGGGACTACGACGAGTACTATGACATCTACGAATACGACCTGACCGCTCGCACCTGCAAGCCGCTGACTCGCGAACGCGGCTACGACGCTGAAGGTTCCTGGTCCCCTGATGGCAGCCTGATCGCGTTCGCCTCAAACCGTTCCGCATGGACCGAATCGCTGACTGACGCACAGAAAAAAGCCTTCGAACTGGATCCGGCATGGGCGAATGAGATTTACATTATGAATGCCGACGGCAGCAACGTGCGGCGGCTGACCACATCGCCCGGCTACGACGGTGGCCCGTTCTTCAGTCCCGACGGCAAACGCATCTGCTGGCGACGTTTTGCGGAAAACGGTGCCACGGCCGAAATCATGACCATGAACATCGACGGCTCCGGCGAACAACAGCTCACACGTCTGGAAGCGATGTCCTGGGCGCCTTATTTTCACCCCAGCGGCCGCTATTTGATCTTCACCACCAATCGACACGGCTTTGCCAACTTCGAACTGTACCTGATTGATGCCGCCGGCACTCAGGAGCCTGTGCGAGTCAGTCACACGCCAGGGTTCGACGGGCTGCCTGTCTTCAGTCCCGACGGCACGCAGCTCGCATGGACCGCTGGTCGCACCACCAACAATCAGTCGCAGATCTTCCTCGCCGACTGGAACCACCAGCAGGCCCTTGAACTGCTGGGGCTGGATCCCGCACCGGCCGAAACCGCTTCAGCCGGTCAGCCGGGCCGCGTGATGGCGGCGGGTGTGGAAGGGCGCGGAGATTTCGCTCCGGCCGATGCCGTGCGACACGTTGAATATCTTTGCCGACCACAGCTGGGCGGACGGCTCACCGGCAGCCGCGGCGAGCAGCTGGCAACCAACTACGTGGCCCTGCACTTTGAAACGCTTGGTCTGGTCCCGGCCGGTGATAATGACACGTGGTTTCAGGAATTTGAGTTCACCAGCGGCGTGTCGGCTGGTGCCAATAATTCTGCCTCCGTGGCCGGCAAGCCGCTGCAGCTGCACACCGACTACCGACCGGTGGCGTTTTCCGCAAACGCCACGGTTGAAGCGGCAGATGTGGTCTTCGCCGGCTATGGTCTGCGGGTGCCGGCCGCTGAAGGTCAGGAGGAATACGATTCCTATGTGCACCTCGATGTCAAGGACAAATGGGTGCTCGCCTTCCGATTCCTCCCTGAACAGCTCACACCGGAACGTCGCCAGCATTTCAGTCGCTTCTCCAGTCTGCGGTTCAAAGCCATGCAGGCCCGCGACCTTGGAGCGAAGGGATTGATCGTCGTCAGTGGCCCCACTTCGGGCGTCCGTGAACAGCTGGTGCCGCTGCAGTTTGACGGTTCTCTGGCCGGAGCGGGCCTGCCGGTGATCAGCATTTCTGACGAAGTGGCTGCCGCATGGTTCACGCAGCGCGGAAAAGAGCTTCGGGCCATTCAGGCGAAGCTGGATTCCGGAGACCCGGCCATTGGCTATCCGCTCACCGGAGTGCAGCTGGCAGCGACCATCGAGATCCAGCACGAGAAGAAGAAGGGCCGCAACGTGCTCGGGCGACTGCAGCTCAACGATTCCCCCGCTGGTCAGGTGGTCGTCGTGGGAGCACATATCGACCATCTGGGAACCGGCAGCAGTGGTAACTCGCTCGCCCGGGACGCCGAAAAAACGTCCATCCATTTCGGAGCGGACGACAACGCCTCCGGAGTCAGCGCGATGATGCAGATGGCCGAGGCACTGGCAAATGCCAAACAGGCAGGTCAGCTCGAGGGACAGCGGGACATCGTGTTTGCCGCCTGGTCCGGCGAAGAGCTGGGACTGCTGGGCTCCAGCCACTACGTCAAGAACCTTGAAACGCTCTTTTCCGAACATGCCGCGGTCGCTGAAGCCAGCGCCCCGGCGCCAGCCCCAGCTCAGGACGCTCCCGCAGACGGCGCGGCTCCGGCAGCCCCCAAACAGGATCCGCTCAGCGGCCCCAACACGGGCGGTCTGAACCTGTACATCGCCGCCTGCCTGAACATGGACATGGTGGGACGACTGCAGGAACGGCTTGTGCTGCAGGGGATCGGCAGCAGTCCCGCGTGGCAAAGCCTGGTGGAAAAAGCCAACGTGCCGCTCGGCCTGAATATTTCCCTGCAGAATGACAGCTATCTGCCCACAGACGCCAGCGTGTTCTTCCTGCACGGCGTACCGATTCTTTCAGCCTTTACGGGCAATCACAGCGAATACCACACTCCCCGGGATACCCCGGAAAAGCTCAACTACGAAGGCATTTCGCAGATTGGCCGACTGATGAACCTTGTCTGCCGACAGCTCATCACCATGGACCAGCCTCCGCGGTACGCAGCCCAGGAACGTCCGAAGGATGGCGAGCGTCGAGCGAATCTGCGTGCGTGGCTGGGAAGCGTCCCGGACTATGCCCAGTCGGACGTCGAAGGAGTGCTCCTGAGCGGAGTGGCGAAGAACGGACCCGCTGAGAAGGCCGGCGTTCGCGGTGGTGACATCATCGTGAAACTTGCCGGCAGAGACGTGAAGAATATTTACGATTACACCTTTGCCATCGAGGCGCTGAAGTCCGGACAGGAGTCGGAAATCTCCGTGCGTCGCGGCGAGCAGGTGCTCACGTTCAAAGTCACCCCCGGTTCCCGGGACTAGAACACCTTGAGATCGCCCGCACACGGCTGTGCGGGCTGCCAACCACCATTTCCCACATCGAGTTTGCCAATGCCGGTTCCTGAGGAGACGATTCAGCGGATTCTGGACCCACCCCGCAGCCACCAGCCGGTGCTGGAGAAGGTTGTGATACGCCGCAGCCCGGAAGATTTCGAGGTGGAGGAACTGCCGCTGTACGTCCCCTCAGGCAGCGGTGACCACGCGTGGCTGTGGGTTGAGAAACGTGGCCTGACGACTCAGCAGGTCATCGCCACCATCGGCGAAGTGCTGGGGATTCGAGCGGTCGATGTGGGTGTCGCCGGTCAGAAGGACCGCTGGGCTGTGACGCGACAGTTCGTCTCGATACCGGGGCGTTTTTCCACGGCAGCGTCGGCCATTCAGCGTCCCGGGCTGAAAGTACTGGCGGTCAACTTTCATAAAAACAAGCTCCGTACCGGACATTTGCAGGGCAACCGTTTTGCACTCCGGCTGGCGCCTGCAGAAGGAACGGCCTGGACGGAGTCTGATCGCGAGTCCGTTCAGACGCGTCTGCAGCAGCTCGAGTCAGACGGTTTTCCCAATTACTATGGAGTGCAGCGGTTTGGCAGAGGTGGCAGCACCATTCAGGACGGACTGCGGCTTTTGCGAGGCCGTCTGCCGAAGGACTACTGGCCGGAAAACCAGTCCCGCACCATGACTCGACTGGTGCTCAACGCGGTCCAGAGCGGTGTCTTCAATCTGGTGCTGGGTGAACGCGTGACGGCTGGAACGGCCAGTGTACCGCAGCCCGGCGAAGTGGTGATTCGGAAAGGCGGGATCAAGCCGTTTCTGCTGACAGAGGGCCGGGACACAACTGGATTTCTGCCTGCAGGCCCGCTGCCTGGCCCTGAGATGGTGCGGTCGGCCGGAGCGGTGCTTGAGTGCGAGGAGCGGGCTCTTGCGGTGCTGGGAACCAGCTGGCGGGACTTCACTCGGTTTTCGCGCATCACTTCCGGAGGCCGCAGAAAGTGCCTTGAGTATCCCATGGAGTGCCGGGTGGAGCTTGAGCCGGATGGTTGTCTGCGGCTCAGCTTCGTGCTCAGTTCCGGCACATATGCAACAGCGCTGCTGCGTGAAATCGCGAGCGAGGTGGAAGACGCGGGCGGTGCTGAAGAGAGTGGAGGTCAGGAGTTGGCAGAGGGGTCGGAAAGTACCCCTTCGACCCAGGAAACTCAGCCGGAATCCGTCGAGTGAATCTCGTGTTAAAAAACGGGATTTCC
>JBEIEK010000429.1:0-4520 GCA_040382995.1 Planctomycetaceae bacterium
CACCACCCCGAGCAGGGTGATGTTTTCACGGCCTTTTGGGTAAATCTTACCGCAGTTCGTGCCTTTCGGGATTTTTTTCATGACTCCGACCACGTTCACGGCATACTTTCCGAGGAGAGAATTTGACACAGTCAGGCGGACCTCAACTGGGCAGCGTGGGGGTTGAGAATGACGGGCGGTGAACATCCCGATCAGTCGCAGCGATGTCTGGTGCAGGATGTTGACCGTCTGGCGGACATCGAGCACAAGCATGCCCGCATCCGTGAACTTCTGCGGCTGGCTGCTGCTGACGCCGTGCTGCTTCAGGACCCCGCCAATCTCGCATGGTTCACTGCCGGCGCAGATCTCAGCCGCAATAGTCCGGACGGTTGTCAAACCAGCATTTTCGTCACGGAAGATGCGCGAGTCTTCGCCACAAATGCGGTGGATTCTGCGCAATTGTTTGAACGCGATGCGTTTGGGCTGGGATTTCAGCTGAAGCAGCGGGAGTGGTTTCAACCGCATAGTCTGCTGGTGGAGGATCTCTGCCGGGGGCGGCGAGTGCTCTGTGACAGCCCGCTTGCCGGGACTCGCAACGCAGCCCGCCCCCTGCAATCTCTGCGGCTGTCACTCACCACGCTGGACGTACGGCGACTGCGGCAACTCTGCCGAGTGCTGGTGCACGCAGTTGAAGTCACCACTGGGCAGTTGCGGCCGGGAGTCACGGAAGCTGCGGTGGCGGGGGAGATTTCGCATCGTCTGATTCGCCGCACAGTCCAGCCGGTCCGGATTCAGGTGTGTGCCGACGGGCGTAACCAGCGTTACCGTCGCTGGAGTTTTGGTGAGGATCCAATCAGCCACTACGCTTCGGTCTCCTGCACGGCGCGACGCTGGGGCCTGCATGCGGCGGTGAACCGCACGGTGTGCTTCGGAGAAGCCCCTCGGGAGCTCGCGACAACTCATCAGAAGGCCGCTTTGGTGCACGCCACCGGTCTGCACTTCACACGGCCGGGAGAAACACCGGCCGCAGTCTGGAACCGGGTGCGTCGGATTTACGAAAAGTTCGGCATGCCTTCAGAATGGATGCTGGCGGATCAGGCCGATCTGTTGGGTTATCGACCGACCGAGCTGCAGTTCCTGCCCACCTCTGATCTGCTGCTGCAGCCGGGAATGCTGGTGTACTGGCATCCCAGCGTGGAAGCTGCAATGCCGGGTGACACGCTGCTGCTGGGGCCTCAGAAAGGTGAGTTCCTGACGGAGTCAGTTGTGTGGCCGGAATTAAGAGTGCACGTGCGGGATCAGGAATGGCGATGCAGTGGGATCCTGAGCCTGCACCCGGGCAACGTGGCGAACGAACGCGACCGATGGGGGGCCGAAGGTGATCAGGCCGAACTTGAATTTCCGCAGAACCAGCCTGAACCATCGCGGCTGGAGTCGGTCTGGGAGCTTGACCCGGCGATCGTGAGGATGCTGAGGCCGTAAAACGTGTTCGACGGACTTGCGGTCCGTCGAACACAGCCAGTTCACGGCCTGAACCGGTTGGTGGATACGGGAACGCTGTCGTGCAGACTTAGAGTTCGTCCAGCAGTTCGACAGCGGCGAATTTCTCGCCTTCCAGCATTGCGAGGCTGGCGCCACCACCGGTGCTGACGTGGGTGACTTTGTCGGCAAACCCAAGCTGCTGAATGGCAGCGGCGCTGTCACCACCACCGATGATGCTGGTGGCCCTGCTGGCAGCGATGGATTCAGCGACGGCTCGGGTTCCGGCATCAAAAGGCGGCATTTCGAAGACACCCATCGGGCCATTCCAGACAACCGTTCCGGCGTGAGCGACTTCGGCGGCGTATTGTTTGGCCGTTGCCGGGCCAATATCAAAGCCCTCAAATGTGTCCGGGATCTGGCCTGCGGGCACAACAATCTTGTTGCAGTCGCCACGGAAGGCGTCGCCGCAGTGAGTGTCAACGGGGAGCACAAGTTTTGAACCACCGCGCTGCAGGAGTTCTTTGGCGAGTTCGATGCGGTCCGGTTCGACGCGGCTTTTGCCGACTTTGCCGCCGGTTGCCAGGGCAAAAGTGTAGGCCATGGCTCCGCCGATGAGCACTTTATCGCAGATACTGAGGAGGTTGCTGATCACTTTAATTTTGTCGGAGACCTTGGCACCGCCAAGAATGGCGATGAATGGGCGTTTGGGGGCAGCGATGGCATCCGACAGGTATTGGATTTCCTTCTGTACAAGGAATCCGACGACACGGGGCTTGCCGGCCATGGCCTGCGGAACAGCGACCATGGATGCGTCCGTGCGGTGACAGGTGCCGAACGCGTCATTGCAGTAGACGTCTGCAAACCCCGCCAGCTTTCCGGCGAATTCAGGGTCACCTTTCTTTTCGCCTTTGTTGAAGCGGAGATCTTCCAGCAGTACCACGCCACCATTCTGCAGGGCAGAGACCTTTGTCTGAGCGTCAGGACCGACGGTGTCCGCTGCGAAGGCGACATCCTGTCCAAGGAGCTGGGCGAGCACGGCTGCGGCCGGACGGAGGCTGTACTTTGTGAGGTCTTCGCCGTCCTTTGGCTGACCGAGGTGACTGCAGAGCACCAGGCGTCCGCCGCGGTCCACAACCGACCGGATCGACGGCAGGGCCTCACGAATGCGGCGATCGTCAGTGACGCGGCAGTCTGCGTCGAGTGGCACGTTGAAGTCGACTCGCATGAGTACACGCAGGCCGGAAACCGAAATATCGCTGATTGATTTTTTTGCCATGGAAATTGCTAACCCTGATGGAACTGACCAGACACTGAAACTGTTCAGACGAATGCAGGAGCGAACTAGCAGTGAGCGCGTTCGGCCGACTGAAAACCACACGTCTTATGGGCGCCGTCGCAGAACGGCCTGTTGGCAGAAGCCCCACAGCGGCACAGTGCGAAGGTCTCTTTGCCCTTCAGATCAAAAACATTGCCGGCGGCATCCGTCACAACAGCTGGACCTGTGATCAGAAACGGACCGTTATCCTTCACAACAATTTTGCATTCAGACATCGCTGATCCCTGGGGTGATTGAACTGAGCAGGCACGGAACGACACGACCGTTCCGGAGGTTACACGCTGACGGATGTTATCGGGAAAGCTGTTGGAGGACAAACCAGAGCCGGGACGTATGCCGCTCATCCGGGCGGCTGTGGAACTGTGAGCAGCGGAATTCTCTCGACACGCGTACTGAACCCACGTTCAGAAAGTTCCAGGATTCGATAACCGGGCGCTCCCTGCACAAACGTCGGCACATCGCCCCGCGGACTGAACTGCACGCCGGTGGAAGGAGCAGACAGGACGACGGCATGACCGAGAGTGGTACAGAATTCGTGGTGCACGTGTCCGCAGCAAATCAGTCGAATCCGCGGTTCTGCGGCACACCAAAGTTCCAGCATCTCACGTCCTTCGAGACCGATCGCATCCATCCAGACACTTCCAAGTTTCACCGGTGGATGGTGGCAGAAGAGCGCCACATTCTCTGCGGCGCAGCCGAGCACCGTGCGTCTCGCCCAGTCCACCTGAGCGGCTCCGATGCGTCCGGCCACGGAGCCGGGCAGGTGCGTGTCGAGCCCAAGGCATAACCAATTGCCAGCCTCAAATGCAAAATTCACTGGCTGTTCTGCAGTCCCGGCAGCGACACGGTCACTGAACACCCATCGCAGCACCGTTCGGTCGTCGTGATTGCCGGGGATCTGCCAGAGTCGGTCGCGCCAGGGCTGGAGCAGCGTCGCCACAGCTTCATAGCTTTCCGGATGCTCATCATGCGTATGGTCGCCCGTGATCACGAGGTGATCGGGCTGGAAGCCCTGAGCCTGAATGTGATGCACCACCTGCTGGAGCGAATCTCGAGTGGCGACGCCGCGCAGCAGGATGTCAGGAGCGCGGAACAGGTGCAGGTCTGTGAGCTGGAGGATTTGAACCATGTCGATTGAACTGTTGAAGGGTGATCAGGGGCGAGATCGTCCGGCAGCGGGGCCGAGTGGGAATCCGAGTGTTCCGGGGAGCACCAGTCCCGGCAGAGGTGCTCCGGGGCGAGGTTCAAAGGTATTCAGGAACTGCCGCATGGATTCGTCGATTTGCGGGCGGGTACTGACACTGGTTTGCGGTCGTGCGGTCGTTCCGCGAACCTGTACGGTCACCCATTGGGTGGCACTCGAAACCAGCAGATCGCTCAGCGGATTCCTCAGGCCCGTGCCCCGCGGCGGTCTTGAGTAAAAGTCCAGCACCACATCGCCGCCAAATCCAACTCGCCCACGCCCTCGCAGTGAAATCGAATCCCCCACCAGATCGATCGGGTCGAACATGAAGGCTTCGTCACGAATCTGAAAGGACATCAGGGCATAATCGAATGCGGTGCGATTGGGGACGGCGAAGTTCAGACGCGACATGGCCGAGAGCAGTTCGAGAACGAGATTGCGGCAGAGAATGTATATCGTGTTCTCAATTACCCAGTTGCTGATTCCAAGCTTATCGAGATTGACGGGAAGCCAGCCAAAATTGCGGCCTACCTTGCAGAC
>JBEIEK010000430.1:0-4518 GCA_040382995.1 Planctomycetaceae bacterium
GCGTCGATCGAAACGGAATCCGTGCTGGAATAGTTTCCATCCACCTGCAGAGCACCGGACTGAACCACGGTGCCGCCGGTAAACGACGCGGGGCCGGTGAGGATCAGCGTGCCGGAACCCAGCTTGGTGAGCCCCGCGGTGCCGGTGACGGCACCGGCCAGATCCAGCACACCGGCCTGGACATCGACGCTGGACGCATCCAGCTGCAGGGGTGTCTGCAGCAGATTTTCTCCGGCCAGCTGAATCACATCGGTGCCTGTGTTATCCAGGCGAATGCTGTTGCCGGTAATGGTGTAGCCACCGGAGGCGAAGGCAAGCGAATAGCTGTTGCCAGCAATGGTGTCGTTGCCAAGTATTCCCGTTGCGGCACCGGTAAATGCGAGGGAATCTCCGTCGGTCGGGAAGCTGTCCCCAGACCAGTTGGTGTTCGTCCCGCCGTTGGATGTTGCTGCCCAGAGTGGGCTGAGATCACCGACCCAGGTCAGGCTGGCCGGCAGGATGCGACTTTCCAGCGATTCTGTGCGCCATGGCTGTGTCGAGGGGGCAGAGAGAAACGACGCGAGACGTCGCCGACCGTACCGTAGTGAAGAACGCTTCCGTGCGGGTTTGAAGAGGCGGGAATGCTGTTGCAGCCAGTGCTTCAAAGACATGGTATGGTTCCAGAGGCAACAAGCGGGGCTTGCCTGAAGGAGTTGGGTTTGAGGAATCGGGTGAGCGAAATTGGCCCTAAAGCGCTGGAATCAATTTTTTTCGACGCGAAAAGTTCGACAGTCGCTCAATGTTCCCGTGAACAGGAATCTGCAGCCTGAGGCGCTCGCAATCAGTGGGGCGCCTCTATGCTCCGGGCGCGATGCGGGTTGTGTCCGCAGTCTTTGACAAGCATTGGTGAAGTAAACTGCGCGTTCCCGCAGCAATGGTGGTGCCATGGACCCGGAGAGTCACTCGGCAGAAACACCTCTGAGTCTGCTCGAACGCGTGCAGCGTGGAGATGAATTTGCCTGGGCCGACTTCCACTCACGTTGTCTGCGGATGCTCAAGTCCTGGGCCATTCGCTGGGGATTGCAGCCTGCGGACGCTGATGATCTGATTCAGGACACGCTGGTAGCGGTGCTGTCGCGGATCCGTGCATTTCGTCGGCGTGGGACTGGCAGTTTTCGTCTGTGGATGCGTACGATTGCCTGGCACTGCCTGTGCGATGCGATGTCGATGTCCCGACGTCAGCAGATGGCGACGACGCTGGAGCGGATACGCAATGCGCCGGACGCGCGACTGAGCATGGAAGAGGAGTTGGACAGGTTGTTTGACCTGCAGCTGCTTGAAGAAGCGATGCAGCGTGTGCGAGCGAGGGTTCAGTCACCCACATGGACTGCTTTTCAGCTGACGGCGATTGAGGGCAGGGCGGTTCAGGCGGTGGCCGATCAGCTGCAGCTCTCTGTGGAAGCGGTGTATGCGGCCCGAGGCAGGGTGCAGCGGTTAATCTCCATCGAAATGCGACGTTCAAAGAGTGTGGAGTGACTGGGATTCCGTGAGGTCTGCGAGGCGGTGCTGATGAATGCTGGACGTTGCGATCGCGTGACAGAAGTGGCGGACTATCTGAGCGGTGTTCTTGAGGCAGCGGAGGCTGTGGGACTAGAGCAGCACATGAACACGTGCGGAGTCTGCAGAAGTACACTGTCGCAGACACTGGATTCAGCAGTCGAGCCTGCATGGTTGTCGTTGCTGAGGACTTCGGGGATTACGCCCGAAGTCAGCCAGCCGCACGTGTCGGCTGGGAGCGCTGGCCGTTACAGCAAAGTTCGGGTTGCTGGTTCGGGAGGCATGTCGGTTGTCTGGGAGGGCTGGGACAACGCCCTGCAGCGGACGGTAGCGCTGAAGTATCTGCATGCCAGTCACTCGTCGGTTGCAGGGATTCAGCGGCTGCTTCAGGAAGCTGATGCGCTCAGGCGTCTGGCCCACCGCAATATTGTGACCGTATATGACTTGATTGCCAGCGGACATGAACCTGTGCTGGTGATGGAATACATTGACGGAATGACGCTTTCAAAGTGGCAGCATGGCCAGCCGATTGCTGCGCTGGATGCCGCGGAGCTGACTCTGGCGATTATCGCGGCCCTGCAGCATGCTCATGGTTCCGGTATCATCCACCGTGACCTGAAACCATCGAACATTCTCCTGCGAACCGACACCCCGCGTGTGCTCCCGAGGGACGAGAGCGGTGAGCTGGCAGTAAAGCTTTCAGATTTTGGGATAGCGCGGATTATCGGCGATCATTCGCTGACTGCCACGGGAGAACGGCTGGGGACTCCGGCCTATATGGCCCCTGAACAGATTACGGGAGACGGCGAATGCAGCTTCGCGAGTGATATCTACGCGACGGGTGTGCTGCTGTATGAACTGCTCACGGGGCGCCCACCGTTTGTTGCCAGCGAGCCATCTGTGGTGCTTCTGCTGATTCAGTCCGCCGAACCAACGCCGCCACGAGTGCTGATACCGATGCTTCCCCGAGACATCGAAACGATTTGCCTGAAGTGTTTGTCGAGGCGACCGGCCGACAGATATCAGACGGCAGCTGAACTGCTTGGAGATCTGCGGGCGTTTCTGAATGGGGAGCCGATTTCCGCGAAGCCACCCGGATGGCTCAAAGTCTGCAGAAAATGGGCAACTCGCAACAGAACGGTGACTGCATTATTTGCGTCCACCACGCTCGGACTGATTGCTACCTGTGTGCTGTCGCTGGTTGCTCTGAACAGCCACAGGAGTCGTCTGGCGATGGCAGAGCAGGCTGGAGAGCTCGCCACGGCGACGGCGAAGGACGAGAAACTTCTCCGCGAGCGCGCGGAGCTGGCTGAAGCTGATGCCAACGTCAAAGCCCAGATGGAAATGGCACTCCGACAGCGACATCAGGACGTATTGCTGAAAGTCATCACTCTGGCCGACAGCAACATGCGTGCAGGACTGGCAAACGGCCAGCCGCCGATCACAAACACGAGCACCAGCCTGCTGAATCCCGAATATCTTGCGACCGAGGTGCTGAGAGATTACGTGTTCTGGCTGACCGATGCCTCCCGACCCCTCGACTGGAACGACCTCGAACTCACCGTTCGGTATCTTGGCTTCAAACGGCTTGCCGGCAGTTTCGAAGACCTGGAAACTGCATTGGTTCGCGTTGACGAAGCCCTTGAAGACTTCGAACACCGGCCTCCGGATCCTGAAAAGTTCGTCGAGTTTGTCAGGACGCGGCAGATGTTCTTCGCGTTCGATCTGCCGCAATCGGAAACGCTGCTGCAGAGCTTCGCTCAATGGATGCGAATCGCGGAACTGTTTCTGACGCAGGCTGAGCAGACGGCAAAGGATGATCCACGCTCGAGCAGACTTCTTGCCGCACGTGAGCAGGCCTTCAGGGAAGCGCATGCCGCCGCATCAACCATGAAACTGTTCCCGAATCCCGCCCCTGACAGCGGCGTGAAGGCGCTCCGGCAACTTGACAGAGCCATGCGTGCAGGGTTGCCGCACGATTCCAGCTTTTCGCGAGCGATTCTTGTGCTTCGGTTTCGCGTTTTGTGTGATCTTGCTGATGCCTGCGGAAGTCTTGGTGACCATGCCGCAGCAGCTGAAGCGATGCAATCGGCTCGCGACTATCTGCAGCGTAATCGCAGCCAGATTCCACCTGAGATTGCACTGCAGCTTGAGCAGCAGCTTGACACAAAATCAGGAACATCGGCACCTGATCAGGGACCCCAGGCCCCCTGAAGCCTTGGTAACTTTTCCCGGTGTCGTCTGGGCAACTGCGGTGGTCCCCTGTATGATGGCACCTGTTTTGCTGCGCAATACCGACCCCAACAGGACCATCATTCCATGCCCGGCCACACCTGCTGGTATGACCTGAGACTGATTTTTTTTGGCTACCGGCAGGCACTCCTGCTGCTGGCTGGATTGACCATTGCAACCAGTTGCCGGGGCGATGATGTCGAGGTTTTCGACAAGCAGATCGCGCCGTTGCTGGCGTCACGCTGTCTCGATTGTCACTCCGGTGCGGACGCTCAGGCAGGGCTGGATCTCAGTAGTCGGGCGGGTATGCTTCGTGGGGGAGATTCCGGCACCGCGGTGGTTCCGGGAAAGGTGGACGCCAGTTTGCTGCTGCAGCGAGTGCTGTCTGATGAAATGCCGCCTAAAAAGCCGCTCACTGCCGCCGAAAAAGCACAGCTGACCACCTGGGTTGGCGCGGGTGCGGCGTGGGGCACCGATCCCATTGATCGCTTCATCTACAGCACAGCATCTCGCGCGGGCCGCGACTGGTGGTCCCTCCAGTCACCCAGATCGGTTCAGCCGCCATCAGCGTCCACCTGGGCCACCGGTCCAGTCGATGCCTGGATCGAAGCCGGGCTCGCTCAGAACAGGCTCACCCCCTCCCCGGAAGCCGATCGCCGCACGCTCATCCGCAGACTCTCCTTCGACCTGCTGGGGCTCCCTCCGGATCCAGCGGACGTGCAGGCCTTTGTTGACGATCAGGCTCCCGAC
>JBEIEK010000431.1:0-4493 GCA_040382995.1 Planctomycetaceae bacterium
ATCTGCCGAGGCCTCGTCGGAGCCATCTCCGGCGGTGTCTTCCGTGGCCCCCACGGCTGCTCCGGTAAAGCTTTCCCCGCTGGAACAAATGCGTCAGAAGGCAGCGTTGAAGGCGGCTGCGGCGTCTGGTGCCGTTGTTGGGACTGCCCCGTTGGAAACGTCTGCCGAGGCTTCGTCGGGGCCATCTTCGGCGGCGTCTTCCGTGGCCCCCGCGTCTGCTCCGGTGAAGCTTTCCCCGCTGGAACAGATGCGTCAGAAGGCAGCCGCGGCGTCGGGTGCCGGTGGTGGGGGCGCAGCATCTGAAACGCCTGCGGCAGCGTCGCCGAAACCAGCTCCAGCGGCTGCGGCTGCGAGCACGCCGTCGGCGAGTGCCGTAAAGCCGCCAGTTGCTGTCAAGTCGCCAGCAGGAAAGCCACCGACACCTCCCGTAAAGCCTCCCGGCGACGGTTCTGCCGGGGGACGGCAGCCACCCGCTGAGTCAGCTCCGCCGATTTCACTGTCGCCTGACGAGAAGGGTGTGTTATGGGATTTTTACGTGAATCAGGTGCGGCCGTATTTGATGGAGCATGGGAGTGGGGGTGTGGTGCGACGTTCTCGGTTTGCGACTGAGATGGGTGCACAGCGGGTGTTTCGTGAGCAGAAGGCATTGCTGCCGAAGAGTCTGCATGCGGTACTGGATGATCTGTATGGTTCGGTTGAGGTGCGCCGCCAGCTGGAGCAGCAGCGGCGTCTGCTGCGGTGGATGCACTGGTGGCTTATGCTGCACGTGCCGGTTTCAATTTTGTTGCTGGTATTTCTGGCGGCGCATGTATTGATGGCGCTGCGAGTGGTTCCGTTGCAGTTTTGATGCGGGGCAGAGTTTTCGATGGAACGTTCAAAGCTGAGCCGTGATTTTTCCGGTCGGGTCGAAGTGAATTTTCACCGTCATCCGAATTCCTTTCGGAGGGCGATGTGGCTGGTGTCGCTGCTGGCTGCGGTGTCGGCTGTTGTGGGGCTGATCTGGAACGCCCGTTTTGGCCGACCGGAGATCTACAATGGCGGCAGTTTGTCGAAGTCTCATCAGATGTTCGAGAACCGCTGCGAAGCCTGTCATCGGCCGTGGACGGGGCCTGTGGATCGTCTGCTGTCTCTGGGACGAGCCACTGATGCGACTTCAGTAGCGGACGAGCAGTGTCAGGCGTGTCACGCTGGCGCGGGGCATTTCTTCAATGGTGGGAATGAGCTTCCGTGGGAGCAAAAGGCAACGGCGGTGCATTTGTCGCAGTCTCATTTTCAGGCGTGTGCCAGTTGTCATCGGGAGCACCAGGGAGAGGTGGAGCTGCGTCAGATTGCGGGGGCCTCCTGTGTTGGGTGTCATTCCGACATCGTGACGGCTCGATTGAAGGCACCGCAGCTTGAGTCGCTGACATTTCAGCGTGGTGGCGAGCAGCGGATTGCGAATCTTGAGGGGCATCCGGAATTTGCGGTGCATGAGTTGCGGGGGAGTGAAGGCGCGGAGGCCGCGGTATTCCCCGCGCACGGTGCCCGCAGTGTGCTGGAGTATTTCCAGCGTTCCGGGGAGGCGAAACC
Source organism: Planctomycetaceae bacterium (assembly GCA_040382995.1). Taxonomy (GTDB): domain Bacteria; phylum Planctomycetota; class Planctomycetia; order Planctomycetales; family Planctomycetaceae; genus SXXK01. Next base: position 1,570 of record JBEIEK010000431.1, read on the forward strand.
TGTCTGGCAGGACCGTGGCCGGCTGCGATTTAATCACGCGTTGCATTTGCGTGAGTCGGGTGTTGCGGATGCGCGGGGGGAAACGCATGTGCTGCGGAACAACTGTGGCAGTTGTCACGAGGCAGGGGAAGATGGCCGGTACATGCTTCCGATTCGCTACGAGAATCACTGCAGTTCCTGCCATCCGCTGGTGTTTGATCCCGGGCTGGTGCAGGACTTGAATGGTGAGATCTTTGATTTGGACTGGACGAGTGCGGGCGGTGTGGGTGCGGGGCGAATTCGCAGCCGCAGGGAACCTGTTCAGGAGTGGGGTTTGGAGGAGCTGAGGGGCGGCAGTGGTCGTTTTCGATTATTGACAGCGCCTCACCGCGCTGCGGTGGAGGTGCGTGGGTATCTGACTGATGTTTACGCGTCTGAGGCTCTGCGGGCCGCGATGGCAGGATCTCCGGATACAGCGGCGGGAGCGCCTGCAGTTGTTCGCCCCGGACGACCGATTACCTCCGCGGAGTCGCCCCAGCTGTCCGGGGAATCAAAGGCGTTGATCTCGCGTCAGACGGCGGCCGCGGAACAGCTGGTGCAATCGGCAAACTTTCCCCGGGGAACCGGTGAGGAAATACCGGGCTTGTTTCGTTCGCTGGGTTGGCTGCAGGGAAGCGGGGGCTGCAGGTACTGCCATGAAACGGACGATGGCGTCCCTGAGGGTTCGCTGGATGCGGGTTTGTTTGTAGCCGGAGCGGCGCCATTGCCTGCAATTCGCCGACCTCGGCTTCCGGATCGCTGGTTTCCTCACTCTGAGTTCGACCATGATGCTCACAGAATGATGACCTGTGTGGAATGTCATTCTGGTGGTGAGGCCCGTGGCGGGGGGCCGGATGTTTATGCAAGTCGGAGTACCGGGGATGTGCTGATGCCGCAGATGCAGCTGTGTCGCAAATGCCACGTTCAGGAACCCTCGATTGGTGGGAAACTGGAGAGCGCCGGCGGAGATTGTCTGGAGTGTCATATCTATCATCAGCGGCAGTTTGAGTCAGACCACAGTCGTGATCTGGAGCAGCTGTTGCGGGCAGGTGAGTGATGGGTGCGAAAGATGCGGGGTTGCGGGGTGGAGCAGCACCAGCGGTGATGCTGATGGTGGCAATTTTCAGCGCCGTGGCGGTTGCCGGCGGGTGGGGGTCTGATCGTCCGGCCGTATCGACTGTCGGTGCGATGTCACAGGCAACTCCAGCAGCCAAAACGGAACTGGCTCCCGCTGTGCCTCGGGTTCCAGGCGGTATTGGCAAGCTGACGGGTGCGAATTCCTGTGCGGCAGCGAGTTGTCATGGTGGTGGCCGAGTCTCAGAGGATCTGAGTTTTGCGGCATCACAGGTTTGGCAGCGACGTGATCCTCATGCCCGTGCGTGGCAGGTACTGGCGCAGCCGCTGGCAGTTGAAATGATGCGGCGTCTGGCGGCACCCGGCAGCGAGCCGATGTCGGCGACTGAGGATGCGCGGTGTCTGAACTGTCATGTAACCACTGAGGAGCCATATCCGACGATGCCGGATTCCGGGCCGCGTGTGGCGGAAGCGGTGCATCATCGTGATGGTGTGAGCTGTGAGAGTTGTCATGGTGCCGCGAGTGGCTGGCTGGCGGAGCATACAACCGCGGAGTGGCGGGATTACTCGGCTGAGCGAAAGGTGGAACTTGGCTTCATCGACACCACCGGGGACCTGCTCAGGCGAGCGCAGATCTGTGCGGATTGCCACGTGGGTGGTGTCGGGAAGGATGTGAATCACGATTTGATTGCAGCGGGTCATCCGCGTATGGACTTTGACTTTCGGGTATTTCATGCGAATGAGCCGAAGCACTGGACGGCTGGCGGGATTGGGAATCGAAATCGAGCGGCGAATGTTGAGCAGCGTCCGACGTTTGAGGCAGATGCGTGGTTGGCGGGGCAGTTGGCTGGTGGTCGTGCGGCGGTGAAGTTGCTTGAGGATCGAACGGCTGCGGACCGTCCGTGGCCGGAGTTGGCGGAGTACTCATGTTTCAGTTGTCATCACGATCTGCGAGCGGACAGCTGGTATCGGCTGGCTCGTGGTTCTGCGGGTCGGCTGCAGTGGGGGACGTGGACATTTGGAGGCGTGTCTGCTGCGATCGGAGGTGCGGAAGGTGGAAATGCTGCGCTTTCTGAACTGCGTCAGGTGATGCAGCGACCATTTGCTGATCGCGAGCAGGTACGGGCAGCAGCGCAGAAGCTGGAGTTGATTTTGTCGGGTGCGGAGCAGTCGTTTCCGCCGGTGCTTGATGAGGCTGGGCTGAGTCGCCTGTCGATGAGCTTGATTGACGAAAGCGCGACTGCGGTTGCGGCGCAGTCAAGGTCCGGCGGAGTAGTCGATGTTCTGCCTGCTGCGGCGACGTGGGACGAGGCAGCGCAGCTTTACCTTGGGCTGCATGCTTTGTCGGCAGCGCGGCGGAAATCCGGCTGGTCGGTCAGCGCGGAGGAGGATGGTGTGCTGGAGGAGCTGCGTCAGGGTTTGTTGTTTGAGGAGCAGGTGGAGAGCCCCGGGAGCCGTGGTTCAGCGGACCGGGTGCGTGAGTGGTCATTGAAGGTGGCGAAGATGCGAGAATTGTTGCAGGGACGGGCGGGATCAGCGGGCAGATAGATTTCCGGACCTGGAGAAGACAATGATGATTCGATGGGGCTTTTGGGCGTTGATGCTGTTTGTGTTTCCCGGATTGTTGCGGGCTCAGGAGCCGGTGGCTGGCATATGTGAGTCGGTTTTTGGTGGCGATCGGGCACAGGGGCGGCAGATGATTGGTCTGCAGATTTGCTACAAGTGCCACGCTTCGGGGCCGACGGCCGGAGCGGATGACCTGGCAGCGGAGCTTGGAATTGCGATTGGCGAGGGATGGATTCAGGGAAATGAGCTGAGAATTTGGGGAGGGG
>JBEIEK010000432.1:0-4472 GCA_040382995.1 Planctomycetaceae bacterium
CGGCATTGGGCAACCGCTCCGCCGCCAGGGCCGCAGACTCAAAGGTCGTCGGAGCAAACATCTCCAGAGCCGCACCAACCCCGTAAATGTTCGCCGCAGCCGTCAGGATTCCGGGGCGAAATCGCTCTGAAACGTTCAGCGAATGGCCCCAGACTTCCAAACCCCGCTCCGCATCTCCTGTCAACACGAGATACTCCCCCAGCGCTGCCAGTCGATCAGCGGAGTTCGGTTCCGCGAATACTACGTGATTCACCAGCTGCTTTGAGTCCCCCTGCAAAGGCTCAAAAACACTGGTTGCGAGCAATTCCACAGCCACCTCGGAAACCAGCGGAGAGTCCTGCAGCAGCAGCCACGCCTCCTCCGTCCATCGATACTTCTTCAAGGCCCTCGCCGCTGCCTCCGCAAACAGCCGTCGATCCTCCGCCGACTCCACCGTTAAGTAGCGCAACGCCAAAGCATGAAAGCCGACAGCCCTGAAAAGCTGCCGCTGCTGCGGTGGATCCAGCTGCTGGTTCCCCACCGCCTCAAGATACAGTTCCCGCTCCGCCAGTCGCATCATCAACAACACTCGAAACCGCCGCAGCGTCTCGTCATCCGCACGCACAGCAAGCGCTTTATTCAACGCTGCCAGCAACCGATCACCGTCCTCAATCAGCTGCTTCGGCTCCGGATCCAGAATCAAAGCATTCAACTGCAGAAATTCCTGCTGCACGGACGCCGCGTGCCAGCAATCCCGCAGCAACGACAAAGAACCTGCCAGCGTCACGGCCCACAGCGCCATCACCGGCAACGGTCGCCGCGCCAGATTCCGCCAGCGGCCGACGAACCCCTCCACGGCAGGCGCTTCCGCAACGGCCGACGACGCCAGACTTCGCGCCTCCTCGAATCGCCGCTCAAGAATGCTCACCAGCATCACAGCGCCACTCGCGATCCCGCTGAGCGCAATGCTGAAATCAAAAAAGTTCTGCCCCCCCAGCGAAAACAACAGACACAGGACGGCAGACCCAGCCCAGTCCCCACAGGAACGTCGCACTCCCGCACGCATCCCCTCCTTCGCAAATACCAGCCGCACCGCGAAAGACAGCGACAACAACGCTGGCAACGCGCCCAGAAACAAACCCACAAATCCACATTCCACCAGCAACTCAAGGTAATAATTGTCCGCGCGAGCAAATACGTTGTTTGTGAAGTGCCGGGAATAGGGCAGGGCCCCCCGCGCGTAACTCGCATAGCCACTCCCCAGAAACGGAAAATCAAGCACCGAACGAATCGAATCCGACCAGTGCAGCAAACGAATGGTCGTCGCCGACACCGGATCCTTCAGCGTCTCCAGTTCAGACACCACCGGCGTATCCAGATCCAGCAGCAGCAACAGCCCAAGCGACAACAACAGCAACAGAATCAATCCACAAACACTCATCACCCAGCGATTGGTCCGCACTCGACTGGCAAAGAACACAACCACACTCACGATCCCAGCCGTGATCCCCGCCCTCGATAACGTTCCAATGATTGCACACAGAAACAAAACACAGCTCAGACATGCCGCAGCCTGCACCGCCGTCAGCTCGCCAATTCGCCGAGCCAAATGTCCGACAGCGTACTGAAAACGCTCGCGACGAGTCGTCTTCACAAGCGTTGGCTGCACCAGCGGCGGAGACTTGCAAAATGTAAAACCCGCACAAAAGAAAGCCGCCGACAAACACACCAGAAACCATCCGGCCGCATTGTTCGGATTCACAAAATAACCAAATGAGGTCTCTTCCAAAGTCACCACAGCACCAAGTCCCACGACCGCCATCAACACACCACTCACAACCAATGGCACACAGGCCAGCACCGCCCTCTGCGGAGTCCCCGTTGTCTCGAAAAACACAAACCCCAGCAGCACCAGCGACAGCAGCTGATTGATCGCCAGACGCGTTTGCCCCGGCATCGCCACACGCGGCACCAAACCCCCGCCACCACTCCCGCCCCCCCACTCAACCGTCGCCGGAAGAGCTCCCGCCAACTCACCGTGAACCGCATGCTCCATCGACAAAACCGTCGGTCGCCAGATCGGTAGTAGCTGCAGCGTCGCCAAACCAATCAGCCCCAGCAGCGGCAGGACCACAATCGGTACTCGACCCGGCTGCCGCCCCGTCACCAGCTTTCCGCCCAACAGCAGCAGGCAGGACAACAACGCCCCACATTGCAGCATCAGATACCCGCGTGGAACAACGCCGCCGTAGTGCCACGCCGACGCCGCAACCGTCAATGCCGCAACCACCAAAGCGGCCGCGCTGAACACATCACCCACACGCCAGCCCCGACGCGCCGTCCGCTCCCCACGCTTGCCGACACTCCCATTCCCTTCCTGACCTCCTCCCCTCGACCGCTCACGCTGCCGCCGATGACGCTCACTTCTCCCCTCAGACATCTCTGACATCTCAGTCATCGCCAAAACGCCTTCAAACCTGCAATTCCTTAACCACCCACCGTCGACCCCCAAAACTATCCCATCCCCTCGGATTCAATGCACGAGCGATTCCGGAAATTCGCTCAGCGAAATCGGAATTCCCGATGAATTCGCCGGGGATGCCAAACAGCCCCCCGTTTCAAATTTTTAGAAATCACCTATCTCCTTTCCAATAAGCAACATACGCCAAATCGCAGCGGACGCGGTCGCTGCCCGCACGCCAGCCCGCCTTGACGTCTCCCACAACTCCTGTAAAGTTCGGCCAGTGGTGGTTTGTGGGGAAAAGTGGGAGATCGTGTGGATCTCTGACGAAAAGTTCCCCCAGACCGGCCGGTCCGAGCATCTGCATGGCACTTACGGGAACCTACGATCGCTCATTGGATGACAAGCAGCGACTCGCAATTCCCCGTCCGCTCAAGGATGGTTTTCGGGACGGTGACTCTGAAGACCTGTATCTTGCCCCGGGCAACGAGGGCTGTCTGGCTCTGTACTCGCTTCAGGGATTTGAAGCGTTTGCAGCCCGGATGGCATCTCTGTCCACCGGCAGGGTGGAGGTGCGTAACTTTTTGAGGCTCTTCTACGGTCAGGCTGAGCGTGTTCAGGTCGACAAGCAGTCGCGAATTCGGATTCCCGAACGGCTGCTCAAATTGGCGGGCCTGAGTCACGATGTGGTTCTGATCGGAGTTCATGATCATGTTGAGATCTGGGATCGGGGACGGTGGGATTCGTTCCTGAATCAGAATGGGGCTCAGTTCGACGCGTTAACGGCTGAGGCTTTGAATCTGCCTTTGGGCGGAGGCTTGCAACAGTCGTGAGGCGGGAACGGAGCCACAGCCGGTTGATCCATGGAGGGATCACCGGAGGCTATGGAATCCGCCGCGGCTTACCGGGCTTAGCGGAAGTGACGAGCACAGGGAAGTGCGTTCGTCCTGGAGGTGGCCTTCAGGGCCACAGCTGCCTGCCCCGTACGGTCGGAAAGGATGCCGACCGGGGCAGGCAGCTGGACTCCTCCTGGGACCGCCCTCCCGAATCAGGGAATTCGCATTCCCCAACCCGGTTTTGCTCCCCGACGCACCAACTGTCGAAAACAATCCTGATGGCGGACTGATTTCGACCGTTTCTCCGAGCTCTCGGAGCCGCAGATATGTCGGGTGGATTGGCTAAAAATCAGTGGCAACGGGTTGCTCTCCCACAGAGAATCTCCGCGATCATGCTCGCCCATGCCCTGTTCTGCCTTTTGGGGCTCTCGGTTCCATTGTGCGCAGACGAACAGGAGGCTCGCGTTACCCGCTGGAAAGCGGATTTCGATTCCCGCGTGCTGCCCGTCATTCGGGACCGCTGCCTCACCTGTCACAATGCCGAAAAAGCCGAGGGCGAGCTGAATCTGGCCAAATACGCCACGGGGGAGCAGGCATATGAAGCCGGCGACGCATGGGAGCGCGTCGCTCGCCGCATCCGTCTCAACGAAATGCCCCCGCCGGGTAGTCCGGGGCTGAACGACCAGCAGAAAGCCGCCTTTCAACGCTGGGTCGACAGTCGTCCCAATCAGGACCTCTGCCGACAGCTCGCCTCAGAAGATACACAAAGCTGGTACCGTGGCTATGTAATGAGTCGCCGTCTGACACGCATCGAATACCGCAACGCTGTTCAGGATCTGCTGGGCATCACACCACCAGCCCCTGAGCAGCCGCCGGAAGATGGGGCAGGTGGCGAGGGCTTCGACACGGTTGGCGACTCCCTGTTCACTTCCACGATTCACGTCGAAACCTGGCTCGTGCTGGCTGATCAGCTGGTTGATCAGGCACTCGCAGCCGACGCTAACGGTCGTCCGCTGCCGACGCCAGCCCTGCGCCCACTCCTTTCCGCCGAATCCTGGCAGCACCTCAGCAGTGGAACTGCTGAGCAACAGTCCCGGGCTGCTGCCGAACTCGTGCAACGTTTCGCACGCCGCGCCTGGCGGAGGCCACCGGATCCTGCAGAACTTGAACGCCTCAACTCCCTCTATCAGCTATCC
>JBEIEK010000433.1:0-4466 GCA_040382995.1 Planctomycetaceae bacterium
GCGCGGACCAGCGTTCGGTGGCTCGGCAGGAGCCTCGCTTTGGGATTGTGAAACGGTGATAAAACGGACAAACTGGAATATTTCAGTCCCCCGCTATCATCACGCCCCACTGCCCGAACGGATCACAAAAAACGTCCCATGGCGAGCGGTCGATGTCAATCGGCCGGTAACGCTTTGGCGCGTTCCTGATGCGGTTCGCGCCACGCGGGCACGTACTGTTACCGGGGGATTGACATCCCCCGCTCGCCTTGCTCACTATCTTGCGGTGATGGAGAGAACTTCAACGCCATTGGGCTGCCGCCAGGCGGCTGAGCGGTTCAGCGCGATGAGGGTCGCGTGATCAGATTTTTCGGATGGCGATGCGGGCGTCGCAGTCGCCGAGGGACACCGTGCGGGCCTCCGCCAGCGCAGAGGCTTCGATGGAGTCGGCGAGGGTTTCGGTGCGGATGTAGTCACCCCATTCGCCGATCATTTCGGCGACGGTGGGGTGTTCGCTGAAGCAGGTAATCGCGATGCGATCCTGGATGTTGAGACCGGCATCCTTACGGAGTTGCTGGATCTGGCGGACGAAGTCTCGGGACATGCCTTCGCGGACCAGTTGTGGCGTGAGCACGGTACTGATGGCGACCTGGATTCCGGCGTCATCGGCGGACATCCAGGCGGCGGCCTGCTGGGTGGAGACGAGGACGTCTTCGGGTGTGAGGTGGACGGGTTGGCCGTCGAGTTCGATATCGACGCTGCCGCCGCGGCGGAGTGGAGCGAGGACGGCATCGCCGAGTTCGGGGATGCGCGTGCGCAGGGCATTCAGCAGTTTGCCGTAGCGTGGGCCGAGCGTTTTGAGATTGGGTTTGTAGGAGTAGGAGACAAGGTCATCGAGGTTCTGCTGGCGGATGACGGCGTGAATATTGAGTTCTTCACGGATGACATCGGCAAGGGATTCGACGGCTGCGGCGGTTTCCGGTGTGCTGCAGGCGAAGCGAAGTTCGGCGAGGGGCTGACGGACGCGGAGCGCTGCATCCTCACGGAGTTTATGTCCCAGTCGCACGACGGCCTGGGCAGCGGCCATGCGGCGGTTGAGCTGGTCGTCCAGCAGTTGAGAGTTGGGTGTGGGCCAGTCGCAGAGGTGGACGGAGTCCGGCAGATTTGCGGCGTCGGGCGTTGTGGCGACCGCAGCGGGGCTGGCGAGATCACGTCCAAGGACGAGGTTCTGGTACATGCGTTCGGTGAGGAACGGGATGCAGGGGGCCAGTAGTCGACAGAGCGTGACGAGGACTTCGTAGAGGGTTTCGTAGGCGGCGTTTTTGTCGCTGTCGGAGGCATCGCGGGAACGCCAGAAACGGCGGCGATTGCGGCGGATGTACCAGTTGCTGAGGTCATCAATGAAGGCGGCCGCAGCGGTACAGAATGCGGCGGAATTGAAATCGAGCATTTCGCGGGTGGCGACGTCGATGAGGGACTGGAGTGAAGACAGGATCCAGCGATCGATTTCGGGGCGACTGGCGGCGGGATGGGTCTGGCCGGAGGTGGTGGTGGTGTGGTTTGTTCCGGCGACGGTTTGTCGCAGGCTGTCGGACGGCGAGAACTGATCGGCGGCGGCGTAGTCCACGAAGAACTTGTAGCAGTTCCAAAGGGGGATGAGGATGCGTCGGCGGGTTTCGTCTGCGGGGGTGCTGGTGACAAGGCAGGTGGGCACGCCTTCCCGGGTTTGATTTGCAGGGCCGTCGGGTGTCTGGAGCGTGACGGGCTGGTCGGGGTGTCGGGTGCCGAAACGGAGATCGACGGCGGGATTCTGTGAGAGGTACATCCAGCGCATGGTGTCGACGCCGAGCTGTTCGGCGGCTTCTTCGAACCAGATGGCGGTGCCGTCAGACTTGTGCATGGGGCGTCCCTGTTCGTTTTGAACAAGGCGGTGTCCGAGGAGCGTACGGAAGGGAGCGCGTTCTGCGGCGGAGGGTGTTTCGTCGTGCCGCATCATGGTGGAGAGGGAGAGCATGGAATAGAACCAGTTGCGGAACTGGCCAGGGAAGCACTCTGTAACGAGATCCGCGGGGTACCATTTGCGCCATTCGTCGCGGTTATGGTTATAGCCCATGGTGCTGAAGGGGACGATCCCGGCATCCAGCCATGGATTGCCGACATCGGGGATGCGCCGCATGAGATTACCGGTGCGGGGATTGCGAATTTTGACGTGGTCGATCCAGGGGCGGTGAGGGGTATTGCCGGCGAACTGGTCCCAGCCTTCGACGGCGCGGGATTTCAGTTCGGCCAAAGAGCCGATGACGTCGAAATCGCCAGTTTGTTCGTCAACCCAAATCGGCAGAGCCAGCCCCCAGAAGCGTTTCTTGCTGATCATCCAGTCGCCCATGCTGGCGAGCCATTCCAGTTCGCGTTCCTGGCCGTTGATGCTGTCGGGGAGCCAGCGGATCTGGCGGGTGACATCGCGAATTTCTTCGCGCCAGTCCATGTTGATGAACCATTCGTCGACGAGTCTGAAGACCAGTTCGTCGCCGGTGCGCCAGCAGTGGGGATAGATATGGGGGTAGACTTCAACGGCGACGAGAAGTCCGCGCTGGCGGAGTTTCTCGAAGACGAGCTCGGCGGTTTCTGGGGCGATGGCGGAGCGACCAGTGAATTCGCCGAATTCGCCGGAGTAGGTGCCGTCGTCATTGAGGGGAGCGATCACGGGGAGTCCCAGTGCAGTGCCGATTTTGTGGTCGATATCACCGCAGCCGGGGGCAATGTGGACAATGCCGGTGCCTTCGCCGGCGACGACGTTGGGGTTACCACGGGAATCGCGACCACCGTCGATCACGCGATGGCTGCTGGCACCGCAGCGGTCCAGCAGGCGGTCGTCGACCGGAACGCCACCTGGCTGCTGTTGAGCGGGCAGGTCATCAAACGGGCCCGAGTAGGTCCAGCCGACCATTTCGGCACCGGTGAGGGTGCCGAGTTCTGTGAAACCGCCCTGCTCTTTCAGGATCTGGGCGATGGTTTTGAGTTTGGGGACGGATTCGGGCCATTTCCATTCCGGGCGTCCGAAGCCTTCGCGGAATTCGGTCGCGAGTCGCTGGTAATTGAGGTTTTCCTTTGCGAAGTAATAGATGGCATTGTCGCGTGAAGACTGGACGCGGATGTATTCCAGATCCGGATTTACAGCGCAGGCGACGTTGCTGGTGAGCGTCCAGGGGGTGGTGGTCCAGACGAGCAGGTATTCGCGGTCCTGAGGATTGCCGTTGGGGCGCTGGATTGGGAGCCGGATGAACACGCTTTTGTGGGTGGTGAGTTTGCGACCTTCAGCGATTTCCATCTGGGAGTAGGCGCTGCCACCGCGACCGGACCACGGCATTACGTCGTGGCCCTGATAGATCTTTCCACGATTGAAGCACTTTTTCAGGAATGTCCAGATGGTTTCGTTGTTTTCGGTGCTGAAGGTGAAGTAGCTGCCACCCCATTCCGGCCGGCCGAGCTGTTCAACCAGCTGGTGGGCGGGCGCGGTGACGGTATGACCGGAGGGCGTATGGAGGGAGACAGGTTCGGGGGCCCCGAGGTGTTCGGCGAGGTGTCGCAGCTGTGCGGGGTCATCCCAGTCCATCCAGTATCCAAGGCGGACGGACTGTTCGGTCTGGCGGGCGGCGAACCGCAGCACGCGGCGTTTGCATTCGTTGACGAAGCGGTCGATGCCGAATTCGGTGACGGCATTTTTGGTGCCCAGGCCCAGTTGTTTTTCGACTTCCACTTCGACCCAGAGTCCCTGGCAGTCGAAGCCGTTCTGATACCGCTGATCGCGCCCGTTCATGGCGAAGAATCGCTGCCATGTGTCCTTGTAGGTGCGTCCCCAGGCGTGGTGGACGCCCATCGGATTGTTGGCCGTAATGGGCCCGTCGAGAAAGCTCCAGCGTTCGCGACCGGCGTTTTTTTGACGAAGTTTGCGGAAGGTTTGCCGCGTTTTCCAGAAGTGCAGGACCTGGTGTTCGCCGGAAACGAAATTACTGTCAGAGACGGGTTGGAACATGATTGGGCCCGGGTTCGGCGGTAGCGAGAAAAGCAGCGGGTAAAGCCGTAGCGGGCCGTATTCTAGCGGGAGGAGTGGGGAAATGGGAAAAGGAGATGGCGGAAATTTTTTGGGGCGGGAGGAGTAAGCAGCGGTTGGGCGGAAGCCCCCAGCTGTGATTCGCACCGCAGGTGCGGCGGATCGTCGCGTTTGCTGGGCGTGATTTCTGCACTGAGCCCGCGGACTGCCGTCCGGCGGCTGATGTATACGCAGTTTCGGTGTGCACTGGTCTCACGCGCAGCGACTGCAGTGGCAGGTGGTGGGGAGTTCTGCAAGGCGTTCGGGGTCGATCGCCTGTCCGCAGCTGACGCAGGTGCCCCAGGTGCCGTTTTCGATGCGGTTGAGTGTCAGGCGGATGTCCTGGATTTCCTGTTTTGTCAGTGATCCGACAGTGGCGAGAGTTTCGTCATCCTCC
>JBEIEK010000434.1:0-4434 GCA_040382995.1 Planctomycetaceae bacterium
AGATCGGAGCGACGTGAACATGGAAACCTGCAGCGAGCTGAGTTTGGCTGGGTACTGGATTGGCCGACGAAAGGTGACGCGGCGAGCCTGCTGCGGGAAGATTACGGTGGATCAGGGGAAAAAAGCCAGAGTCCTCGCCTTCCGGGGGGTGGAAAATTGAGGGAGTTGACAGCTGGGAGCGGGAAAACAGAAACGGCGATGATTCGCCAGGAAGGGAGAATCATCGCCGTCTGTTGTCTCCAACGGTTCCACCCTTTTTGCTGATCCGTTGATGGTGGAACCGCTGAACCGGCGTAACCCGGATGGCGTGTTCCCCAGAGTGAGCAGGCTCACTGATCTCAGCATTGCGGGGCGGAAGGCTGGGCTTTTAACCGTGACTGAAGGATCGCAGGCGTCCTTTCCGAAGTTATGGGCCGCACCTTACTTTTCCGGGACAGGAAGGAGCGGCTCACGACTGCCGCCCCTTCACCTGTCGATCTGACTTCATCACGCTGGCTAATCACCGAACCTTACGCCGACCTGTGATTACTTGCAGCCGTCACAGGGGACAGCACAGGTCGGGTCGCATGGTGCACAGCAGGTTGGGTCAACCGGTGCACAGCAGGTGACTTCATGGCAGGCATCGCCACAGGGATCGCCGCACTTGTCACCGCAGCCACCGAGCTTCGGCAGCTTGAACTTGGGCATACGGAGCTTCGGCAGCTTGAACCAGCTCTTCTTCTTCGTGTGGCAGCTGCCGCAGCCGTCGCCGCAGGCTTCCGGAGCACAGGCGTGCGGGTCAGCCGGAGCACAGCAGGCGGGCTCGCAGGGAGCGTTGCATGCAGGCTCGCAGGGAGCACAGCAGGTGGGCTCGACCGGAGCACAGCAGTGTGGGTCGACCGGTGCACAGCAGGCTGGATCAACCGGAGCACAGCAGGCGGGATCGACTGGAGCACAGCAGGTGGGCTCAACGCTGCAGCCACCGCAGCTGCTGTTGGACTTGAACAGGCCGAAGATTCCGGCCTGGGCACTGTTGGCTACTGAGAGCACGACCAGTGCAGCTGTAAGGGTAATTGCCTTCATCTGAATTCTCCTCGACGTCGTTCTTGCTGAGCTTGTCTGGCGAACCACCCTGAATGCACACGCCGCATTCAGAATCCTGGTGTTTCTCAGACAACCTCTGGGTAACGCCGCAAATGTTTTCGTCCTGCGCGAAATGGGTAGCTCAGGCAAAGCGCAGGCTTTGCCGATGTCTCGGAGTTCTGCGCACAAGGACAACGTCTGTAACGGTTATGCGGGCTGCCCTGCGGATTTGTGGCTGACGCAGGGATTCGTCGGGGCGATGGCCTCTGAATGTGGTAGACTGCAGCGGTCTGGGGACGTGCCGAGCTCCCACGCTTGCCAACAGGCTGCGGAGTTCAGACAATTTACGACAGCTCGCAGGGGCCGAACCGGATGTGGCCCTTCCGAATCCCCCGTTTTCCCAATCGCCTGCCTTCCCAGTTTCCCACCACAACTGCGAACTCACCATGAATCCGGGCCACAGTACAGCTGATGTGGATTTCGTAGTCTCCTTCCGGCACCGTCTCCGCTTCACATCCGATGTCTTCGGTGGTGATTCCGCTGTGCTGGCGGACCTGCTGGAAGCATCCGAAGAGCGAATTCCGCGGGTTCAGTTCTGGGTGGACCAGTGTGTGGCGGAAGCCAATCCGGACCTGCGTCAGCGTCTGCACGCGTTCGGTCGCAGATATGCTTCACGGCTGATTTCCTGCGGGCCACCCCAGGTGGTTCCCGGCGGCGAAGTCATTAAGAACGACGTGCATGTGCTGGAACAGATGCTGCGGGTGATGAACGAGTCCGACCTTGACCGCCGCAGTTATGTGGTTGTGATTGGTGGCGGGGCGGTCCTCGATACGGTGGGCTTCGCTGCTGCCATTGCTCATCGAGGCCTGCGACTGGTGCGAATCCCCACAACCACACTGGCCCAGGCAGACTCCGGAGTGGGGGTCAAGAACGGGGTCAATCTGTTCGGCAAAAAGAACTGGCTCGGAGCCTTCGCAGTGCCGTGGGGTGTCGTAAACGATCGACGGCTTCTGGAAACACTCAGCGATCGCGATTTCCGCTGCGGCTTCAGTGAGGCCGTCAAGGTGGCCCTGCTGAAGGACCCGGAATTCTTCGGCTGGCTCCATGAACATGCAGAGGCGATTGTGCGCAGGTCGGCGCAGTGCTGGACTGCGATTGAGAAATCGGCCCGCTGGCATCTGCAGCACATCACTGCGGGCGGGGACCCGTTCGAAATGCTGGAAGCGCGACCGCTGGATTACGGACACTGGTCAGCCCACAAGCTGGAAGCGCTCAGCAATTTTTCGCTGAGGCATGGTGAGGCAGTGGCGATTGGTGTGGCCTTTGACACGGTGTATTCAGCGATGGTGCATGGGTTGCCCCAGTCTGCTGCGGAACAGGTTCTGCAAACCCTCGAACGGCTGGGGCTGCTCAATGATCACCCCGTGCTCTCCCAAACCGAGCTTGTCTTCGATGGTCTGGAAGAATTTCGGCAGCACCTGGGTGGACGGCTGACGGTCACCATGCTGCAGGGAATCGGGCGTCCGATCGATCTGCACGAAGTCGACCGGGGGGCGATGAAGCAGGCGATTTCCCATGTCGTGAACAGGATCCAGCACCGCAGGGATTCAGGATTGCAGCCGGATTATTCCCGCCCATCCCGATCGTCCATCGCATGATCTTCTGATTTGCCCCGTGGAAAACTCCAGAGAACCCCGGTTTCCCGGTGGATTCAAATAGCGCTGAATGTTATTCTTCCCATCTTCCGGATGGCTGCGCAGGGGTGTGCAGAATCCATTTGTTCTCCAGGATGTGTGGCAGCAAACCATGGCAAAAAGTCGCCTTGCAATGCGGCGTGAGGTCGAAGCGGCAGAAGCCGCCGAGGCATCAACCGAATCCGTAAAGAAGAAAACCCGAAAAACCGGTGAGGAAAAAGCAGAGTCCTCCGGCAGAAAAAAGGCGGCCAGAGGCGACAAAAAAGACGCCGCCGCCAAAAAGAAAAAAGCCGCCCGGCCCCGCACCAAACGCGCCCGCGAACAAATGCAGCGGCGACGAATCGTCTGGGTTGTCTACAGTAACGCCATGCGCGAAGAAGGCCGGTTTCTCTTCTACGAAAAACAAAAGGCCGAAGAACTTCTCAATACCCTGATGGCCCGCGGCAAACGCAAATACTTCATGCAGCCCATCAAGGAACAACTCAATTCCGACGGCACACCGCTCGTGCAGGTCGTCGTTCCACCGCCCGAAGATGAGGTCGAAGAGGAACCACGCGTCGACGTCGAGGCAGAAGCCGCCGAAGACATCGACCTCGATGTCGAACTCGAAATCGAAGGCGAAGATGCCGAAGAAGCCGTCGAAGCCGAAGCCGAAGTGGACGAAGATGCCGTTCCCGAACTCTGAACCGAAACGGGCGACCTGAACGAACTGCCCGCAATCCAAACGGCCCTGCCGGTTCCCTCGGAACTCGCGGGGCTTTTTTATTGACCCCTCCCTCATCGCCCTCGCTGAACTCCCCGGAGGCTCTCTGTGGGTCGTCCGCAACTGCTCGTGTCTGTTCGCAGCCCCGAAGAAGCACTGCTCGCTGTCCGTGGCGGAGCCGACATCGTCGATGTCAAGGAACCTTCAGCCGGGCCCCTCGGAATGGCCCCGCTGGACACCCTCCGCCGCATCCTCCAAACGTTCGAAAACATCCCTCAGCCACCGCCACTCAGTTTTGCCCTTGGCGAACTCAGCGATTGGTTCAGCTCGTGTCCGCAGCCGACAAAAACAGCAACTGAGTTCCGCGAGGCCTTTGCCGGGCTGCTTCACGAACAACCCGCAGTTCGCTTTCTCAAGTGCGGGCTCGCAGGCTGCCGCAGCGTACCCAACTGGGAGCAACACTGGGCTCAGCTGCGACAACTTGCCACTCCTGCAGTCGCCTGGGTGGCCGTGGCTTACGCGGACGCCGATCGAGCCGATGCCCCTGATCCTGCACACGTGCTTTCCGCAGCCATCGATGCCCACGCTCGCGTGGTGCTGATCGACACGTTCGTGAAAGACGGAAAGCGCCTGCCTGACTGGCTGTCACCGACGCAACTGCAGGCGTTTGCCAGAGAGTGCCACCGACACAACCTGCTGCTCGCTCTGGCTGGCCAGGTTTCTCACCTCGATTTCCCTGTCCTGCGGGATGCAGGGGCCGACGTGATCGCCGTCCGCGGAGCAGCATGTGATTCTGCTGATCGACTGCAGTCCGTGTCTGAGCACCGCGTCAGGGCGCTGGTGGAGGCACTGCGGGCGGATGCCGACGGGCCTTGACTTGCCGGCAGGAGGCAGTGCCGGGAGGGCGAAGCTGGGATGGCGAAACGGTGCGAGGACAGGCAAATTGGGACATTTCAATCCCCCAGCTATCGTCAG
>JBEIEK010000435.1:0-4432 GCA_040382995.1 Planctomycetaceae bacterium
CACGCGGACGCCAAATCGCATGCCGGCATAGGCGATGCCCGAGGCAAAATTTCCGGAGGAGTGGGCGGCAACGGGGCGACCGTTGAGCTGACCGTGGTGAGCCGCCATCCAGCTGCACGCCCCGAAGAGTTTGAAGGACCCCGAAGGCGTCCAGCCGTAATCGCGCAGCCACACACGACGGGATTCCGGCAATCCGAGATGACGTTCCAGCGCCCACGAGCGAATCAGGGGCGGTGAGAAGACATGCGCCTGAATGCGTTCTTCTGCCACAAGTACGTCATCAAAGGTTACCAGTCGCTCTGTCATCACCTGCTCCCGAAGTCTCCTGAAACCACCCGCTGCGGCGTTTCGGCATTTTGAGATCCCTGTCCCGCAGTGTAGCATTCACTGCATGTGTCTGAAAATCATCCGGAGGTTTGGTGTATGCGCCTGCATTTGCACCGTTTTTATGTTTTTGCGCTGTTCGCAGCTGTGACCGATCAACTTTTTTTTGCGATTGCTGGAGTTGCGGCTCAGCAGGAGCTTCGCCCTCCCGATTGCGTACTTTGCGAGAGCGTGAAGGCTGCCGAGGTTGTGGTGGGGTTACCTGCGTTGCCGGATCGGGAGGGGTTTGCTGGTGGGTATCTGGGTGTGAGTGGCGATCAGCTGCTGTTTGCCGGCGGGGCGAATTTTCCGGGGAAGAAGCCGTGGGAAGGTGGACAGAAGGTTTGGTCTGAGAAGGTGTTCGCGTTGCCGCTTTCCGTGGTTGAGATGCTGGCGAATGGCACCGGCACGGCTGACAGTGCCGCGACGGATACTCACGTGTGGCAGCAGGTTGGCACGCTTCCGGCTCCGCTTGGCTATGGCGCGTCGGCGACGGTTAACGACGAGCTGATTCTGGTGGGCGGCAGCTCCGCATCCGGCCACTCGTCGCAGGTGACGGCTGTTCGCCTGGTTTCCGGGAAGCTGCAGCAGCGATCACTGCCGGAACTTCCGGTGACTCTGGCCAATCACTGCGGCACGCTTGTCGGCAGTACGGTGTACATATTCGGTGGCCAGACGACTCCGACGTCACTGGCGGAAGCTGCGGGCTGGAAGCTGGATCCTGCGGAGCCAAATCCGCACTGGAGTCCGCTCCCGAAGTTCCCGGGTGCTCCGCGGATTCTGGCAGCGGCCGGGGCTGTTGGCGACCAGTTGCTGATCGTGGGAGGCGCGGAGCTCAAATATGATGCGAAGCAGTCGCTGGTGCGGCGTTATCTGAGCGACGTCTGGAAACTGGATCCGCAGCGCGGCTGGGAGCAATTACCGGCGCTTTCGCAGCCCAGCGTGGCAGCTCCATCGCCGCTGCCTGTGCTGCGGCCGGGGATCCCCATTTTGCTGGGTGGCGACGACGGCAGTCAGGTGGGACAAAATCCGACGACTCATCGCGGATTCCCACGGATTACACAGCAGTTGATGATTGCTGAGAATCGATGGCTGCCGGGGCCGAATTTTCTTCCGGCAGTGGTGACGGCACCGGTGGTGCAGACGAAGTTTGGTGCTGTGATTGCCAGTGGCGAAATCCGTCCGGGAATTCGCAGTCCGGCGGTCTGGCTGCTGCGGGAGACAACGCCGTGATGAAAGATTTCAGGCTCATGTCCAAACATCTGCTGACCGCGTGGCTGACGCTGTGCTGTTTCTGTTCTCTGGTGCGGGCCGACGAGCCCTCGGTGTCGGCCGGTCCGGGGGCAGGTTCTGAGGCGGGCACGGAGGCGTACTTTGAGCAGCACATTCGCCCGGTGCTGGCGGCTGTCTGCTTTCGCTGCCACGGAGGAGAGCGGGTGTCCGGCGGGCTGCGGGTGGACTCAAAAGCGGCTTTGCTGTCGGGAGGTGATTCCGGCCCGGCGGTTGATCTGTCGCGGCCCGACGCCAGTCTGCTGCTGCAGGCCATCGCGCGTGGCCCGGATGTTTCGGCGATGCCTCCGGCCGCCGATGCGGCGCTGTCAGAAATGCAGGTGCGGCAGTTTCGCGAATGGCTTGCGGCGGGTGCGTTCTGGCCGGAGCAGGCGGGCGCCTTTGAAGTTCAGCGGCACTGGGCGTTCCAGCCGCTGGCCGCGGTGTCGATTCCGGAAACCGCCGGTGACATGTGGGCGCGGACACCTGTGGACGCGTTTGTGCTGTCGAAAATGCGGCAGGCGGGTGTGGAACCTGCGGCTGCGGCCGATCGGCGGACGCTGATCCGACGCGTGACCTTTGATCTGACGGGTCTGCCTCCGTCCCCCGCCGAGGTAGCCGCATTTATCAGTGATCAGTCAGCCGATGCCTTTGCCAAAGTCATCGATCGGCTGCTGGCATCGCCGGCCTACGGCGAGAAATGGGGCAGGCACTGGCTGGATGTGGTGCGTTATGCGGACACGGCGGGTGAAACGGCCGACTACCCTGTGCCGTCTGCCTGGCGCTATCGCAACTACGTGATTGATGCCTTCAATCGGGATCTGCCCTACGACCAGTTTGTGCGTGAACAGGTGGCGGGCGATCTGCTGGCAGCCGGGCAGCCGGACGAGCGTTTTGCCGACCGTACGATTGCGACGGGCTTTCTGGCAATCTCACGGCGGTTTGGGTTTGATTCCGAAAATTATCAGCATCTGACCATTCAGGACACGATTGACACGCTGGGCCAGTCCTTCCTGGGGTTGAGTGTCGGTTGTGCGCGATGTCATGATCACAAATTTGATCCGATTTCGACGCAGGACTACTACGCGCTTTACGGCATCTTTGAAAGCAGTCGGTATCCGTTTCCGGGTTCTGAACAGAAGCAGCGGGTGAGGGCCCTGGCACCGCTGCTGCCGGCAGCGGAGGCGGCGGCCGCATGGGAGTCTTCGCGGCAGCGTGCGGAGCAGATTGCCGCGCGATTGTCACAGCTGCAGCAGCCCGTCCCGGCAGCCGTTCTGCGGCTCACCACAGACCTTGATGGGGACTTTGAACTGCAGGCGCCTGCGGCGGGCAGCAGCTACGGAGTGCTCGTGCCACCCTGGCGATATACCGGCAACGTCTCTGTGACTGCCGCAGCTCAAAGCCCCTTTCACAACGTCTACCCCGGAGGCGGTCGGGGCACTGCAGCGTCCGAGGGCCAGGCACCGTGGCGGATCTGGCAGGCCCTGCATCTGACAGGTGAAGCGACTGAGAAAGCGCCGGACGGCGCGACGGACGCGGATTTATCAAGGCCTGTCTGTGTGAATGCTGACCTGCGGATCGGCCCTGTGTCTGCCGGCAGCAGCAACACCGCTCCGCACCGACTGACGCTGCTGTCCGCAGACCGTCGGCAGTCACTGACACTGCTCTTTCACGCCGGCCAGATCCTGCAGGCGGGGACGAATCCTGCGGTGCAGCTGGGACGTTATCAGCCCGGTGAATGGTTCAACCTGCAACTCAGCCTGCAGCCCGTGTCCGGGGACATCAGAGTGGTCTGTGGCACACCGGAATCCGTCGCCGAGTGTTCGTCATCGACAGCCCCGTGGAGTTCTGTTCCTGAACTGCTCGAGTTTGCCGGCGAGGGATCCGAAACACTTGTTTCCCCTGCCTTTGAAGTCGATCAGATTGCCGTGCGGCGAACGCCCTTTCCCCCAGTCTCCCGCGAATTCCCGGTGCCGAAGCCAACGCCAGCGGAGGGCTCGATGGCTGCCGCCGTTCAGGAACTGGAACAGCTCATCGGCATCGACGGAGATCTCGAACTGCAGCCGCCTGGGGGCGTGCCAACGGCGCCGTGGAATCCAGGTCCCAACAGTGTTGTGCGTTTGCGAGCGGAATCACAGAGTCCGTTCACGGCGGATTATGCGCGGGGCGAGCAGGGCTTCTTTCTGCCCGGTCGCCGCGAGTATGACGGGTTTGGCGTGACGATTCGCCGGTTACCGATCGCAGCGGATGGACGGCTTCGGGCGGGTTTTGATTTTCGCGTGCAGGCGGAGACACCGGAGGCCGGTGGTTCATGGCGTTATTATCTGGGGCACGGTCCCGGCAATTCCGCGGCTGTCGAGCTGTTTTTCACGGCGGATCGAGTGTTCTGCCGTGTGGCAGATCAGCTGCAGTCGGTGGCAGAGCTGCGTCCGGGCGAGTGGCAGCAGCTGCGATTGATTCTGGACACGCGTTCGCGGCAGTTCACAGGCACCATTGAAGGAGGTGGCTTGCGTCAGGAGTTTGCCGGTGGATTGTCGAACGGCTGGGACGGCAGCATCGACTACAGTTTCATTGACAGTTATGGCCATCTGCCGGGTTTGCGTCCGACACTGGATGCCGACAACTTTGTGCTCAGCGAGCCACCGGGGGCTTCACCGGACGGTCCGGGTCCTGGGCTGGCGTCCGTCTCTGAGCGACGGGAGCGGATTGAGCGACTGCGGCAGTTGCAGCGTGATCAGCAGTCGGAGGTGACGGTGCTGCAGGCGGAACTTCAGCAGCTGCTGCAGGAGGGGCCGCTGCC
>JBEIEK010000436.1:0-4408 GCA_040382995.1 Planctomycetaceae bacterium
AGGTCATGGCCACCAAGGTAAGTTGTGGCCACGTCCCAGCCCGTGATCCGGCTGAATCGTGGAATCGGATTGCCATCGTCATCGACGCTGGGGAATTCGATGCCCAGACCCGCGGCCGCAACCGCATCCACAAACGGCTGAACCAGAGCGGCGGCTGCGGATTCGCCAAGGTTCTGTGGCAGACCGGTGGCCAGAGTGACGAGTTGCTGGGGACCTTTTTCAAAATACAGACTGCCGTCAATGTGGATAAAGTCCGCGATTGTCACTTCCGCGTGCTGAATACCCAGTCCCAGTCGCTGGTTGCCATCGTGTGCGATGCGGATGAATGTCGGATTTCCATTTGCATCCAGTTGGCCCGTGGGGATCGCTTTCCCAAACCCGCCGGCGGAACTGGTGGGATAACTGGTGGCCCAATCGATGACTGCCGGGCCCAGACCCAGCGGCCAGCGACCGAAGTTGTCGTTCCACTGCAGCTCAAAGCCCGTGCCGGAAAACTGCAGAACATCGCCTCCCCCGACAAATTCGGCATTCTGCGCCGACATCGTGGCCCCGAAGAAGCTTTGCAGCGGGTTGTAGATCGATGGAATCAGCAGCGAGGGGTTGGACGTCCACGCCCAGGAGAAGCCGAATTCCACATTGTGGAAGGCAAATCCGAACAGATCGTCCGCCTGAGCCCAGTTCGCACTGGAGAGGTCTGGCAGACCGTAACCCACGAAGACTTCTGCGTTCGCCAGCCCAAATGTCAGCATCGAAACCGGCCAGTTGGTAATCTGGGCAAGGTTTTCAGAAACCTGGATGGTCGGATCATTCGCTGAGGCCGCCTGAATGACCTGTTCGAGGTAGTCCCGAACCGGTTCTGCCGCGCCAGCTTCGCCAAGATTCTGTGGGAGTCCGGTGGCCAGAGTGACGCGTTCTGTGGCGTGCTTTTCGACCGTGAAATTGCCGCGGACGTGAATGAAGGAAGACAGTGAGAGTTCCACGTCCGTCAGTGTCACACTGCCTGAGCCGCCGCCAATGGCCGTCGCGATCTGATTTGCGGACGTCGCCGATCCCGTCCGGAATGCGATTTCACTGCTGGTCTGCGATACCACCAGCAGCAGGGAGTTGGGACCAAGCACCGGAACCAGTCGGAACTGATTGGAAAGCTGGATCCCCTCCCAGTCACTGAAATTCCCGTCGGCAGGCTGCGAAAGCGACAGCACCGCAAAGGTGTCGCCCTCAGCCGGCTGATACGACGGATCCACAAGCACTTTGAGACGTCCGTCCAGTGTCGCCTGACCGCCGATTTGAACACGGTCAAAACTGGTGGTGGAGTTGATCTCGATCTCAAGAGTTCCACCGTCTTCCTGCGTGTAGTTGCCGACCTGATCCACATCGATCGAACCACGGACGCCGTACACGTCACCGAAGCCTACAACCACGTCACCGGACAGCAGCACGCGCTCCTCGAGTGCCTCGATTCGAGTGCGACGGCGGCTTCGCGCGGGCTTGATAACGTGACTTTTGGACCGAATTCGGTTTTGAGATTTCCCCTGAAACCAGCTGCGCACCTGTCGCATGAACGCTGGCCAGGTTGCTGGTTTGCCTTCGTGGTCTGCTGTGCCTGAACCAGTTTTGCGCAGAACCGAACCAGAATTGAACGCCATCGAGCCCACCTGACAACGGAAACGGAATTTGGGAAATGCAGGGTGCTGGCGTAACTCTAGCAGGCATCGAGCTGTTGATCGACGAGACACCCGCCCAACAAACAAAATCGGCAAATCCGGCCGTTCCCGAATTCCGATATCTGAAAATCGGTTCTCACTTCGGGCTTTTTTGCGTGTAAAGCGGCCGGGAATCCCAATCCACGCGACCCTCTCGGGCCACCGCAGGAATGACTGCTCGTGGATATCCGTCGCCTCCGCCCGGCATCAGTATTGCCGGGGCCATTCACTGTCCGGTTTCGCCGCCCGGCACATCGGTCCGTCGGGTGCTCAGCGTCCCGTCTGCAACAAGCTTCGTCGCTGCACAGACTTATGGACTTTTACAGCCAAGCACCCGCAGCACGCGGCAAAGGTCGGTCCGGCCACTTTGCTGCAATTCCCGGCTGGTAATCATGAACTGGACAATGAAGACAGAGGTCAGCGTCCCGCCACTGTTCTGCTGAAATTCGGCAGTAAATCGGCCATTGTCTGAAGCCAAAAGACGGTACCGTTCGAACCCACCGCCCTCGCTCGGCACGTACTCAAACCAGGAATCCCGCTGTTTTACCTTGTCCTGCGGAAACTGATTCCGATTCTGCTCGACCGCGTCGAGGTTGATTTCCGTGACCACAGGTTGCCCCGTGTCTGATTGCCAGCAGACGACCATTGCAAACACGTGAGGATGCAGACCAGCAGGCGTTTTGTCGAGCGGCCTGCCGGGGGTCTTGAGCGGTTGCAGGCTGACGGTGGCCAGTGCGAGGCAGGCGATGATCAGGCGAGCCATTCCGGGGTGCTCGATTCAGGCTGGTGGTAGCTTTTGATGCTGACTGACAATCAGCCGAACAGCTCGAGAATGGGTTTGCCGGTGGTCAGTTGTTTCAGGGCGTTATTGGCTTCAAGCGGGTTATTGATCGGGATGTCGAGCGCGTGGTAGATGGTGGCGGCAAGTTCTTCCGGGCGAACGGGGTTGTGCGTTGGAAATTCGCCGTAGCGGTTGGACTTGCCGTAGACTTGTCCACCTTTAATGCCAGCACCCGCTAGAATCGTCGAGAAACACTGGGGCCAGTGCTGTCGCCCCGGAGGATCCTGTTTCAGCACATAGGGCGTGCGTCCGAATTCGCCGGTGACCACCACAAGGGTGTTCTTCAGCAGTCCCGTTTCCTGCAGGTCGCTCAGCAGAGCGGACAGGGCCTGGTCAAGTCGTGGCAGGCAGAAGCCCATGCCATAGGAGCCGTCTCCGAAGGCGTTGCCCATACCCATGTTGCCACCGTGCATGTCCCAGCTGCTGCTGGGGGGCCCTTGTTTATCGTAGTCAGCCTGACCGGCCCAGCCATTCACCGTGATGAAGCGGACACCGGCCTGCACCATGCGGCGTGCCAGAAGCAGGTTCTGGCCGAGCGGATGCATGCCGTAACGCTGACGCACCGCATCCGGCTCGCGGTGCAGTTCGAAGGCCTGACGACCCTCAGTACGCGTCATGGCGTCGTAGGTGCGCACGCGAAGGTCGGACCAGTCACGCACCTGCTTGTCACGGTCATACCGACTGGATTCGATTTGGGCCAGCAGCGACCTGCGATCCCCGAAACGCAGTTCGTCGACCGGAGCATAGATCTCAGGTGGCTGGAAATTCGGCATCGCAGGATGATTGTCAGCGGAACCGATGAACACGGGCGCGTAAGCGGAACCAAGGTAGCCACCGATCCCGATATTGGGCGCGCAGAACACAGGTGGCCCCACGCATTTAATCAGCCACGCATTGGAAACGAAATTGCGAGTGCTGGGTTTGTGTCGGGCGACTACGGACCCCAGATAGGGCTGATCATTCAGCACTCCCTCCTGCACGCGCTTGCTGGATTGTCCGCTGAGCAGGTTGTGCATGGCGTCAAAGTGATTGCTGATTGAGCCCGGATGGGTCATGGAATTGATCAGCGTGAACTGGTCGGTGAGCTTTGCCAGTTCTGTGTGCATTTCATTAATCAGCATTCCCGGGACGCGTGTCTGAATGGGCATGTAGGGCCCGCGGTAGTCAATCGGCGCTTCCGGTTTCATGTCCCAGGTGTCCACGTGACTGGGACCGCCACACAGGAGCACAAAGATGCAGGATTTTTCAGCCCTGACCGCCTGCCCGGACTCGTTGATGTCATCGCTGCCCATCACCACTCCCGGAAGACTCATGCTGAGCGTCCCGAGTCCACCTGCAAGCATGGCCCGACGACGATTGAAATGCAGATCGTGCATGGCTGTGAGGCCCTTTTCTGAGGCGACGGATCGCGGTGAGACTGGGGGAGAATGGTGCCGGAGCGGACAAGGATGGCTTAGTTTCTGCGGAAACGCAAGCCTTTTCAAAGGCTTTGCGAGGAAGTGACTCAGGGTGCCATGCAGCTTGGTAGTGCTTTTCGCCCGCGGACCGCAGTCCGGCGGTTCAGCGGTTCTTCAGCGGTTGGGCGGAAGCCCCCGGCTGTGTTTCGCACCGCAGGTGCGCTCGCTGCCGAGGGCGTTTGCAGGCCTCTTTGCCCGCAGGCTTCCGCCCAATGGCGTTGAAGTTCTCTCCATCACCGCAAAAAAGCAGTCAAGGCGAGCGGGGGATGTCAATCCCCCGGTAAGAGTTCGTGCCCACCCGGCCAGTGCCGCAGCAGGAGCGCAGAAGGGACGTTACCGGCCGATTGAGATCGACCGCTCGCCTGGCATGATCGGGCCCAGGCGTTTGAACGGAAATCTGGGCCTCC
>JBEIEK010000437.1:0-4391 GCA_040382995.1 Planctomycetaceae bacterium
CTGTGGAACAGTGGTGATTGCCGCGGCGCCGATCCCCGGGGTCGCGTGAGAGCGAAGCCGGGATGGTGAAAAGGCGTTAAGCCTGCTGACAGTCGCGTTTCGCTCTGCGAAACGGACGCCCGTCTTTTTCCCTCCGCAACACGAGCAAAGACCCATTTTTCGGCATCCATGGGCGAAGTCGCTGCTGGGCCAGGTTGTCCGTGCGACGGACTTCCGGGGCAACACCTTATGCTTACTGGCCGGAATGGGCAATTGCACCACTCCCTGACGGTCGCGGCTCGGTTGGCGCGCTTCAGTGCGGCGAATCCGGCAACTGCGGAGCTGCAGTTTCGGGGATGCACCGTCACCAGTTGGCTGACAGCAACCGCAGTGCAGGCGGCCCAAAGACGAGGCAACCGGTGATAAGTGCCGCGAGAGCACTCAGCAGCACGGCGGCGGCGGCGACATCCTTCACGCGAGCCGCCTCGGAGGACCACTCGGGGGACACCCGATCGGTGAGGAATTCGATGGCGGTGTTCAGTCCCTCTGCCGCCCAGACACTGCCGGCGGCAAGGGTGACGCAGATCCAGTCGGTGCGGTCGATGCGGAACCACCAGCCAGCCGTCACGACCAGCGCGGTGGCGACAGCGTGAATGCGGGCGTTGGGTTGGGTTTTGAGGAGCACAGCCAATCCGCGGCAGGCAAAGCGAAAGCTGTCGATGCGGCGAATTCGCGTGGGCCGGCCGGGGGGGACAGAAACGCCCATTGGTGTGGGGCCCTACGAGTGATCGATCGGAAACGAGCCGGGTGGTGCGAGGAGCACACCGACGAGCAGGTCATAGGCGGCATGACAGCCAACAGTGATGCCAAAGCCTCGCATCAGAAACACGGCTGCGAAGAACACACCCGCGGCCGCTCGAAAGGAGAAACTGTACAGGTTGAAAGCATCCGCCGCAGGACCGATGTGATGGGCGATGGCGAAGAGGAAGCTGGTTGTCAGAGTTGCCATCACAGCGGCAAGGCGACCTGGAAATTCAAACATGCGAAACACGAGACACGCAGCAGGAATCAGGCACAGTCGAAACAGCACTTCCTCGTACACACCCGCTCCCACATACGTCACGGCCCGAACGGCAGCCGGGGGCAGCATGGCAAGCGGAGTCTGGTGGGAAACGGGGACGTGCAGGTCGAAGAGTACCTGGTGCAATCTCCCGAGCGCCATCAGGCCGATCGCCAGCAGCAGGCTTTCCGCGAACATGCCGAGCTGAGTTTCAGCCTTCAGCCGCCATGGATGTTTTCCGGCCAGGTGCCAGGCAAGAAGGGCTCCCACAACAAGGGCTGGCAGCACGAGGTGGCCGGCACCGGCGTGGGTCAGCAGTGAGCGCATCCAGTAATCGGCACCATTCTGGACGGTCGCTGTACTTTCAAGGGACGCCACATAAATGCCGGCTTCGTAGACGGCCAGCCATGGGAGCAGAAAGCAGAGGCTGGAGAGCGGACTGCGCGCGTCGGTCCAGTAATCCGGCGGACGGACTTCGGCGGGGTGGAATTGTGAGGGCAGATCTGCCATTTGCCCGGGTCAGAAGAGGGGCGGAAAAACTTCTGCGGTGAGCGTGGTGAACAGCACAACCGTCGAGGCGGCTGCCGATTCGTTCCTGCGCATTATCGACCGGGTGCGGCGGCAACATGCAGGATGGCGGGGCGGCTAATTTGGCCGGAGAACACAAGTTGGATTAGAATGGGCGAATTGCAAAGGAAATATCGGTTGACGGACACCGATTTTGCGTGGAGAGTTGGGGAAGTGGTTCAGTAGTCAGTGGTTCAGTGGTTCAGTGGTTCAGTGGTTCAGTGGGAAGTGGGAAGTGGGAAGTGGTCAGTGGGAAGTGGGAAGTGGGAAGTGGGAAGTGGGAAGGATTGGTGTTCTGCGGGGTCTGGGGGTCTCCTTCCGCAGCCGACAGGATGGTTCAGCATGCACACCGGCGGCGCCAGTTTGACATTTTCGGCGGGAACGCTGCTCCTGAATGGGATTCCGGCTGATCGTTTGAACGGCTGGATGCCTACAGTGGGCTGGGTGTATGACTCCAGGGCTGGTGCCTGTCGCTGCGACGCCCTGCACAGCGAACGGGTAATTGGTGAACTGGAGCGGAGGCGGATCCGGTTTGAGAATCGGATTCCCGTACCGCGGGAGGTCTGCTGGAAGTCTGGGTCTGTGTGTGAGTTGCGACCTGAGCAGGCAGTGGCCGTAGAAGCGTGGGAAGCCACCGGCCGGCGGGGCTGCATTGTGATGCCCACGGGCACCGGCAAGACGGAGGTGGCGCTGCGGATTATGCAGTTGACGCGGGTATCGACGCTGGTGGTGGCGCCGGTTCGAGACCTGATGTATCAGTGGCAGCGGCGAATTCTGCGAAGTCTGAACTACGACGCGGGAATCATTGGCGACGGTGTTTTTCGGGTGCAGCCGGTTTCGGTGACGACGTATGACAGTGCCTGCATGCACATGCCGAAGCTGGGGGATCAGTTTGGGCTGATTATTTTTGACGAGTGCCATCATTTGCCGGGCCCGATCCGGCGGGATGCAGCGCGGATGAGTGCAGCCAGGGCGCGGCTGGGGCTGACGGCGACACCTGAGCGATCTGACGGTCGGCACGAGGATTTGCGGGAGTTGATCGGCCCGACGGTGTACGAACTGCCCATCACTGCGGTGCGCGGGAAAACGCTTGCCGACTATGACGTGGTGCGAATACCGGTGCATTTGAATGCTGCAGAGCAGCGGCGGTATGACCTGTTGTCCGAGGAGGTGCAGTCGTACGTTTGTAAATCGCGGCAGGAGAACCCTGGGTTTACGTGGGAGCAGCTGTGCATGTCGAGCGCGATATCGGGCGACGCCCGGCGGGCGTTAAGAGCCTTTCACGCAAAACGATCGATCGAGGACCGGGCCACAGAGAAGCTCAGGACCCTGGAGGATCTGTTCCGACTGCATGGAAGCGAACGCTGCATCGTGTTTGCGGGATCCAACGCGATGGCTCGGGATGTTTCGCTGCGATTCCTCATCCCCTGCCTCCTCAGCCACTGCGGCAAACGGGAGCGGATGGAAATTCTCGAAGGATTCGCTTCCGGTAAGTACCCCGCGATTGTGGCGAATCAGGTGCTGGATGAAGGGATTGATGTGCCTGCTGCGAAGGTGGCAATTGTGATTGGGGGCTTGAGTTCATCGCGGCAGGCCCGGCAGAGACTGGGGCGCATTCTGCGAAGAAACGGCGATGAGCGGGCCATCCTGTATGAAGTGGTCTGCGCGGGGACAAAGGACGAGGAACGTTCACGACAGCGACGCCGACATGAAAGCTTTCAGGGTGTGCGGCGGAAGCGGGGGCGTTCGGCATGCTGACGAAACAGCAGTCAATTGCCACCCTCGATCACCACCGCGGACTGGTCATCCCGGATCGTCTGAGTCGCCGTACGCACGCTGTTTACGAGTCTTTGGCGGAACGCATGCTGGAGGTGTACCGGACGGGCTCCGGCCGGCGGCGACGGGAACTGCACCAGGATGTGCGCAAAGTGCTGGAAGATGACCCGGCCTGTCCGCTGCGACGCATGGACGCGTTCTGCAAACTGCTGGACGATCAGGCGGTGTACGCGTCAGCTGAACGCCGCGGCGCGGCTGCGCTGCGAAAGGCCGTCTTCAGTGAAGCTGCGCAATTTCATCCGCTGGTTGAACGCATGGACTCACTGTTTGAAAGCTCAGCCGAAGAAGTGCGGCGACAGATTAGTCAGCGTCTGCAGCGCGACTGGCAGGACATCAGCGACAGTTTGTTTGCAGATGTGATTGAGTTTCATCGGCTGGAGTCGTTCCCTGGCTATCCGAGTCCCCGGGAGCTGCTGTCACGATACAACGTGGCCCAGATGCAGGCCGCGCTGTATTCCGCGATTTCCGTGACGGTCTGTGCGGGCGGCGATTTCAAGCGGATTCTGCGCGCTGCCAGACTTGCTCAGCTGATGCACTCGATCACCATGCTGGAACGTGGCAGATGGCAGATTGAATTGACAGGTCCGGCGTCGGTGCTTCGAGAAACCCGGCGTTACGGTGTAAATTTTGCCCGATTCCTGCCAGCCCTGATCTGCTGCTCTGACTGGACCATGGAGGCCCTCATGGAAACGCGGGGGCTGCGAAATCTGCGGATTCAGCTGAGCTCTGAAGATGGTCTGCGCAGTCATTTGCCGTCGGATGCTGAGTTTGATTCGGCGGTCGAGGCGGACTTTGCAGAAAAGTGGGGTGATGAACCGCGGGAAGGCTGGATGCTGAAACGGGAAGCCGAGATTCTGCATGCCGGCCAGAAGACATTTATCCCGGACTTCGTCCTCGAACACACATCCGGCCACAGGGTGCTGCTGGAGATTGTCGGCTTCTGGACTCC
>JBEIEK010000438.1:0-4377 GCA_040382995.1 Planctomycetaceae bacterium
ATGTGCCCCCGCCCGGCTGCCTGCCGGTTGGAATCCACAAAGTGCACGTGCCCCAGAAAAGCGGCCGCATCCCGCAGCCCCCCCTCAATATTCGACTCCTCAATATTCATATGAAACAAATCCGCCAGAATCTGAACGTGCCGCGTCCCAAGACCCCCAAGCAGCTCCGCCGCCTCACGCATTGTGTTGCACAAATTCGTCTCATACCGATTCAATGGCTCGTATAACACCCGCGTCCCAAGCCTCTCTGCAAGCGCGCCAAGTCTGTCCAATGCTTCCCCAAGCATCCGCAGTGCCATCGGCTTCGGCACCGCGTCCGTCCATCGCCCCTGCATCGATCCAATAATCGCCGGCGCACCAAACTCCGCCCCAGCCCTCAACATCTCGCCGATAAACTCCTCTGCCCTGCAACGACGCTCCGCATCGGCGTCACACAAATGCAAGCCCTCCACAAGCATCCCTGCCCCAGTCCCCAGCGCGGCAAGTTTCAGCCCGTGTGACCCCAACAGCGACGGCAGCGCAAGACCACGAACCACACCTGCCGATGGCGCAAAAATCTCCACCGCATCAAACCCCAGCTCCGCCGCTGCCCGACAACCACTCTCCAGATCACCGTGAAACACAAATGGGCCCCGGCGAGCCTGTTCAACAAGGCTGATGGTCACTGCTGATCGAATCATTGCAAACCCTCCTCAGGCGCCGTCATCTCAGCTCCCGCTGCCAAACTCTCAGACACCCCTGTCCCACCCAGTTGCATCAACGGCAGCGGCGATCCTTCGCACAACGGCGTGACACGCCCTGGCTGCTGCAGCATCTGTGCTACCGTCATCTGCCGAAACAATTGCTCCATCGTCGCCATGGCATGGTCAAGGCTGCTGTGCAGCGGACACAGCTGCCCCGAATGCGACCGAATTCCCAGTGGACACTGATGAATCCTCTGAAACGGCTCAATCGCACTGACCACATGCCAAAGCGTCAGCTGCTGCGGGTCCTGCAAAAGCTGAAATCCACCGTTCGGGCCACGATGCCCCGATACAATCCCGCCCCTTGCCAATGCCTGCAACAACTTGGGAAGATACGACGGGGGCACGCGAGTCGCCTCGGCGATTTCCCGGGCCGTGCACACGCGGCCAGCGTTCTGAGCAATCGTGACAATGGCGCGGAGTGCATATTCAACGGTTTGTGAAAGCATTTTGCCAGCCGCGAACAGAAAAGGGAGGATGGGACTCGCCGGGAGGGATAATCCATAAATCAGCGTTGGAATGCAAATGAGCATCAGCTGTCGGTGTGCGGTCTGTATCCCAGGTCCCTCAGCATCTGAATCAGCGGACCACGCCAGACCTCCGGCAGCGGCATCACCGGTGGCTGTGGATCACCCACAGGCGGACCAATCAGATTCAGGGCGGCCTTCATGGTACTGAACCAGTGAGCGCCTTCGCCCTTCGAATGATACGCCTGAAACTGCAGCCGCATCAGCGGTGCCAGCTTCTGCCACAGTCGCCGCGCCTCAGGAAGATTGCCCTCGATTGCGATGGACTCGTACAGCTTCCGCGCTGCCCCAGGCACCGTACTCGGGATACCGGAAATCCAACCGTGACTTCCGTGACACAATCCCTCAAACGCCGCCGTGTCAATCCCCGCATAAACCGCAAACCGTCCCCCTGTCGCCTGCAACAGCTGACACTGACGATCCGGCTCCGGATGAGACATCTTCACTCCGGCAATCGCGCCCTCCTCAAACAGCCTTAACAGGTGATCCGTCGTCAGGTCCACGGATGTGAGCGGAATATTGTGGTAGACCAGAATCGGAATTCGAACGGCTTCGGCGATGCGGCGATAGTGGTCCATGACCTGAGCCGGCGTTGGGGCCATATAGTACGGAGGTACGATCAGCAGCGCGTCAGCCCCGCAGGACTCCGCAAATCGTGAAAGTTCGATGGTACGGGCAGTTGAATAATCATGGGTGCCTGCCACTACTGGAACCCGCCCGGCCACTGCCGCTGTCGCTGCCTCCAGAACCCGTTGACGATCCCGGCACTCCATCGCAGGAAACTCACCCGAACTTCCCAACGGCGAAATCGCATCGACAGATTCTGAAATCAGCCAGTCGATATGCGGCTGCAATCGTTCCAGCCACAGGCTGCCGTCTGGGTGGAATGGAGTCACCGAAGAAGCGCAGACGCCGCGAAATGGAGGTTGGGACATCAGTGTGATCCTTGTAATCCTGGGGAACTCAGCACAAACAGAAATCAGGGTTGCAGATGCTTCACAAAAAAGTCCGTACGGCGCCGAGATGCCCACGGAGTCTCACAGGCGCCGTGACCGGCCCCCGGCACCACCAGCAGTTCAAAGTCACGCCCAGCCTCAACAAGCTTCCTCGCCACCTGCATCGTACTTGCCGGGTCCACATTGCGATCCAGCTCGCCGACCACCAGCAGCAGTTGCCCCTGCAGCCAGTGTGCGTGTTCACGATTCGAGTTGCGTTCATACACGTCGCCTGCCGGAACGCCCAGCCACTGTTCGTTCCACCAGATCTTGTCCATCCGGTTATCGTGGCAGCCGCAGTCGGCCACAGCCACGCGATAGAAGTCTCCATGCCACAGCACTGCGGCCATGGCGTTCTGTCCACCGGCCGAGCCTCCGTAGATACCGACGCGCGACAGGTCCAGTTCAGAATGGGCCTCTGCAGCCTGCCGCAGCCACGCAATGCGGTCCGGAAAACCTGCGTCCTTCAGATTCTGCCAGCAGACATCGTGAAATGCTTTGGAACGCCATGCAGTTCCCATCCCATCGATCTGCACCACAACAAACCCCCGATCCGCCAGCTGCTGCTGATGACCACGCCCGGCTCGAAAGCTTTTCGGTACGTGCTGGTCGTGCGGACCTGCGTAAATGTTTTCAATCACCGGGTACTTCTTCGTCGAGTCGAAATCTCGAGGCCGATGAATGATTCCGTGGATGCTTGTGGTGCCATCGCGACCTGAAGCCACAAACCGTTCGGGAAATCGGCCGTACTCGGCAAGCACTTCAGTGGCATCCGCGGACTCCAGCAGACACAGCAATTTTCCGTCCGCCGTCCGCAGCTCTGTCAGCGGGGGCTGGTCGATTCGAGACCAGCGATCAAGGAACCAGCGGCGGTCCGGTGACCACTCCACCGTGTGCGTGCCATCTCCGTCCGTGAGTCGCTGAAAGCCCGTACCGTCCAGACGCACCCTGCAGAAATGCTCATGATAGGGATCCTGGTCAGCCACCACTCCAACCGCAAAAAACCAGATCCATCCTCCAGCCTGATCAATGTGCTCGATACGCCGCACGTTCCATGAACCCTGAGTCACCGCGTTCTGCAGGGAACGAGTTTCCAGGCTGTAACGGTACAGGTGGTTCCAGCCTGATCGTTCACTCGCCCAAAGCACGGTGTTGTCGTCCAGCCAACGCAGCTCGAACTTGCCGTCAGATGAGTAATGAATGAAGGTCGGACTGGACTCGTCAATCACTGTCTGCACGGTACCGTCGGCTGTATTCACATCCAGCAGCCGCAGACGCTGATGACCACGCTCATTATACAGCAGCCAAAAACCGCTCCCATCCTGTCGCCAACGCTGGAATTCGAGCGACCAGGGATTGGGAAACAGGGCGTTGGAAATGGGGATCTCTGTGCGATCCGAACTCCGAAACAACCGCGGTGTCGGTGTGGGGATGGGATCACCTGGCTTGAGATACGGATAGGACTGCAGCCTGGGCTGCAGCTGATCCCCGGGCGTGCTTTCAATGTAATGCACTCGACGTTCGGCCACCTGAGTTGTCTGGAAGGCGAGCAGATGCCGGGAGTCCGGGGACCAGTGCACGTCGGCCTCGTGGTCCGGGAAGTCAGCGCGGCCATAGTCCATTCCCATGGCGCGAGCTCGCTGGGCGTCGCGGCGAAAGGTGTGCTCTGGTGTTGCATTCTGCGTCAGCTGCCACTCACCGGAATCCGGCGACTTCAGCCACAGATTGTGATCTCGGACGAATGCTGAACCAGGATTTTCAGAACCTGAATTGCCGTCCGGGCCTGTCGCCGGTGAACGCCGGCCACCACGGCCCCGTGGAGCTTCGGCCTCACGGCGGATGCTGGCCAGCACCGAATCGCTCAGGATCCATTCATTCACTCCGCTGGCAGCCGTCGCGCACCCCAATTCGCGTCCGTCAGCGGCTTTCAACAGCCATGTGTGCCCGACAAAGGTGTGCTGCCTGTGCGCTTGCCCCGGGGGCACGGCAGCGTAGTCGCTGCGACCTCCGTCATGGTAGATCCACACGAGCGTTACGGAGTTGGTCCACTGGTTCGTGAAGACGATGTTTGTGTCTTCCGTGGAGGCTCCGGAGGGGCGAGGTGGGAGGAAC
>JBEIEK010000439.1:0-4359 GCA_040382995.1 Planctomycetaceae bacterium
GTGCTGCCTGCGGCCTGTTTGATCTGGGCCTTTGCATCCTGGCGGCGTCCGATTGTCTCCGGTGTTCTGCTGGGACTTGCCTGCGGGACACTCTTTTTCACCGCATTCCTGCTCCCGCTATGGGCTGTGTCCTACGGCCGTCGCTCCAGCCTCCGCTTTCTGGTCTCGGTACTGGCGGTCTCCGCTGTGCTGCTCACCACGCTGCTGCTGATCTCCAGTGACGCATCTTCATTCACCGGAAAGCTGATGCTCAACGTCAACTGGACCGTCTATCGCCTGCTGGACTCGTCGGCGGTAGTGGGGGAGGTATCGACGGGGCAGACTGCGATTCGCATCATCATGGCCGCGGTGTTCTTCATCATGCTCACGGCCATGACGGCCCTGCCGCGCCAGCGGAACCTTGAAGGACTGCTCGCCAACTCCACCTCGCTCATCGTTGCCGCCCAGATGTGGTACCCCGACGACATCGGCCGCTACGTGCTGTGGTATCTGCCGCTGCTGCTGCTGGTGATCTTTCGCCCCCGACTTGACCGGCTGCTGCTGCCACCTGCGGTCCCGGTGACTGCAGCCTGACAAGTTCGTCCGACGACATTCCTCCACCTTTACCCCAGGTCACAGCCATGAGAATCGGACTTCCCAGGGAAATCAAGGCCGACGAATATCGGGTCGCCATGCTGCCAGGCGGTGTTGAAGAGCTCACCCGGGACGGACATCAGGTGTTCGTGGAGCGTGGAGCGGGGCTTGGCAGTGGCATTCCGGATGACGCCTACACGACCTGCGGTGCCATTCTGGTGGATTCTGCCGCAGAGGTCTTCGCTGCTGCGGACCTGATTGTGAAAGTCAAGGAACCACTGCCCGCCGAATGGCCCCTGCTGCGGCGTGGTCAGATTGTCTTCACCTACTTTCACCTCGCAGCCAACGAACACCTCACCCACAGCCTGCTCGCCAGTGGCATCACGGCGGTCGCCTATGAAACGCTGCGTGGTCAGGGTCAGGACCTGCCTCTGCTGACTCCAATGAGCGAGGTGGCGGGGCGGATGAGCATTCAGCAGGGGGCGAAATTTCTGGAACGTCCGCAGGAAGGTCGAGGAATCCTGCTGGGTGGCGTGCCCGGAGTTGAACCTGCGCACATTGCAATCCTTGGTGGCGGTGTGGTGGGCAAGAATGCAGCCCGCATTGCTGCCGGCTTTCAGGCCGACGTGGTGATCCTCGACGTGAATCTTGATCGCCTGCGGTACCTTGATGACATCATGCCTGCCAACGTCAACACGCTGTTCAGTGATCGGCATAACATCCGCGAACAACTCCGGCGCGCCGACCTTGTTATCGGAGGCGTCCTGATTCCGGGGGCTCGCGCACCACGGCTCGTGTCCGCTGAAGACCTTCAACTCATGAAACCCGGCGCCGTGGTGCTCGATGTCTGCATCGACCAGGGCGGTTGCTTTGAGACGTCCCGACCCACAACACATTCCAACCCGACCTATATCGTCGATGGCATTGTGCACTACTGTGTGACCAACATGCCCGGAGCTGTTGGTCGAACCAGCACGTACGCACTCTGCAACGTTACCTTTCCGTGGGTGCGACTGATGGCCCGCGAAGGTCTGCTGAACGTCTGTCGTCGAGAATCGGGCCTTGCGGCTGCCGTCAACCTGTATGAGGGTCGCGTTGCCAATCCCGCCGTGGCCGCCACATTCGGACTGCCCTGCACGCCCATTTAAGCCTGTGCCGTTCCGCTCTGCCCATCCTGGACTTCAGAAAGCCAGTTCGCCAGCCATCCTGCGCTGACAAATCGGCCCATCAGCCACCGAAACGACTCCAGCGGCTTCTGCAATTCTTCGTCCGTCGCCGGCTGACCGTCAGGCCTCAGGAAACCCGCGTCCGCCAAAGTCACAGTCCAGCGTTCGCCCTGCTGAAACTGCAGCATGCGGTCCTGTACGCGTCTCGGCCAGACACTCCCGTAAAGCGTCTGAAACATCAGCCAGATTTCCCGTGCACGCTGCTCGACCGTGACCGCCTGCTGCAGTCGCTGCAGATGGCCCTCGATCAGCTTCCGCTGAACCCACGACTCGGCCAGTAGTACCACAGGCACCAGCTGAGCTGCTGTTATCGCCCAGCCACCGGTGCTTCTGAGAGGACACAATGCCAGCACAGCCGCCGACAGCCGCAGCAGTACGGCGCCTGTCGCGGCCGTTCCCAGTCCGGGCCCCAGTCCCATCAGTGCAGCCAGACAAAATCCGCACAGCTGCGGATTGCTCAGATGCACAGAGGTGCGTCCGGAAGTGTCGGCAGCCTGAGCCACCACGGGCCAGAGCAGCACAAGAATCATTGGCAGCACGACAAACCACTGCCATGGACCGACCCCAGGTCGTCTTGCCCCCAGCGTGCAGATGGCAGGAGTCAGCAGCAGGATGGCAACGAGATACTGCAGCATTCCACGCCAGCCCGGACCAGCGGAGATGAATCCGGATGCGGGCATATTCGCGACCACAATGACTCCGGCCGTGAGGGCTGACCAGCGGAAGCTGTAGTCGATGGTCCAGTCTCTGGTCAGGCGACGAGACTGCAGAATCCGCAGCAGCAGCAGCACTCCGGCTGCCGGAATGAGCCACTGCCAGAGCCTTTCAAACATGGCTGCCGTTCCGTCCAAACACGGTTCCGGGGTCATCCCCGAACACGGTGTTGAGGATCCTCGGGCATCTTCCGTTTCCGCCACCGGGATTGCAAAGTCACCGCCTGAAAACCTCCGCAAGCTGACGACTTTACCGCCCCTGATATCCTTTTCGCCGGAAATTCGGCCCCGCGTGAGGGATCCGCTGTGCACCCGCTCGGAATCTTCGGCAAGATCGTGTTTATTGAACGTCTCCGCTCCGTTTCCCGCCCAGCCCCGCTTCCAGCGTTTCGCCTGAAGGTCCCATGAATCGCACCGCCTCCATCACCCGCA
The DNA here is from genome assembly GCA_040382995.1 of Planctomycetaceae bacterium. GTDB lineage: Bacteria > Planctomycetota > Planctomycetia > Planctomycetales > Planctomycetaceae > SXXK01. The sequence goes on from JBEIEK010000439.1 coordinate 2,945, forward strand.
AGACCGCAGAAACTCAGATCTCCCTGCAGCTGTCGCTGGATGGCACAGGCCAGTCACAGATTTCCACCGGTGTCGGCTTTCTCGATCACATGCTCACACTGCTCGCCCGGCACAGTCTGTTTGACCTGTCTGTCACAGCCAGCGGTGACCTGCACGTTGATCAGCATCACACGGTCGAGGACGTCGGGATCTGCCTGGGACGCTGTCTGCAGCAGGCGCTGGGTGACAAACGGGGCATTCACCGCTATGGACACTTCACGCTGCCCATGGAAGAAACACTCGTCACCACCGCGGTCGATCTGAGTGGTCGTGTGGCATTTGTCTGGAAGGTGGCCTTTCCGACCGAAAAGGTTGGCAACTTCGACACGGAACTGGTTCAGGAATTCTGGACGGCCGTCGCCTCCAATGCTTTGATGAACCTGCACGCCATCCTGCATCATGGCACCAACAGCCACCATATTTCCGAGGCCATCTTCAAATCGCTGGCCCGCGCTCTGCGGATGGCGGTCACCAGCGATCCCAGGCAGACGGGCATCCCCAGCTCAAAGGGCACGCTCAGCGAGTAGTTCGAGATTCACGCAGCAGAAACACCAGCAGCAGCCCGGCGGCTGCAAGGCCAATGCCCGTCAGCCAGTGCAGCAGCACCGGCCAGCCGGATGACTCCACAATCCGCCCACTCCACAGACAGAATACCGCGACTGCTGCAAATCCGATGGCATCCAGCAGGGCCACCAGCACGCCGCAGTGCCGACCACCAAATTCCGTCGAAAAGACGCTGACCGGAATGTAGTAGCAGGGCGACAAACACATCCCGAAAACAAACAGCAGGCCTGTACTGGCCAACAGTTGCACCGTCCGTGTCAGGCCGAATGCCGGCATCACAGAGAACATGGTCAGACACAGAGTGGCAACCGCCAGCAGTCCACCCATGACGAAGGCCCGCGCCCGGCGAGACAGCCGATCGAATACGTACCCTCCAGCCAGCAGAGCCAGCAGACTGCCAAACGGAACTGCCGAAACCACGCGCAGCGCATCCGCATTACTCAGCTTCAACCCATCCTGCAGCATCATTGGAGCCAGCAGCAGGAAGTCCCAGAGCACTGCCATGCCCATCAAAGCTGCTGCCATCAGCAGAAACTGAGCGCTGCTGAAGAATCGACCGAATGCCCGAACCAGCGAACAGTCGTCCATGGCATGTGATGGTGAACGGTCACGGCCCCCGTAGCCACCATCTGCCGCAGGAACCGGCTGTATACGGGCAGCGGCTGGCGACGGCAGCAACAGCAGCGCCAACACCGCAGCCACAACTCCCACCGCCGCAGCCACCAGCAACACTTGCCGCCATGGAAGCACCCCGGCAAGCGCAGCGGGACCAAGACTGGCCACCAGCGTTCCTACCCGCGAACTGGTCGACA
>JBEIEK010000440.1:0-4338 GCA_040382995.1 Planctomycetaceae bacterium
CCCCCGGCAACCGCTCAACCCGTGGCAGCAATATGCTCAGGTGTTGCTCAGCTGCAGCGAATTCATGCACATCGAATAAGGACCCATCCATGACCGCCTTTCACATCAATCCGCTGTCGCCATTCAGCCGCCGTGAATCTCTGCGCAGACTGGGAGCTGGTTTCGGCAGTCTGGGTCTGGCTGCCGCAGTGATGGACAACGCCGCGCTGGCTGGGGGTCCTGCGAGTGGTTTCAGCCCGGCTGGTCCAGGACCGGCTGCGCCGCTGGCGGTCCGAGCACCGCATTTTGCACCAAAGGCCAAACGCATCATCCAGCTCTTCATGCCGGGCGGACCGTCCCAGGTGGACACGTTTGATTACAAGCCCGAGATCGCGCGGTATGCCGGTCAGCGTCCTGCCGAAGTCGACCGAAAATCGCTCCGCAACACCCGCAACGGCTTGTTCCCGTCACCTTTTCGCTTTCGTCAGCACGGCGAATGCGGACGCTGGGTCAGCGACATCTTTCCGAAGGTGGCCGAATGTGTCGACGACATCTGCTTTATTCACTCGATGCACACCGACATCCCCGAACATGCCGGTGCCATGCTGATGATGAACCTGGGACATCTGCAGCCGAACCGCCCCAGCATGGGTTCGTGGCTGGTGTATGGCCTGGGAACAGAAAACCAGAACCTGCCTGGCTTCGTGGCCATGTCCCCGCGCGCTCAGCCCCGTGGCGGTCAGGCCAACTGGGGCAGCAGCTTTCTTCCCGGGGCGTACACTGGCTGTTATGTCAACATCCACGAGATGCGTCCGGAGTCTGTCCTGCAGGATCTGCGGAATCACTTCGTCACACCTGTCGACCAGCGACGCCAGGCGGCTCTGCTGGCCCGGCTGAATCGCCTGCATGCTGACCAGCAGCAGGATGCGGCACTGGAAAGCCGGATCTCAGCGATGGAGATGGCGTTTAAGATGCAGTTCAGCGTACCGGAGGCCTTCGATGTCTCCCAGGAAACCGAATCCACACTGAAGCTCTACGGCGACAGTGAATACGCCAAAGGCTGTCTGCTGGCCCGCCGTCTGGTGGAACGTGGCGTCCGTGCCGTCCAGTTATCGCTGTCGATCGACGGCTACGACATTGCCTGGGACACGGGGCACGACAACATCGAGGGTGGCCACGCGGTCCTCGCTCGAGCCTGCGATCAGGGAATTGCGGCCCTGATACAGGACCTCAAACAGCGTGGCTTGTTTGAAGACACGCTGCTGGTCTGGGGCGGTGAATTCGGCCGCGCACCCACGTCTGAAGGCCAGAAGGGCCGCGACCACGACCACTATGGCTACACCGTCTGGCTGGCCGGCGGTGGCGTACGTGGCGGCATGGCCTGGGGAGCCACCGACCAGTTCGGCTGTTCAGCAGTGGAAAACCGCGTCCACGTCCACGACCTGCACGCCACGATCCTGCATCTGATGGGCCTGGATCACGAACAATTGACCTATCGATACTCGGGCAGAGACTACCGGCTGACGGACGTACACGGGCGGGTGATTGGTGAGATTTTGGCATAACCAGGATGACTGGGGGCTCCAGGAATAATGCGCAGACTGCACCGAACAGCAAAAGCTGGCAATTCTCGCAGTTTCATTTCCTTGCCTGGTTGACAAATTCCCACTCATCTTTTACACTCCCAGATTCCGAAAAATTCGGCAGACAATTTGTTTCAATTCTTCGCCCTTGGTCAGCGCGTCATGTCACCACTGGAATCCCACCTGACTCCTCACGCATTCAGGCAGTTTCTTTACACCCGTGTCCGGCTGACTTGTCGCTACCTCGAACTGCTGCTCGACTGCAGTCACCACGAATTCCTGATCGAACAGCCAAATGTTCAACAGGACTGGTCCAGCAACGTCGAAGCCCTGCGCTGGCTGGCGGGACCAATTTATCGGCTGGTCGCCGCATTCAGTGCGGGATGCGGGGAAGCAAACACGGCCCTGCGAAAGGAACTGAGGCGGCATGAAGGCCGCCTCAAAGCATTTCATGGGCTTCTCTGTGATGTTCACGAAGCTTACAACTCTGTCGATAGAGTGCTGACAGACGCCACGATTGTACGCAGCCGGCATCAGCACCTGCAGATCAGCCTGGACTTCCTTGTGGACGTCTGCAATGGCTGGCTCAGAGAGATCGTCAGCCCTGGTGATTCCGATGTCGCCCCTCTCGATGAACAGGTTTGGCAGGACGCAGGGTTTGTGCAGCAATGGGACGGGTTGACTTCCCTGCAGGACGTTCCCCCCGATTTCGAGGATCTCGACTCGCAGGTGGAGAGGGTTCTCGGATCCGCCAAATCGCTCTCAGATTGCGTTGACCCCGCCACACGAAGTAATCAAGTGCTGGCACTCTGCATGGAAACGCGCCGTCTGCTGCTGATGTTGTTTTTCCATTTTCTGACCGTTCGCCCGGCAGCCCAGGATCAACTCCGGGCTGCTCAACAGGCTTTTGAAGCAGCGGAAGCCGCCGCGGAAGGCGAACAGGAATCGTCCCTGCATGGGGTAAAACTCAGTTTTGGGCTCCTCCGACAACGATCCAGAATCCTCGCCAAACTCGCCAGCAAAGAGAATGCTGGCAACTGCCTGGCGATGATCGAGCGGACCCCAGTCCCCGAACTTGCTGAGATTCACGGGGCTTAGGTCGTGATCTCCTGATTCATGGTGCGCCGTGTGTTCACGCGAAGGGGCGGTGCTTCAGATCATTTAGGTCCCGGCAATTGGAGAGTGTGTCGATGAACGACATCGCGGGGGTCCGTAATTCCCGGGAACCATTCGCTGCACCCAGGGAAGAAGACACCGACAACGTAATCGGGAGAATGTATCTCAGCGTCATTCTGCACCGACTGGAGCCATTCAGGTCTGAAGACGGAAGAGTGCTGAAGGCCATCATCGCAGATGCGGTTCACTTGAATAATTCACATCCGGTGGATGTCGGATCGATGTTGTGGCTGTGCGTCCGCGTCATCGCCAAATCCTCACTCGCAAACTCTCAACAATTCAGGTTCTCCATCGGCAGACGGTATCAGGTTGCTCAGGTTGCATCTGTCAACGCCCCGATGAAAACGCCACCTTTTTTCCTGTCGAGGTGGTTCTTCCTGCGCGCTATCACCGAACACGTCCTTTGCTGTCATGACAATTCTTCAGGCACAGATTGGGGTGACATCGCTGGCTCGGAGGCTGAAGAGACGACAGTCACGATTCGCCTGAAAACAAGGGGCATCAGCCAGGACACTATGGATTCAGGCTCTCGACCGCACTTTGAATGGACGCTCACGGCGGACGCAACTGGAGGTTTGCCATGAAGCCACAAGGGAATCGCCGACTTTTCTGCGTCGCGAGGCCTGACCTGACAAATCAGATTGTTCAAATCTGCTCCAAAACGGCAGGAATTGACGCCACCGAAATTGAACCCATCGACCCCGGGAAACTCCGGCTGTTCAATCCTGACTGCGCGGAACAACTGGACGCCTCCGAGGATTTTGGGAAATGGCTCACAACCTCACAGGCGAGTGATCCATCAGCCGTGGTCGCCGTCATTATTGATGCCTCGTCAGAGTCCACCGAGATTGCGCGGTGGCTGCGCGATTCGCCGGAGACTGTGTGGGCTGTTGGACAACACGCGTTTCAGCAATTCCAGAAGAGCCACCGCATTCCGGCCTCCCTCGCAATCGTGAATTCCGACAGCAGATCATTAAGATTACTCGCGCTGGCAATGCTGCTCTCCAAAAGTGGTTTTCTCTGCCTGCTGTGCCTCAGTCAGAAAGCGGTTGCCGACCAGACCACATTGCCCATCCAAAAAGTCCTCGCCTCGGCAGCCAATACCAAGTCACTGGGATTCCGATTCGTGCTCGGCGATAGCCCGGAGTCGGCCCTCGAAACCGCCATCTGCTCCGTAAACTCGCTCCAGTGCGTCGGTGGCAAGGCGTTCTCCACGCCCTCAAGCAGTCGTGCCGGTTCTCTTGTACTTGAACAACTCAAGCATTACGTTGAACAGTGGGAAGCGGAGGAGTTTGAAGAAGACGAAGTCATCGAGGTGGTACGCGAAAAAGCTGAATTCCAGAAGAAGGAAGATCTGGCGTTCAACACCCGTCAAGTTCTGTTGCGATCTGCCACGCTCGCACGACTGCTCGCCACCCGCTCCTTTGAGCACCATGGGTGCAACGCAACAATCGCACTGCTCGATTTGAGACGCTTAATCAGCTCACACTGTCCAAAAGTAGCCACCCTGTTTTCGCAATCGCCGCACTCGAATCCGGTTATGTGGAAATTCATCATCAGGGGGCCCTGACATTCTGGTACGACCGCTATCGCTGGCGAC
>JBEIEK010000441.1:0-4336 GCA_040382995.1 Planctomycetaceae bacterium
ACGCAGAGTTCCGGAGACTGGCTGACCAAAGTGCGGAAGCAGGTGGTGGACCAGTACAAGGCGATGAAGGACAGTCCGGTCGCAGGTGGATTTTTTGCGGCCTTTTTGAATCCGATGGTGATTTCGGGCGGAGCTCAGTTCACCCTGCATCCTCCCAAGACCACACTGAAGGGAAATGTCGAGGTTCGATTGTCGACCGACGGCAAGATTCTGCTGGCGGGTGACCTTATATTTATGGATGGGCTGCAGCGCGCCCCCGCGAGAATCTACGGCAATCTGTCTCAGATTGCCAAGGGCAACGCAACGTTGCTGCTGATGGTCCAGGATATGCCGGCCGGACCACATCCAGTCATTCCGCCCATTCCTGTGCCAACCCCAATCTTCCCCCTCGTGATTCCTATTCCGACTTCGCTGCAGATTATCGGCGGCATCTCGATGCGCTACTATGACTCCAGCGGCGAGGAGGTCGACTTTTACTCGGGAGAAGGCACAACCACCACTGGAACGATCCAACTGTATTCACCGGCCCCTGAGGGCAAGGTTGGCCTTGGCCTGCTGCTGAAGGATCGCGAACTGCGAGTGAAGTACACGGCTTCTCCGGATGCGACAGTGGATGTAGCATCGATCACAGATGCGGCGGCCGAACTGGAGCTGGTGCTGCCGGACGGGACCGTCGTCTCTATCCCCGGTGCCGCTGTCCAGGATACTAATTCCGACGGCGTCTTTATCTACAAAATTCCCACATCTGTGGAACTCTCTGTCGGTGACTACACCGTGCGTTTCCTTGCGGATGCATGGAAGGACAGCAAAAACAAGACCTCGGCTGCCCAAACAGTAACGTTTATGGTGTCGGGTGCTGAAGCCCAGTTGGCGGGACCGGCACCCGGGGATCGCATCGATCGCAAGCGGCTGAATCAGGCAGGACGACTGGCCCTGAGATTTCTGCCCACCGATGGATCAGGCGTATTGCTCGAATCGATCACCGATCCCGCAGCCGAATTCACGCTGTCTGGAACCGGAACAGGCACCGCGGTGCTCTCGGGGGCTCCGATCCAGGACGCCAGCGACGAGCGTCTGTTTTACTTCCCGTTCACCGGGCAATTTGCGCCCGGCAGTGTGAACGTGGAGATTGCCGCCGATGCGTTTTCGGACACTGCCGACAGCAAAAATCCAGCGGTGACTCGCAGCTTTACGGTTATCGCAGCTGAGTCATCACTGAGCGATCCACAGCCAGGTTCCGCAATCAGTGCTCCGCTGTTGAATCAGCGTGGATATCTCGACGTCTATTTCACGACATCGCAGGGCACAGCAATTGATCCTGATTCCATTGTTGACGCGGAGGCGGAATTCGAATTGCTGGGAGCAGCTGCGGCGGGTGTCATTGTGAATGGGACACCAGTGGCGGTTAACGGACAGGCCGGAGTATATCGCTACTCATTCAGTGGCCAGTTCGGCAGCGGTCCAGTGGAACTGCGGTTCGCGGACGGCACATTCATGGATCTCGAAGGGACAGCGAACGCCGCACTGGCACAGCAGTTCACAGCGGCAGGCGTCACCGCAGAAATTCTGGGAGTCACAGCTGATACCACGCTGGGACTGCCGCTGTTGAATTCCCGTGGTTACTTTGATGTTCGTTTTATACCCACCACCGGAGCCACCGTCGATACAGCGTTCCTGTCAGGTAGCGCTGCGGAATTCGCCCTGTCTGGTTCTGCCACAACCGGCGTGCAGCTCTCTACCGCGGCACCGGTTCTGCAGCCTGACGGAAGTTATCGGTATGTGTTCACCGGCAAGTTCAAGGCCGGTGACGTGACCGTCACCTGGAACAAGTCCAGCCTGCAGGATACTGCCGGTTACAATCTCACCCCCGGTGACTTTAAGTTTTCTGTCGATTCGCCGCAGGTGCTGCTCGCATCACCGACTGACCAGCAGCGAATGGATATGTTCGACCTGAATGATCGAGGATACTTCGATATTCAGTTTGTGGACGCAACCGGACGTGGCCTGAACCTCGCCACCATCACGGACACCGAGCAGGAGTTCTCCCTGCTGGTTAAAAATGAAAGTGGTGTGTGGGAAGCACCGCAGAATGTCGGCATTCTGGGAGCCGGTGAGGTCGTTGGCGATCCAGCGGATCTGACATTCCGTTACTACTTCAGTGGCAGCTTCGTTCCTGGTGTTGTGCGAGTGCAGTTTGCTGAGGATTCCTTCCGCGATCTTGACGGTGCCGGAAATGCGGCAACAGAACAGCAATTTGCTGTCGTGGCCAATGCACCGGCATTTGAAATTCGGATCAGCGGCAGCGTGCTGTGGCGCACTGGATTTTCAGAGGGCGTGTTCGGGAACATTGGAAATCCGGCACAGTTGCGCGACCTGCTGAAAATGGTTGAGCAGGTGACGGGACCACTGGGAGATGACGTTGAGACAGTGCTGGAAGCGCTAAAGGTGGCACTCACCGGACTGAATACGGCGCTGGATTTCGTTGAGCCGTTCATTACCGATCCCATGTTAACCATCAGAGGTTTTCTTGGGATGAGTTCGCAGGCCATCCAGGGCGAGGCTGATCCGGTGACGGGTGAGCGATCCATAACCGGCGTCAGGACGACTTTGGATGCTGCCGGTTCCATGTCCGTACTCTGGGTGGGGCCTGTCGGTGCCGTGGCAGGGCGTCTGGTGGTTGAAGCCGGAGAAATGGGGCTGAACCTGTGGGGTGTGGCCGAACTCCAGGCGGGACTCAAGGCGTTGAATCCGTTCGGCATCGAGGCAGCAGCATTTGCCCACCTGCAGTTCAATACCACCAATGTTGTGCAAACGGAAACGTTGACTCTGGCCGGCATGGGTGAAAATGGTACTGACCTCACGCAGACCTATGATATTCAGCCCATCTCGTTCCTGATTGCTGTCGCTGGCAAGCTGATCTTCCATGTTCCGGACTTCAACGACGACGACACGTTCGGATTGGAATTGTTCCGGCTGAGCGGCGTCTTTTCGTTGCTCATCAACGCCACGGGGCTGGAAATGCTGGCCCAGGCCAGCATGCAAATCGGCCCTCCGGACATGCAGCTGTTTGATATGGATGCCGTCGGCGTAATGGTGATCAATGCGTCTGGTTTCGCCACGGACCTCGTGATCACCGCCCATCGGGGTGTCGATGGCATCGCGGCTATTGACGGAAGTTTCCGATTCGTCACCAACGTCAGCAGCGTCGATCAGGAAGTCCGGGTGTTGCAGCGATTTATTGATGGCAACTACCTGCCTCAGGACTTCATTGATCAACTGCGACCCACCGCCAATCCGGATGATGACCCGGAACAGCTGGCCTATGTCGTACCAGGAGGGGCACCCAAGTGGGGAGGTGGCTTCGGCCCCGCCGGCCCCTATGCCGTCCTCCAGGGCGAAGGCCAGATGTATCTGCTGGATCTGTTCGCGCTCGAAGCCGCCTTCCGGATCGAAGTCAGCGTCAGCGGACTGTACGTGCAGGCCGAAGGCGGCCTGATGCTGAAGGATCTGGGGAAAGCCAACGCCCGCGGCTACCTAGAAATCACCTCCGCTGGCCTGGTCACAGCCATGTCCCTGGAATTGGACGTACCGGCATTGCGAGCCCTCGGCGTGGATCTTAAAGCCAAGGCCGAACTGCAGATCAACACGACGGACACGGATCGAGTGATCGAGCCGCTGACCGATCATCTGCTGCTGGAACCAATCACTGTCCCGAAGAAAACACTGGACATCAAGGCTGAAGGGTTACTGGCGATTCAAATCCCCGGCACTTCGACCGAACTGGCCCGAATCAATGGTGTGTTTTCACTGGATACCAGCACCGAACGCGTCACGATCTTCTCAGAGGGGGACCTCGAACTTGGACCACGCGGGCTGAAGGTCTTTGACATGCATGCACTCGGGGTGCTGGCCTTCACAAGCGACGGCATCGCCGCAGATTTGACCGTCACGGCTTCCGGTGGCGTGCCCAGTCTTGCAGAACTGACCGGCACGTTCCGCATGGTCGCTAACCTCACTGAGTTGGCCCAGGAAGTGCCCGTTCCGCAGCGGTTCATTGACGGCGGATTTCTGCCAGCCGATTTTGTGGCAAGACTGACTGACAGTACAGTCAAGCCAGGGCAGAAGGCATACGTCGTTCCTGCGGGTGCTCCTTATCTCGATGGCACCCCCAACGATGCTCCATCGTCCTATATTGTCGTCATGGGCGCTGGCTCACTGACGCTGGTGAACGCATGGGATATCAGTGGTGACTTCCGCATTAAAGTGGAAACCGATGGCCCGGTCATTCCGATTGATGCCACCATCGACATGGGTGGTCTTGGCTCGGCGACCGTTC
>JBEIEK010000442.1:0-4309 GCA_040382995.1 Planctomycetaceae bacterium
AGGTGATCGTCTGCGGCAGTTTCGTGTGCCTGCTGGAACACCAGGGGAGTCCGGACTCCGGTGTTCGCGCCTGGATGGTGATTATCATTATCGGCCGCGAAATGTTCGTCTCCAGCCTCCGCGGAATTCTCGAAAAGGAAGGCAAGGATTTCTCCGCCAGTTTCTCCGGAAAGCTGAAGATGACGCTGCAGTGTGTGGCGGTCTCGGTCAGCCTGTTTTCAATGTCACCGCTGTTTGCCTGGGACTGGGTGCCTTTCGTGCGAATGCTGGTGCTGGCTGTCGCCGTGCTGGTGACGCTCTGGAGCGGTGCCGTGTATGTCTCGCGCGGTTTTGCGCTGCTCCGCGAGGACCCCGCCTGAATTTCAGGCAGCGGGTTGTGACGATTATTCCACCTGAACACCTTGGGATTCTGCCTGAGCCCGCGTCCCTGGTTCACATTCGAACGAATTCATGAAGTAGTTTCCCCTTGCGATTGTGGCAACACGAGGGCTGCTGCCTGTGAATGGCGGCGAATTGGGGGAACCAGAAACATGACCAGCCAGACAGTACCGACAAGCGAGCAGCAAACGGCCGCAGTTCAGCCAGAGTGGCTGCGTCTGGGGTTGACCACTGTGGTGCTTTTGTGCTGCGGTATCCTGCTGTCAACACGGATGGTGGAGCCTGACCTGTGGGGGCACATTCAGTACGGCGAAGACTGGCTTTTCAACGGTGCCCTTCCCCGCACGGCAACTCATACCTACACCGCCGAAGGGCATCCGTGGATCAACCATGAGAACCTGTTCGAGCTGGCCGTGGCGGTCGGCCACCGCATCGTCGGGGGGCCGGGACTGATGATCCTGAAGACCATGGCGGGACTTGTCCTGATGCTGGTCATGTTGCGACGGTCGGTGCGTTTGGGGGTTCCTTTGGTGAGTGCTGCGGTCTGCCTGCTGCCGGCGGCCGCCTGTCTGGCGGAATTCTGGCTGCTGCGTCCGCAGCTGTTCAGTTTTCTTCTGTTCGCTGCTCAATTGCTGCTTACTGAACGCGCGTTTGCCGGGTGGCAGAACGGCGCTGCACCGCGATACAGCCTGCTCTGGCTGTGCCTGCCTCTGCTGGCAGTCTGGACGAATTCTCATGGTGGCGTGCTGGCGGGGCTCTGCGTATTCCTTGCACTGCTCGGGCTGCGGACATGTGAAGCATTTCTCAGACGGCGAGCCGATGCCATCAGAGTTGCCGGGCACCTGGCTCTGTTGAGCGGACTCGCAGTGGGAATGCTGTTTGTCAATCCATACGGATGGGAGTTGCCGTACTGGCTGGCGGTCTCTCTGAGTCAGCCGCGGCCGGAAGTTTCAGAGTGGGCCGGGCTGTTGGATGGCGGTCCGGCTTCGATTCTGTTTGTGATGCTGGGGGTGCTCAGCATCTTCGCGGTGAAGTACACGAAGCGTCAGCGGGACTGGGCGGAACTGATTCTGGTGGGAGTCGTTGCTGTGCAGGCTCCGGGGCACATTCGACATCTGGCATTCTTCGCGCTGATGTTTGGGCTGCGATTACCTGAGCATTTTGTGTCGGCCTGTGATGCTGTGTTCCCCAAACGGACTCCGCGACCGCTGCAGGGACCAGGCGCGTGGGTCGTGCAGGCTGAACTGGGGCTGATCCTTGCGGGCCTGATGGCCGTGCTGATTCATCGGCACGTGCAGTTCGGAGTGGATCGCTCTGAGTATCCAGTGGATGCGGTGGAATTCATGGACCGGCATCGGTTGCAGGGAAAGCTTGCAGCCACCTTTGACTGGGCCCAGTATTCACTCGCGGCACTGACGCCTGCAACAACGCTGGGTTTTGATGGCCGCTACGACACGTGCTATCCACAGCGGGTTGTGGATATGCACTTCGACTTCCTGTTCGGGAAGGATTGGCAGCGACGGCATCGAGGTCCTGATTCCGGGCCGATTGACCCTGAACGCGTGCTGAATGAGGGCCAGCCGGATCTGGTGCTGCTGAACCGACGAAGTGATCTGCCGGCGGTCAGGCAAATGTCTGTGCACCCGGACTGGTCCGTCCTGTATCAGGACGGGCTGGCAGTGATTTACGGCCGGCGGGAGGTCTTCGACAATTTCGACAGTCCGCGCCACTTCCCGAAGGAACTCCGAAGAGCTTCAGAGTTGCGTCCGCAGGGAATCGCCACCTGGCCCGGATTTCCACACCGCACAGGCCGGGACGCATTTTCCCCTCGGCGAGCCGCCGAAGTCCAGCAGAGGGGGATGCTGCGGATGTCGCGACGATAGGGTACGGTAGCGGTCAGGGATACAAGCCACCCGGCAGCACTGCCGTGGACTTGATGTTCTCTGCAACCATTGCAAATCCGGCAACAACTACTGATGGGTAAGCCTATTCAGAAGCCGTCGCCCACGGCTTCGCGACGACCGCGCCAGGAGAGCCAATTGAATTGACCGCATATGGCAAAGTGGCCAACTTTTTCGCGGGCGAAACGTGGCGCACGCCGAGGCAACCTGAGCGGGCATCATGGTCCCGGATCCGTCCAGCAGAACCAGTAAACACAGACAGAAACGATGGAGGACAGGCCAACCACCAGAAAGACAGCGCAGCCACCGGGACGTGGGCCGCCAAGGCGAATCAGGCGACCGATCGGCGATTCGTAGCCGAGCCGACGTTTGAGCTTTCGCTTTTGATTGGGCCACCAGCGAAATGGCGCCATGATTTTGTTGACACCCAGTGCCTTATTCAACTGTTTTTTCGCCCGCGTGACTCCGAGCACGGTCTTAAGCGACGGTCTGCGATAGCGGAAGAATTTCATGGCACAGGTCCATTCGGATGCAGGCGAGGAGCAAGTTCCTGAGACAAGAGTAACGCGACAGCGGGCCGAGGAAAAGTAACCTAAGGGGAAATTGGGAGGCTAAAACGCTTTAGAACAGGGCCAGCTGCGACATTTTTTCGCCTGCGTGATGATAGCCAGAGCACCGCTCATGTCGGGAAACCCGCATTGTGACGGCGCGGCGGAGTCCGAAAGAGGACATCAGTCGTTCTGACCGCCGCTTTACCATCTCAGCTTCGCCTTTCCGACCTGCCGTCCGACTGAAAAGATTTCACCAGTTGCTCCCGGCTACGGGAAAAAAAGACTGGAACGGGGCCACAGGGATTTCCGAAAGCGAGAGCCCCGGGCAGTTTGGGGGGTTGGCCTTGATTCCCGGAGGCCGGGCGTTTATTCCTCAAATTCGAGATTTGCGCTGGCCTTTCTCCCGATCCGCGCATACCAAATCGCCTCATCCCGTCAAACTGCCGCACTCCGGTCACCCGCAGCCATAAAAGCGGGTTCCCCGCATTCTCCAAATCTTTTTCAGGGGCTCGGTGTGAATCTTCCCGATTTGCCTCCACTTTTTGTTTACGGCTTTGTTCTGGTGGGGTTCGTCGTCACCAATTTGCTGCTGGCGCACCTGCTGGGACCCAAAAAGAAGACGCCTGTCAAGGATATGCCATACGAATCCGGTATGGATCCGGTCGGCGATGCTCGTCAGCCCTTCGACGTTCGGTTTTACCTTGTCGCAATTCTGTTCCTTGTTTTTGACGTTGAACTTCTGTTCCTCTACCCATGGGCCGTAAGTGCCTATAGTGATGGTGGCGTGCCTCCGCAGTTGCGGGACACGGTGTTCGCAATCATGCTGATCTTCATGTTCACGCTGGCCCTTGCCTGGGTTTACGCGTGGCGGAAAGGTGTATTCCGATGGCGGTAGGCCTGCCGGAAAATATCTTCATTACGCGGCTTGATGCCGCCGCCAACTGGGCTCGTTCCAACAGCCTCTGGCCAATGCCATTTGCTACGGCCTGCTGCGGCATCGAACTGATGGCCACGGCAGCCTCCCGGCATGACCTTGCCAGGTTCGGTGCGGAGGTGATGAGATTCAGTCCTCGCCAGTGCGACCTGCTCATCGTCGCTGGTCGCGTTGTGATGAAAATGCTCCCGGTTCTGCAGCGAATCTGGCTCCAGATGCCCGAACCCAAGTGGTGCATTTCCATGGGTGCCTGCGCATGTTCCGGCGGTGTTTTCGACACCTACGCGGTCGTTCAGGGAGTGGATCGGTTTATCCCGGTTGACATGTATGTGCCCGGATGTCCGCCTCGCCCCGAGCAACTTCTGCAGGCTGTGATGGACATGCAGGCCAAGGTGCGTCGTACCGGGACGATCATGGGCAGGGAATTCAACATCCGAGACACCCCGGCCGGTCCAACTCCGTTTGACCGTGAAGAGCGGCACAGGATTGAGGATGCCCAGTTTGTGCCGCTCGGCGGAGCATTCGATGCGTCTGCCACTGCACCG
>JBEIEK010000443.1:0-4287 GCA_040382995.1 Planctomycetaceae bacterium
CACCGACGTGTATCCCGATTCGAGGTGCCCCCGAATTGTTGCGAGGGCGTCCGCGGCACTGCGTTCAGGACGGAACCCGTACGAGGTGTGGTAAAAGTCCGCCTCAAAGATGGCCTCCAGGATCAGCAGGGCTGCTGTCTGGACAACTCGGTCGCGAAGAATCGGGATGCCCAGCGGCCGCTTCCGGCCGTCGGGCTTGTCGATGTAGACACGCTTCACGGGGTCTGGTCGATAGGTCCTGGTCACCAGCGAACGTTGGAGCTGTTCGAGGAACGCAGCAACGCCGCCCGGAGCATCGATGATGTCCTGGCAGCGAATACCGTCGATACCCGGCCCCTTGTCTTTCGCCAGCGTGATTTGCCAGGCCGCCGTGAGTACGTCGAGTCGGGTGACTCGGTCGTAGAGCGCGTAGAATCGGAATTTCGGCTCCTGTTTGGCCTTCTGGTATAGCTTCCGCCGCAGATCGGTGACTTTCTCCGGCAACCGAACGCCACTTTTTACCCCGAGCCACGCCGGGTGTTCCGGCGGTGTCGAGCCTTGAACAGCATCACGGTTTGTCGGGTCTTCCGTAGTGGGACGAGTGTCCAAGCGGGTCTTCCTCAAATGAGCGGACATGCATGTTTCTGTCAGGGGGCCTTGGCTCCCCCGGGATTAGCGGGATCTCAGCTACTATGCCCCCATCCGACTCCCACACGGGCCACGTCGCCGTTATTGATTCCGGCGTCGCGTTGCCCTGGCGGCATGCTCTGCCACCCGGCACCCGGTGGGTCTCCCGGATAACTTGACTGTCTGTCAGTGCCCGCCGTCTCCAGTCACCCCGGGGAGCCGCTGCTGCATTTCGAGTCTACGCAGCGGTGTTGGCTTCAGCAAATTCGGCTGCCTGGCCACTACCCATTTGTGTAACGAGGCCGAATCGAGTTCACTTGCGTTACGGCTGACACCTTCGCCTGACAAGGGCTTCAGACTGCAGATTGCTCCAACAGCCTGCCTCGCAGACTACATGGCGATCGAACTCTTACCATGGTCAGTACCTTTCAACTGACAAGAACAGCCAGCCTTCGCCGGCGCACCGAATTGGGCACAAACTGAATAAAGTAAGATGAATAGGTTGCCAAGGCGATGCAGTCCTCCGTGGCCGCACTACTTCCCGAGCGGAAAGGCGCAACCAGATGCGATGACTCAAAGCGGAGCTTTTTTGCTGTCCCTGCTTCTCCATTGGTAAGAACACCTCTCGACATGTGCATTCTGCATCGGCAACGATTCACTCTCGGATGATCACAGTTAAGATGCAAGATTGCGTTCTGGCACGCCACCATGGTTCTGCAGAGCACGACCTCGATCGAAACGGGATGCAGACGAATTCCCGCATCAGCGCGCTGCGACGCAAACCCGGCCTCAGCGATCTGCTTCAGAGACTGACTGGCAGGTGATGACGGTTCCCCTTTCTGTCCACGAATTCCTGTCTCGACCAACAGCGGGCGGGGACACTCCAACAAAACAGAATGTCCCCTTTCCCTGTCAGTCGCCTGTCGCCTGCGTTCAATCGCTCAGGATCCAGCCTTCGCATTCATGTACGTAAGCAGCGGGCGCTGTTGCGTGGGGGTTGAAACGTGCAGCCAGATTGCCGCTCCTGTCGCCCGAGGCTGCCCAATGGACGTAGCTCAGCATCTGAGCGGCATCTTTGACTGGGTGCAATGTTGCATCCACAGCGATCGCGCCTGGCCAGATTTCGGCATGAACTACCAGTGGTCCGTGGCTGGACGGGCATTGCCATCCAGTTTCAAAAGGCCACACACGGCTACACTCACGCAGGCTTTCGTGATTACGCAAACGGTGAAGCACTGGAACGCCGACAAGGGCCTGACTGCCGACGGATCCGTGGCCGAACAGCTGCCAAACGGATTTCGGCTGCCGCCCAGACGCTCGTAACTGCCTTTCAACCTCCCGAAACTCCCTGATCTCATCGCCAAAGCACTGCGGTTTCGTCGCCGGCAGGCTTGTTGGAGGGTGATGTTCTTGTTTGGTCTGCTCCAAAAAGGTCCCGGACTACCAGCTACAGCGGCATTCAGGCTGTTCGCCACTTCGCACCTGTTGTTCAGGTTCTGGTTGTTGTCCGTGATTCGTTCTGCGAGCAGACTCCATAACGCGTCCCAATTCCCTGCATTCCTTCCCACAGCGTTGTTCCAGTTCGCTGGGTAACCGTAGGGGAAATCAAAGCCGACCAACACCCGGCGGTTCGACTGGACATGGCGGACGAGCAAATCGCAGACTTTCGCTTCAGCCTGTCGGCGAGTGGCTGGATTGGCGGGCTGATCAACGATCAAGTCACCATTTTCAGTGTACTCACCCGCACCAATCCAGATGCTGTCCGCCCCGAATTTGGGTTTCGAAACGGCACTCCAGTCGACGAACACGTATGCGTCAAAAAGCGTATTGAAGGGCATCTCAGGATCCTCCTTAAAACGTCGTGAAAACAAAACATGAGCCATTCGACAACTGAACGGCTCCGTGTTACTCCTGACCCGACAATCGAAACTCCGGTCGTTCAAATCCGCTCGCCTTCACCGCCTTTCCACTGGCCGTCCGCGCAGCGGCTTTGGTCATATTCGATCGATGCACTGCTGCGAAAACCCTGGCTGCCGGAATGCCGCTGGCCACCGCGTCGCCGAATAACAGGTAACAGCGATCGGCCCACGCATCCGCAACCGACAGCGACATCGCTGCACGACTCATCAGCGTGTCACCTTCAAGCCCCGCAGCCTGCAGCTGGGCGAGCACTGCTCGTAACGTCGTCGCCAGCACCGCAGCCCGCTCACGAGAGCCAGCCAGCAGCTGCGGCTCGGAGGCGATCTCCGCACCAATGTGCCGATGAAAATCCGCCACCTGAAGCAGTTCAGCATTCATCACAACACCTGCACCTTCTGTGAAAAAACGTTTGGGAAAACAAAACTGTTCAGTGTCAGAGACACCCACTTCTGAACGCGCACCGATCGCTACCGGGGCAGGCATAACGCCCTGTTTGCAACTACACGTGCCCCGGCGCGGTCCCGCGGCACTCTGCGCCTGCACACAGCTTTGCAGCACAACGCCGTGTCCAGCGAAGAACGAGTTTCCATAGGCGGAGGCAATGCAACGAATCGATAAAAGCAATAAAATTAGTAAATACCAGCATTTTCTTGGGTCCTCAGCAGGGTTTGGTACCGAGTAACAGCCCGGGATTCCCCATATGTCGCAGAAACGGGCCCAAGGTTTCCCTCGCACCACTGACTCCCGGCCGCGGGAAACACCGCAATCAACCCATAGCGCCCACACCTCCTCAGTTCGAGGCCGGAAAGCGAGCGCACGAATTCAGCTCTCGCAAGCCGTAAGGGGGTCCCTGGCAGATGTTAAACGCACCCAGAGGTGAACAGGATCCCGTGCGAATGGGCCTGAGTTCATGCGGCGTGATCAGACGGGGCTCGGGGTTGTGCGTGTTGGAGCACTTGAAAAACGGACGATGGACTCCCGGGGACTAGTCGGAGGAATGCTGGGGCCAACACAACGGCATTGACTTTCTGGTGTTTCAGAAAGTTTGAAGGCACCGGTTTCTGTCTGTATGCCGGTTTCGATCATCAAAGGCGTGCGGCCGATGTCAATCGGCCGGTGCGGCCCCGGTGCGGCCCCGGGGCGGCCCCGGGGCGACGCTGGCTGGGCGGGCACGGGCGGTTACCGGGGGATTAACATCCCCCGCACGCCTTTGCTGTGTTTTGTGGTGATGGAGAGAAGATCACCGACATTGGGCAGCATCTCCCTGGAATTCCGGGAGGCCATCCGCAGGTTTTGGCTACTCCGCGAGCACCACCTCCACATATGAATCGTGTGCACCCACATGGCCCGTTGCAGGGGCGAGGTTAAGAGCTGCCCTGACTGGGCGAAGGGCGTATTCGGCTGGTTTCCCGGGATTTCATCCCGGGCTGGTAGAGCTGGCCTTACAGGCCGGAATTGCGGGGTTCGCAGCCGTTGTTCCCATGTTGACTGCAAGTCGAAGGCGAGGCAGATCCTGAGCCGCCGGACGGCAGTCCGCGGGCAAAACGCCACTGCCAACGCCCCGGTCCAAGTCCCAGGCTCGCAATACACTCGATTGCGCACCACATTCATCACCGCAAGTAAAAACACTGGCCATTCCGATCGAGGTGCATGGCACTTCCCACTTCCCACTTCCCACTTCCCACTTCCCACTTCCCACTTCCCACTTCCCACTTCCCACTTCCCACTTCCCACTTCCCACTTCCCACTTCCCACTTCCCA
>JBEIEK010000444.1:0-4269 GCA_040382995.1 Planctomycetaceae bacterium
CCTCCATCTGCCATTGCTTTTGCCTTCGCCTTGATCTGGTTTGGATCCGTCAAACCCTCGAGGGCCGTCAGATCGTTCAACAGTTCATCCGCCTTTGCTGAATCGGTCGCCTTCAGCGCCTCAAGCGACTCGCGAATGGCGGACGCCGCACTGCCAAGTTCGCCGGAATTCGCCACGTCGGTCAGTTGTGCTTTGGCAGCCGGAGGGGCCACTGGAGTGACTGTTTCTGAGGGCAATTGCCCCGGTCCACAGCCGGCAATGAAAAGCCCGCCAGCCAGCAGGACATGATAAAGAGCAGAACGCTTCATTAGTAATCTCCGATCACTTCGCCACCATTGATTGAACCGACGTTCTGCCACGTGTTGAGGTCCACGTTTTCAGAAACGAACCGCACGCCACCGTCGGCGAGGCAAATCTGCACGCCACCGGTGTGGCGGCTGCGAGACGGGAAGACTCCCTGCGAATCCATCCAGCCGCACCCTGTGCAGGTCTGGCAGGTGGGGTAACGCCAGTTTGGCTGGGCGACTGTGTTGAAGAGCGTCTGAGCGGGCATCCCGATCGCCCATTCACGGCCACCGTGACTGTGATGGTTGCCAATACCGCCCTGGCAGGCGGTGCCGTAGGTGTCCAGTTCAGCCTGAGTCGGGCGCTGGGCATTTCCAGTGAACGCGATTCCACGAACCACGTCACCCGGGCGGTAGGCCGCGTTGTTGTTGTCGCCGATCAGTTGTTCGCCGAAAGCGGCCGTGTTGGAGGTGCCGTCGTAGATGTCACGCATGCGGATCGTAACGTCGAAGTTGAAGACGCCGTTGCGGAAAGCTGCATTCACGTACTGACCAAGATTTGTGCCCATGCTGCCCGGATAGCTGTTGTTTCCGGTGTCAGCCGTGTTGAACGGAGCATCGGATGGGCAGAGGAATGCCTGAATGCGAGTACGTCGCGGTATCGTATTCTGCGGGGCATCGAAGTAGGTGTTGAAGTCGATGGTGTTGTACAGATTGGCCTGTTCAATGTAGGGCAGGAGCATGGAATGGGCGCTGAAGCCACGCCAGCCAGTCAGCGTGTTATTGGCCGGGATCGCAGACTGGGTGCGAATATGGCCCGGAGGGAAGCAATTGAATGTGTCGTGGTAATTGTGGAGCGCGATTCCAAGTTGCTTGAGGTTGTTTTTGCACTGCGTTCGGCGTGCCGCTTCGCGGGCCTGTTGCACGGCCGGCAACAGAAGAGCCACGAGGATCGCGATGATCGCGATGACCACCAGCACTTCGATAAGGGTAAAGCCACGTTTTCGTCCCACTCTGGACATGTGAACTCCGTGTGTAAAAATGATGAAAAAGACGACATTTTTCTGGAATCGCAGGCTCGCTGGGGGTTTAACACATTCCAGAGCCTGCGGCGTTGCAGCAATTTCAGGAAATCAGAAGATCCTCAGAAAAAAAAGCAATTTCCCAGTCACGGGCAGATTGTTGGAGTGCGGTCCGTAGATTCAAATTTGTTTTTTCGTTCCCTTGCAAAGGAAATCAGCAATGGCGGGGCTTCCTCCGCGGGATGCTCCAGCAGCGTCCGTTGCCGACCACCAGAAAATACCGCCTCGGCCGAATTCAGGTCGTCGCCGACGGCGGCTCGTGTTGCTCTGCATCGTGATTTTCCTAATTCCTGCCCTGCTCTGGTTTTCCGGAATCGCCACCGCAGTGCTCAATGACGCGGTCGCCAGGGCCATCTCACGGCGCGACTACGAATCAGCAGAAACCTGGCTCAAGACCCTCGCAAAACTCCGCAGCGGCAACGTGGAAACAGTGTTCCTGAGCGCACGGCTGGCCCGGAAGGAACTGCGACTGGCGGAGGTCCCTGAACGGCTTAAACAATACATGGACCTCGGCGGCTCACGTGAACTTGCCCGCCGCGAATACCTGCTGCTGGAAGCGCAGTCCGGTCGGCTGCAGGCCGTGCAGGAGGAACTTCATCAACTGCTCATGCAGGAGTCCCCGGATGGTGCTGAGATCTGCGAGGCCTACGTGAACGGGGCCGTCATGACCGGAGCAATTCAACTGGCCCTGACGATCATCCCGGTCTGGAAGCAATCGTGGCCGGCAGATCCCCAGCCCTGCTACGCGCACGCACGCATCCTTGAATATCAGCAGAACACCGAAGGGGCCCTTGCGGAACTCGATGCCGCCATCCAGCGCTCCCCGCGTCACTGGCCGTCGCTGTATGCCCGCAGTCGGCTGCTGGCAGGAGTGGGCCGCCAGGAAGAGGCCCTGCGGGATGCACAGGCGACTGCCGGGATGCGTGCAAACGCTGCCGCCTTGCTGCAGCAGGCCCGCTGCCTGCTGAATCTGGGCCGTCCCGGCGAAGCCCGCTCACTGCTCCAGCAAATCCTCGCCGCCCCCCCGGAAGCAATCAGGCACAGCTTCAACCTTGTCTGCGAACCCGAGCGGGGACTGCCTGTTCAGGCCGAACTCGGCCTGGCGGAAGCGGCTCTTGGAAACGCCGCCGCCGCGGTCGATTGGTTCGATCAGGTGCTCAGCCACGACCCCAATCAACTGAATGTGCGTTACCAGCGGGCGCTGTCGCTGAGGGAACTGGGGCGGGACACCGAGGCCACGACCGAACTGGCCGAGGTGCAGCAGATCCGTGAAAAGCTGCGGGAAATCGACGGCCTCGCGGACGTCATCAACGATCACCCGGAAGAAGCGCGAGTGGCCGAGCGGTGCCGCATCGGTGAACTGTTTCTGCACTATGACGACGCTCGTCGCGGCGAATTCTGGCTCCGCGATGCCTTGAATCATCAACCCGATTATGCACCGGCGCACCAGCTTCTGGCTGATTACTATGCAAGCCTCTCAGCACAGCAGCCCGAATACCGTCTGCTGGCCGAACGCCACCGGCAGGCACACGCCGAAATCACAACACAGCAGAACAACTCCCCAGGTTCCGGCGGGGACAAATCCAACGGTGGAAAGTAGAACTTTGCGCCCGCGAACTGACGTCCTGCGGCTCCCCGCGGTTGGGCGGAAGCCAAATGGCCCTGACTTTCTGGCAAGAGGCGAAGCTGGCATGGTGACACGGCAGTGATCCGGGAGTTCAGGGGCGTGTTTGGCTTGAGCGAGGAAAGGTCGTGATTTGGGTTTTTCAGCCGTGAAAAAGCCGGGTGTCCGTTTCGACGGAGCGAAACGCGACGATTTGCAGAGTTCGCACCGAAAGTGCTCGCTTCTCCGTGGCGATTTCACTGCGTTACCAGGGCCGTTTGCCCGCGGACTGCCGTCCGGTGGCTCGGGACGGATTGCTGCCCAAACTTCACCGCCGTCGCTCACGCGCCCCTGTACTTTTTTATCAGCGACTTCGCCTCGTCCAGCAGCTTCTTTTGCAGCACCGTGTTCTGTGGGTCCACGGCCGCGAACTCCATCAGGCGATTCAAGGCCCCCAGACAATTCTTAGCCGACTGCCGAGTTGAACCGGCTTCGGTCATTAACGCCGCATAAGCACCAAACTCGCGTTTCATCAATTCCTGCTGCCCCTTGAACTTCACCGCTTCTGTTACGGGATTGAGCTTTTCACAGGTCTCGATGGCCAGTTCCATGCGGCTGATGTAACGTGCCTCGTCCGTCTTGAAGTACCGCATCAGCGGCGTGTAGCCAAACCAGATTGCAGCCAGCAAACCCAGCCCCAGCAGCGCCTGAACCGGGCCGTTGAACTCCAGCTGGATGTTCGGCAGCCATGATCCGCCGGCTGAAGATTTGGACTTCGGAGCAGATCGCAGGGCAGGTCTCGCCGCCGCGGCTGCCGCTGCAGAAGACTGCGCAGATGTGCTCGCTGCTCCCCAGCTTCTCGGGGCCGCCGGTGAGGGGACAACTTCCGGGGCTACGGACGCAGCAACGCTGGAACCAGCGCCGGAACCGGAACCAGCAACCCCGCTCCCACGCAATGCCCCCGCATCCCTGGCGGAAGCAGCAGACGATGATTCGCCCGCCGGACCGGCGTCCTCCTCCTCTTCCTCCGCAAAGACTTCACTCAGAATATTGTCAACCAGCTTCTCTTCCGCCCGACGGTCTTTCTTTTTACCGCGTCCACTTTTGGCCTTTGTTCCACTGCCTGTTCCCATCGACTTCGACGCTCCACCGGTCGTCGCCGTAGCTGTTGCTGTTGCTGTTGCTGCAGCTGGAACCACCGACGGGACCTGAGCCTGAACTGTGGGCACGGGCACAGGCTCGGGGGCCACAACGGCAGCCGTCACCGGTGCACTCGCCACCGGCGGCACAGCCACCGCCG
>JBEIEK010000445.1:0-4260 GCA_040382995.1 Planctomycetaceae bacterium
CACCGCTCCCTCCCCATCGAATGGCTCGTCGGTGACTGGCGCCACGACGATCGCCGCGCAGGTGACCACAGGCTTCGATCTCGCATCGTTTGAGGTCGTTGGTGCCGCCTCTGCGCTTGCGACCACCCGACCCACGAGCGACACGCTGCAGGTGACGGTACCGACGTCATTCGTCGATGCGGCGAACAACCCAAATATCGTGATCGAGCTGAGGGCCACAGACATCGCCGGCCGAACGACACCAAACACGCAGCCAAACCCAGCACCAAACACACAGCCCGGCTCGAACGCACAGCCAGACCCAGCCACCAGTCCCCAATCTGCCAGCCCAGGGACATCCCGTAACCGCTCCCTGTTCGAGTCTCTCGAACGCATCTTCAAGGAACCCTCAAACCAGCCGTCCCCCGGCGACACAATGCCCGGTGCGCCAGTCCCACGCCAACCCACCCCCGGCGAATCGCCTCAAGCTCAGCCCCCGGAAACCGCTGACCCGTCACAGCAGCCCTTCTCCGTCCCGGACTTCCTGAAACAGCAGCTCAACGACCCGCAACTCCGCAACTCCCCCCCCGGCGCTGAACAGCCAGGTCGCTCCGCTGCCAGGGATCCCTCCGCGCCGCCACAGCCGGACCCCAGCGATCCCAGCTCCCCCACCGAACCCGCCGAACCCGCCCCGCGCACGCGGCCACCGGTTAACCTCGATCCCAGCCAAAGCTTTCGCGATTCCTTCCGCCAGCTGCTCAACGAAGCCCGCCAGGAGGCCCGCGAACAGAACTCCCAGGAACAACAGCCCCGCCCCAACTCACCCCCGGCCGACACCGCTCAGACTCCGCCCGGTCGCCCGCAGCCACCCCCACCGGCCCCAGCACCACCCCCTGGCCCCAACCGCGCCGAATCGCTCCTCCGCATGCTCGATGACCTCGCAAAAACGCCCGATCGCCGACCGGGCGAATCGGGACTCCGCCCGGTCCCCCAGCCACGCTCTGGCGATTCCCTCCCGCGGCCCGAATCGCCCCGCTCACTGCTCGATAACCTGCTCGGCGGTTCACAGCCCCAGGCTCCGGAACCAGCCACCGCGGCAGAGCCCCCGGCGCCCGGCGAATCCGGCGATTCCCCGAACTCTTCCAGCTCCAGTCTCGATCTCTCCGCCGCTCCTTCCGCACTCTCCCTCGGAGCAACGCTGGCGGTGGCACTGGGCGTGCTCTGGCTGCTGCTGAAGTTCGCTGGCCAGCGCCGCCAGCTGTCTGCCGGCAGCACCGGACACGATCGTCCCCTGCCCCCCGATCAAATCCACGGCCGTCCGGACATCGTCGCCGCCTACCACCAGCTGGCCCGTCAGGCCGTCCGCAGCTTCCGGCCCTGGTGGCATCATCGCCAGATCGAAACCCTGCTCCTGCAAACCTTCCCCGGCCGCCAGTCCGCCATCACCCAACTCGCCGGCGTCTACGAACAATCCCGCTACGCCCCCGACTCCATCCCCCTCTCCCCCACCGACCTTGAAACCGCCCGCGAAGCCATCCGCCAATGCCAAAAGAGTATCCCAGGCTCATAGTCACCTTTCGCACTCAGAAATGAACGCCACAGCGATTCGCTCTAAGGTTACCGCCAGCCGTCTGGCGAAGGCGTTCAGCCTTGATTTCTGGCAAAGTGTTTTGCCGGGAGGGCGAAGCTCCGGCCGAGCCGCATCCCTTCAACGAGCACTGCACCACCCCCGCCGCTCTGCAAAAACGGCCGCGAAGGCTTATAACGCACAACTGAGTTCAACATCCCGTCAGGTGCCGCGCCCTTGATTGGCGAGATAAACTCGGCGACGCCCCCGCGATCCCCCAAATCCGCATCCGCGCTTCGCAATTCCCTCCCGCAGGCTAAACTCTGACCTCCGTCCAACCAGTCCCGTGGGAAAAAAGGGGTGCCTCCACGATGCTGACAAAACTTCTGATCAGGAATTTCAAGCAATTCAGCGATGTGGAGATCGAGCTTGGAAATCCCGTCGTGTTTGTCGGGCCCAATAATTCGGGAAAAACCACAGCACTCCAGGCTCTGGCACTTTGGAACATCGGGCTCCGTCGCTGGAACGAAAAACGCGCCGGCAAGGCAACGCCCGGAAAGCGCCCCGGGGTCACCATCAATCGCAAGGATCTGATCGCCATTCCAATCCCGGACGCCAACCTCCTCTGGCGTGATCTGCGTGTGCGGGACGTGCAGCGAACGCAGGGAACACAGGAGACAAAAAACATCCGGGTCGACATCCAGATTGAAGGTGTCACCCGGGATGTGGCATGGTCCTGCGGACTGGAGTTCGACTATGCCAACGAGGAATCGTTTTACTGTCGACCGCTGCGACTATCAGACGACAGAAACCCAGACAGGATGCCAATTCCCGACCAGGCTGCTGACGTCAACGTGGCATACCTTCCGCCGATGTCTGGACTGTCTTCCAGCGAAACGCGCCTTGAACCCGGAGCCATCAATGTCAGGCTCGGTGAGGGACGCACGGCGGAGGTCCTTCGCAATCTCTGCTATCAGGTGTCTTCACAACCGACTGGCGACGAACGCTGGAATCGCATCTGTGACCGTATCAGGCAACTGTTCGGCGCTGAACTCGACAAACCCCGGTATATCGCCGAGCGCGGTGAAATCGCCATGACCTATCGCTCACAGAACAGTATTCGACTGGACCTGTCCTCCTCGGGCCGTGGAATGCAGCAGGTGCTGCTGCTGCTGGCCCACATGGAAGTCAACTCAGGCTGCGTCCTCCTCCTGGATGAACCAGACGCCCACCTCGAGATTCTCCGGCAGCGGCAGACTTATGATCTCCTGACCAGAGCCGCCGCCGAACAATCGTGTCAGATCATTATCGCCAGCCATTCTGAAGTGATTCTGAATGAAGCGGCCAATCGCGACGTAGTGGTGGCATTCGTCGGGCAGCCGCACCGAATTGACGATCGTGGAGAGCAGGTCCGCAAAGCTCTCAGAGAGATCAGCTATGAACAGTTTTTTCTGGCTGAACAAACCGGGTGGGTGCTGTACCTTGAAGGCTCAACCGACCTCGCAATTCTGCAGGCCTTTGCCACCGTACTCGGACACCCCGCTCAACAGGTCCTCGAACGCCCGTTTGTCAAACATATCGGAAACCAACCCTCAGCAGCGCGAAACCATTTTCGAGGGCTTCGCGAGGCAAAACCGGACCTTGTTGGATTCGTTCTGTGCGATCGACTTGACCGTCCGCTGCAACCCACGGATGAATTGCGTGAACACATGTGGCAGTGTCGAGAGATCGAAAACTACCTCTGCCAGCCGGAAACGCTGCTCGCCTTTGCTGAGGCCCATGAACGTGATTCGCACGGGCCCCTGTTCACGGGTCCCGAGACTGCACGTCGACGACAGGCGATGGAAGACAGCATTCACGACCACCTTCCGCCCGCTGCACTCCGCAACCGCAGTGACAAATGGTGGACCGACACCAAAGCCAGCGATGATTTCCTCGATCGCGTCTTTGAATCTTACCTGCAGCGGCTGAATCTCCCGAATTCACTCCTGAAGAAACAGGATTACCACATGCTGGCCCGCTTCGTGACCCCGGACGCAATTTCGCCCGAAGTTCCGCAAGTGCTGGATCAGATCCTGCAGGTCAGCAAAGCTGCCAAACCACGAGGCGTCCCAGGCGAGCGAAGCTCCCGCTGAGCCGCGTATCCTCCCTTCCCTGCGGTACGACGGACTTTCACTCTGTCGCCCACACCGCCGACTCACTCCCCCCATTCAGCAGCATCGCCCCCCAACGCACCCCCAATCGAGCCGCGACCGTGAGGGAGCGAGACACAGATTACGGCGTAAAGTCAATCTAAAAAGCACTTTGCGCACTCAAGGTGCCATGCACCTGTGCCTCCGTGGAATGGCGGAATGGCGGAAAATCCGGCAACCTCATATGTTTCCAAATTCGCCTGCCTGTTTGCCCCCAGCTGTGTGATCAGGACACAAACAGAGGCATGGTGGCGCACGACCGATGTCAATCGACCGGTGCGGCACTCGTTTGTTCCTGCTGCGTCGTTGGCCGCCCCGGAAAAACGCCGCTGCCCGGGGGCAGTGACATCCACTGCACAGCTTCTCACTTCCCACGTCCCACTTCCCACTTCCCACTTCCCACTTCCCACTTCCCACTTCTCACTTCTCACTTCTCACTTCTCACTTCTCACTTCTCACTTCTCACTTCTCACTTCTCACTTCTCACTTCTCACTTCTCACTTCTCACTTCTCACTTCTCAC
>JBEIEK010000446.1:0-4254 GCA_040382995.1 Planctomycetaceae bacterium
CCCCCGTCCCCTCGCCCCTCGAAGGGGAGAGGGGGGATTGAAGCCGCTTTTCACCCGGATTGGGAGAACTTCAACGCCATTGGGCTTTTCGCGTGGTGCCTTATGCTTCGTCCTGCAGGAACGAGCGTCCGTCCCATGCGGCCACTTCGCGCAGAAAAGTCTCTGCGCCTTTCGTGAATTCCGCAAACAGGTGTTCCCCCTTTTCCGCGGAGGCAAACTGTGGTGACCCCATATGCCCGGGTCGCGTGCGGTCTCGGGTTGTCCAGCCCCGGTAGGCCGGCTCGAAGCCGAAATTCACGGGAACCGTCTGCAGATTGGAAATGTCATGCACGAGCTGCGGGGCGATTCGCAGGATCATGGATGTCTCCCATTCGCAGGCATGTCCCATGGAGCGCTGGACCAGATCCGGTCGGCTTTCCCAGGGGCGAGCGAAGTCCCAGTAGGTTGCGAACAGCAGCAGCAGGTCCTGTCGTTCCCGATATCGCTGTCGCGCTTCAAAAACTGCCTGCTTGCCCGGAACGATATTGCCGCCGTGGCCGTTGAGGAACACGATTCGCCGAAACCCGTGGGCGAGGGCAGTGTCCAGCAGTTCGTTGAGCATATCGAGGTAGCTGCGTGGGCGCGCGGACAGTGTTCCCGAGAAATCCATGTGATGATCCGAATTCCCCAGCCACTGCAGCGGTGCAAACAGCACTTCCCGCTCCAGCGAAGCACTCAGACGCCGAATCACTTCGCCCAGCAGCATACTGTCGGTGGCAACCGGCAGATGATGACCATGCTGCTCAATGGCGGCAACAGGAAATACCAGCGGTGTGTCCGGCGCGAGGGCTTGAATTTCGGGCCATGTCAGATCTGTCCAGTTCATGGGCGGAACTTCTTTGCGAAATGGTTGAGGAGAATGGCGGGATTCGTTGCAACCGCCGCATCGTATGCAGCGCGGGCAGCCACGAAAAGCCCCGCGCCGAAATCGGATTTGCCGCTTTCCATGCTATACTCCCTCTCGTCCTGCGCATGTCGCTGCCCTCCGGAGTCCCAGGGATGTCCTCAGCAAACACGGAATCAGACGCCCAACGACATCCGGTCGACCTGCTGGCAGAACGCTTTGCCCAGCAGCTGCGGGCCGGTGAAGAACCTGCCATCGAGGACTACTGCCGACAGTACCCGGAACATGCCGAGCTGATCCGAGCGGTGTTCCCGTCGGTCGCGGCCACAGAACGCGTGAGTCGGCACCAGGAACAGCAGCGGCAGCGTTCCACGGTGAGCCCTTTTCCCGCGGGCCGCCGCCCCGATGTGATTGGCGACTTTCAGCTTCTGCGTGAAGTGGGACGAGGAGGGATGGGGGTGGTCTACGAAGCCCTCCAGCTGTCGCTCAAACGCCGAGTCGCTCTCAAAGTGGTCAACCAGCTGCTGGCGGATTCCGAACGACAACTGCAGCGATTTCGACGGGAGGCCGAATCCGCAGCGCGGCTGCATCACAGCAATATCGTCCCGGTGTTCGGCTTTGGCGAAGATCGCGGTGTGCACTTCTATGCGATGCAGCTGATCGAGGGTGCCACGCTGGCGGAAGTCGTGGCCACGCTGCGCGAACCGGCTGCGGAGACTGCCGCAGGTTTCCCCGCGAACCGATCCGCGACTTCCCCCACCGCTGCAGTCGCCGTTTCTTCCAGCCTGCTGCGCCAGCAACGAGCAGTCTCCGCCGCGCAGCTGCTGCTCGGACGCGATCTCAACCTCCGCTCGATCGCCGAAGCGCCAGCCAGCGACTCCACCATCGTCTGCGAACTCGCCGGACGTGTTCCCGAATCCACCATCGCCTCAGCGCTTCCGCAGGCTGAATCGCAAACGGCCGCGTTGCGCGGGGAGCGTGCAGAGAACACTGAGGTGAATTCGGCATCAGCAACGGACACTGCCACGCCCCGCGTTCGTCTGCCTGCACTGTACTTCCGCAACGTGGCACGGCTGATCGCTGCCGCAGCAAACGCGCTCGATTACGCCCATCGGCAGGGCATTCTGCACCGTGATATTAAACCCGCCAATCTGCTGCTCGATACCACTGGAACCATCTGCATTGCGGATTTCGGACTGGCGCGCGCGATTGAACCGGACGCGATCACGCAAACCGGCGAAATCGTTGGCACTTTCCGCTATATGGCCCCCGAACAGCTTCGCGGACATGCTGATCCACGAACCGACGTGCATGCCCTGGGACTGACGCTCCACGAACTGCTTACCCTTGAACCTCCTTCCGGGGCGTTCCCGCAGGTCACGGAACGTCGCCAGCTGCCCGCACCCCGAACACTGCACCCCGAGATTCCGCGGGATCTGGAAACCATCGCCCTCAAGGCCTGCATGCCGGAAGCGGAACGGCGGTATCAGACAGCTGGGGAATTCGAATCAGATCTGTTGCGGTTTCTTGAGGATCGGCCGATTGCGGCACGGCGAGTGACTGCAGCAGAACTACTCTGGCGCTGGTCCCGCCGCAACCCGCAGCTCGCCGCACTCTCCGCCGCCACACTGACACTGCTGCTCGCCATCGTCCTGATTCTTGGCACCAGCTATCGCCGCATTCAGCGAGCACTCACGGCCCGCAACGAACAATTCCAGCGCGCCGAACAAAACCTGCTCGAAAAAACCGCAGCCCTGGATTCAGCCAGCCGGGAACGGCTCAGAGCAGAAAAGAATCTGGAACTGGCGATCGCAGCCTTCGAGGAGGTCTTTTCCAATATCGCCGCCCGCGGTCGCTCCGAAACGCTCCTCGATGAAATCGCTGACGAGGAACTCACCACAGCCGCGGACGCGTCCCTGAGCTCGGCAGACGTCACCCTCCTTGAAACACTCCTCGAGTTCTTTGATCGCCTCGCTGCCGAAAATGCTCGCAACCTTGGCACCAGTGCTGCCGATGCACGACGCCGCGTCGGTGATATCCAGCAGCAGCTGGGACGCTTCGAGGACGCCCGTCAATCTTACCAGCTCGCACTGGCCGCCTGCCGCAACCCTGCTCAGGAGATCACCAGCGACAGCACGCCTGCCCAGCTCGCTGAACTGCAGATCCTGCATCAGCTCCTGCAACTGGAAGTCCAGCGCGGAGATATTCCAGCTGCTCTGCAGGCGCTTCAGCAGTTCCGCGAACGGCTCAGGGAAATGGGGCCACTCGCCAGCTCCACCGAAGGCCGCTACCTGCTCGCCAATGCCCTGAACTCCATCACCGCACTGGGACTTCGGCAACCCCTTGATCCCCGGCTGCGACTGCGACCTGGCGCTGGTGGAAATGGCGGACCGCCCGGCCCCGCGGCTCCCGGTGGCCTCGGCGGCTTCCCGGGAAATCTCAATTCCCCCGCTCCGCCACCACTGCCCGCAGCCGCCATGGACGCGCGAATGCGACGCACAATCGAAGCCAATACGGAAGCTCGACAAATCCTGCAGTCACTCTGCCAAACAGATCCCACCAGCACTGCATTTCGCGTGGCGCTCGCACGTGCCACCCGCGATCATGCCCGCCTCGCTCAGTTCCGACGAGACTTTCCGGCTGCGGAAGAATCTTTTAACGAAGCCGTTCGCATCCTCGAAACACTGCAGCAGGAACATCCGGGAGTTGACCTGTTTCAATTTGAACTTGCCGATGCTCTTGGGTCCGTCAATGCCTTCCGTCCGGCCGACCTGCAACGCCTGCAGCAGTCGCTGCAGATCAGTCGACAGCTGATGGAGAAACATCCGGCCGTTCCCGAATACCGCAGCCTGCACGCGGCAACTCTTTCGCGCATCGCTGCCTTTCAGGCTCTGCAGGGACAGTTTATTCGCGCGGAAGCCGGACTTGAGGAATCCATGCGGCTCCTGCAGCAGCTCACGGACCAGTTCCCCGAGGGACTGACCTATCAGCTGGCCCTGCTGCGGACTCAGCAGCAGTTGGCAACGCTGTATGCCCGCAACAATCGCCCGACACAGGCCCGCGAAATCCTGGAAAACGCCATCCAGCGGATGGAATCCGCACCTGCCAGTGATCGCTTCCGTCCCGCCACCAATGCACTCCTGAATCGCCTCCGTGAACTGCGACAAGGCCTGAACATTTCCGCGGAACAGGGCTCGGGAAAAACGCCACAGTAGCCTCGAAGATGCAAAGCCAGCAGGATTGATTCTGCCAGTCGGCCCCAGCGGTTGGGCGGAAGCCGAATGGCGTTGAAGTTCTCTCCATCACCGCAAAAAAGTGGGCAAGGCGAGCGTGGGATGTCAATCCCCCGGTAACGGTTCGAGCCCGCCCGG
>JBEIEK010000447.1:0-4249 GCA_040382995.1 Planctomycetaceae bacterium
TCCAGAAACTGACGCCGATGACGCTGATAGCCGGAAAACGCCATCACAATCTTCGCGGATGCAAACGTTTCACCGATACATTCATAGATCTTCGCCATCGTCTCCATCGTGCGATGAGACGCGCGCCGCAGGCGACGCCCAAAAAAGTTAAACACCAGTCCCAGCAGGGGCACCATCGTGCAGGAGAGTGCCGCCAGACGCCAGTTGACGCAAAAGGCC
The DNA here is from genome assembly GCA_040382995.1 of Planctomycetaceae bacterium. Lineage (GTDB taxonomy): Bacteria > Planctomycetota > Planctomycetia > Planctomycetales > Planctomycetaceae > SXXK01. The sequence goes on from JBEIEK010000447.1 coordinate 220, forward strand.
AGAACGGTGCAGGCCGAAGCTTTCAATGGCTCTCGCACCAGCGTGACGCCGAATACCCGAATTGCCATCGTCATCTGCTCAATGTCGTTCGTCATCCGCGACATTAACGATGATGTGCCAATGCGGTTCAGCGACTGCACGTCAAGCTTCAGCGCAGCACGAAAACAGTCCTGACGAATGGCGTTTACCGTCAGCTGCACGACACTTCCCACCAGCAGTTCCTGAAAGTAGATGAACAATCCCTTCAGCAGAGTCGCTGCCAGCAGCACCCCCAGCAGGGCGGCCATCGTGTCAAACTTGTCCCGAGGAACAAAGGGCAGCACGGAATTGCGAATCCGCGTCATCATCAGCAGATTCCACGATTCCTCGCCAATCTGATACTGCAAACGAGCCCGCGACTTGACCTGATCGGCCGACAACCGGTCCAGCTCTAAAGTATCCGCATCGATCGACGCCTGCAGCCGACTGATCTCCTGATCCACAAAATCGTGCAGACTGTCGTTCTGGAACAACACCTTCACCACCGGGAAGGCAATCGACAGATTCATCGCCCAAAACACAGAAACAATCAACGCGCAAAGCACCGACAAAACAACCAGTCGGCGATGGCGAAAGATATATGTTGAAATTCGCAGAAAATTCTGCATCGCCCCGTCCCTGGCGCTGACCGCTGTTAAAGTACCGAACAACCTTCCGGCAGCTCAAACCCTGAAAGCTAATTCAGTTCCGCTCGCGAGGTCAAGGTCAATGCTGCACTTCCTGCTGCTGCAGTATTCGTCGCAGGTTCCAGAACAGCACAACCCCGGCGATTGCCAGCAGCGCATGGCCCATCAACAGTCCTCTCCACAGCCCTCCGGCGCTCGGTGACACGTGCCCACGAAGAAAACTCAGGGCAATGAACGACCCCGACAGGACGCTCGCTGCTTGCCAGTGCCAGCTGCGACGCCATGATCCCCCTTGAACTGATGCCAGCAGAATCATGCTGACCTGCAGCAGGCTACTCCCGATAAACAGAAGGATGCGGAGGCACACCAGAGGCCACGAGTCCTGCCATGAATTCTGGAACTGGTGCGTCCCCAACCAGACCAGACCTACAATCGAAAACGTCGCTCGTGCGTCACGAAAAATCGCAGTGCGATACGCATCCCAGAATTGAACACGCCCTGTCGGCATCAGAAAACGGGATGACAGCATCTTTCCGTGAAGGCACCAATTCCGGTGCAGCAATGCGATTGCAGCACTGCTCCACAGTCCACTGTAGATGGCTGCCATCACCTTTGGGAAGTCCGCAGAAGTTCCGAGGACCCGCGGATTGGACGGTCGCAGCGTTTGCCAAAACACGATGACGACGAAAAAAGCAGATCGATAAAGCCATTGATCCGCTGTGGCTGACCTCAGACGGTCTGCCCAGTCTCCCATCAGCAGCCACTGCATTCTGTCTGTTGATACCGCCGGTGGCCAGCGGGCGACCGATTCCGCTTTCATGCCCAAACCCCGCTGCAGGATCCTGCGGTAAAGCGTTTCCCCGCATTCATGGATCTGAGCCGACAAGCGGTGACTGGATACCCACGAAGTCGCAATCGTGATCATGCTGGCTGCAAACAGACCGCCATTCAGCAGCGGTGACAGACCCAGAGCAACAGGGGACTTCAAAAAGTTGGGCCCGAGCGTCATCAGTGAAAACATCAGGAAGACCAGCGGAATCAGAGTGTTCTCCTGATCTTCCCTCAGCAGCCGATAAAGACTGCCAGGCAGACCAACGGCAAGCAACGCGATGCTGACCGGAAACCACCATTTCACATCCAGCATCCAGGCGCTCTGCAGACCTGCCATCACCGCCAGCACACACAGCCCGACAAAAAATCTCTGGTGGACATCGTGGAATCCAGGCATCACCGCGTTGTGCGAGAGGACCGCCATCTTCCGCAGCCAGAAAGCACATGCTAATGATTGACTCCAGGATGTCGAAACCGGATTCGGCGGCTGTGACCCGCAGACGCGACAGATGCTGCTGGAATTCATCAACCTGCAGCAGCAACTCCCTGCGCTGGCCGGAGCGCCCCGTCCACAATTCCACACATCCGAGTTGCGGCAGTCGGTCGATCCTCTGCAGGGCCTCAATCCCCCGCTCCGAAAGTGAATACCCCGCAGGGAGCCGAATCAGCAGTCGCCGCAGTTGCGGAAAGTTCTCGGCCACAGACTCCGTTCTGAACATGACTGGCAAATGGTCCGCGTCCAGAATCAACGTTTCAAGTGCCGGCATGGTTCCCAGTTGGATCCATGGGCTGTCCACCAGGCTTAACTGCCTCAGTCGTGGTAGGTCAGACAGACTCTCAGCGATGAGCCCTGCAGTGTCATCCGGCGACTCCGTCGGCGGTGGCGTGTAGATGAGCTCCAGCAGCCAGAGCTGCTTAAGCTGACGGATCTCGTACCAGTCCTCCAGCGACAGCTGAGTCCCCTGCAGCTTCAGCTGCTCAAGGTTCGGAACGGCCCTGTGGAATCCGGTTGCTCCGCCCGATTCTGACGCTGCTGTGGGCGACTTCTCACTCAGCTGCGACAGGAACATCGGTTCCTGCCAGTAAATTGACAGGGCGCCTCCGGAATGGTCGTCTCTCGCCGCCCTGCGAATCTCATCCCAGTCCGCATTCTGCCCAGCCGCGCGACCTCGCACACACTCAAAAAATGGCTGAATTGTCGGGTAATCCCATGAAAACCTCTGGTCGTCCACTGCCCAGGGTGGGCCAAGCCGTTCAAACCACCCTGGAGCAGCAAATGCCAACGGGCCCAATACGATCATGAACCATGCAAGCACCAGGCTCTTCTGGTCACTGATGGAGTCAATTACTGCGAGAATTCGATTCAGGGGTCTCCCATTTCTGTGCCGTAAACCAGAATCCTCGGCCACTCAGGGCAATTCCATTTTGTTCAAAATTCCCGGCAACTTCACCAACAGCACCACGCCTGCCAAGGCCGGGAGCACGACCAGCGGCAGCAGCAGGGGTTGGAAGGCAGTGGCACCGGGGACCGCCATTTCGGTCAGGCCGTCAAGATAGAACACAATCATCGTCAGTCCCATGGGAACCTGCAGCGTGAACAGTCGCCGCTGGGACTTGCGAGTCACAAACGTGAGCACTGCAAGGCTGTACACGCAGGCCAGCTGCCCGATTTGAAGTACGAGCTGCAGCAAGGTCCCGGTCAAATGTTTGCTGAACGAATCCCTGTAAAGATTGATGGCGATCGAGGCTGCAAGTACAGCAAGAAACCCAATTGCAAAATCCCGAAACACCGCACTGCGGACGTGTCGCCAGAAATCCTCTCGACCCACCGGCAGCAAAAACTCACTCGCCAGACGCTGCGTCCGCTGATCCCACGACTGAGTTCGCATTACAATCGGGAGCATCAGGAATGCAGGTAACGGCCCTGCCAATGCCCCGGGAATGAACTGACGAGTCATTATCAATTGCGTCGCCAGAAAGCAGAGCAGGGCGAACAGCATCCATTTCATCTGTTTTGCCGTAACGCTCATACTGCCAGCACGCAGTCGATCGCTGAAGCTGCCCTTCAGCAGTCGTGCGGAAGGAACGGTTGTTCCCTGCAATTCCGCCGTCCACCGCTCCACTGCCCGCTGGCGACTTTCGCCTCCTGAAAGTCCGGCCGTGACCACTGCAGAATTGCCCCCTTCGAGCAGCCATGCATACGGTCTCCGTAAAGCCATAAGTACGGAGACAAAACCCCCGGCCGCCAACAGCAGCATGCCGAGGTTGACGGTCGCGAAGTCGCCGAGGAACAGTGGAACAACGGCTTGCGGCAATGACGTAAATAAGAGGATGACCAGGAAAGGCAGTGTCTGTACCAGACGCGCGACAAGACTTCCCTCGCGGCTCCCGGGGAACAACTGCATCACCAACCGCTGCACCCCGGCAAAGCTCACCGCCAGCAAACTCACGCAAACAGGGCCATACCACCGCAGCTCAAGCAACCATGCCACCCAAACACTGTTGAAAACCATCAGGATTGCGAACGCGGAAAA
>JBEIEK010000448.1:0-4241 GCA_040382995.1 Planctomycetaceae bacterium
CCCGAGGTGGACTTTCTGCTGGGGTGCATTCGCAGCTTTCGACCGCAGCGAGTTGTGCACGTGCGGACGATCGAGGATTCCGCCGGTGTGATTGCCTGCAACGAACGCTGCACGGAGACCGTGGAGCAGATTGCGGAGGCGTTGAAATTCAGTCGATTGTCCATTCCCGCACAAACTCGTGAGGGTTCGCTGGAGCGCTGTTTGGCAGCCCAGGCGGATCTGGATGTGATCACTCTGGCGCTTCCGCGTGGAGAGAAGGCGAAGGGCGATCCGTGGGCTCTGTACGGAGACACTCTGCTCAATCTGCTGCGGCCGCAAGCCGCAGGTGGCAGAGAGGCCAATCGTGCTGTGTCGCAGGGTGGGGTGAAATCGCCGTGACCGGCGCCCGAAACGTCTTTCCTGAAGGTCAGGTCACTTCGACAGTTGCGGTAACGTCAGGGAACGGGCAGTAGACCGGTTGCAGCTGACGCAGCGCCTGGCAGAAGTTGTCCGCTCTGCAGGGCCTCTTCAAATGTACCGAGTGGCTGCCCGCCAGACCTGCCTGTGGCCGGCAGTACAAAGAGTTCGTCAAGCGCATCCCCGCCGTTGATGGTCAATCCATGCGGCAGCGCCAGTTCCGGGTGATCAAATGGAGCACTCTGCAGCCGCACACGCGGATCTGTCAGGTGCTTGAGGAATTCCACGACATCTCCACATGACTGTTCGCCGGGCCAACGGCCTGAGATGCGAGGGCCGCGTTGTTCAGGAGAATCGAAACGGGCTGCTGGCGTCTGCGCTGCTTCCCTGAACAAGTCCGGCAAACATGCGGCTGACAACACCAGTCGAACCGATCACCTCAGGGCCATCTGCGATGCCGGTGGAGTCGGAGCTGAAACGCAGCGATACCTGAGGGGCACGTGCGAGAAAGTCGCTGGAGTTGAGCTCCCACTTCATGTCGGCTTTGGACCAGTTGAGCGGCCGTGTCATGGTGAACTGGAATCGCTCAACCCCCAGACGCACGCTGAGTGTCTGAAACATGGAACCAGCTCGGGTGCCATTGAGGTCGACCGCATTTCCGGCACCCCCCGGAGTTGTGTAGTCGCCAACGTGCAGCCCCACGTTGCCCAGCTCCACTTTCCAAAGCCCGAGCGTCTGACGCGGTTGGATGATGCTGACTGGACTCGCTGATAACGATGGGTGCTGCCGGGACGAGGTGAGCTGGTTGCGAACCTGGGGTCCGGTGCGAACAACGTGCCGATCACGCTGCATCTCTGGCTGGCTCAGAGCTTAATCGGACATCTGTCTCCGAAATCCCCCGAATTCCACTCTGCAAATTCGTCGCAGACTTTGTTCTTCATTCTGTTTTCCGATGGTTTGGAGCGCTCAATCGGAGTACTGTTCAATTTGCTTTTCAAAACGTCATGATAGATGTTTCCGTTCTTGATCATGCTGATTCGCAAACGGCACGAGTGTTGTCTGGCGAATTCACCCGTTGCGTTTTGGCTGCAAGTGACTCAGGATGCCCTGCCATGAAAACTCATCAGTCAGAATCGCCAACTCCGGTGACGGCGGTGGAGCCCGCGGTCGCAGCGGAGCAACGGTCGGACCTGCCGCTCCCGATTCATCCTGCGGAACTGCGACGGACGTTGCTTGTGGCGTCCATCGCGTCCGCGCTGGCTGGCGGTGTTTTCGGGATTGCTGGAGCCATTTTTGATTTGAACGGAATGCTTGGGATCGTTTGGGGCTGGTCTCTGGCGATCACGGCCGTGGGCGTTCTGCTCTACCTTCTTTTTCTGCTCTTTTTCTCAGCGTTGTTTGCGGCCACGTTTTTCATCGTCTCGCTGGTCCTGCTTTTGCCGGGGCTGCTGATGCTGCAGGTTGCCAGCCGCCTGCGGCCGGTGACGGCAGTGGCAGAGCGCTGGCTGCTGATCCTGTCCGCCACGTTCTGCTGCGGTGCGGCCGGCGTTGTGGCTGCGGGCTTGTGGCTCCCGCTGAAGCCTGAATTTCTATTGGGGGGAGTGTTGTCCGCAGCGGCAACTGCCGTGATGGTGTTCCGGAAGGTTGTACCACGCGGGCATAGCACGTCCGTGAAACCTGCTGCTGCAACTCCGCAGACATACGGACGTTCCGTCTGGGAAGATCTTGAATAATGATTCGGACCGCTCACATTATCACTCGCCTGATTCTCGGTGGTGCTCAGGAAAACACACTGTTCAACGTCGACGATCAGCACCATTTGTTTGGCGATGACGTCTGCCTGATCACTGGCCCAGGCGCCGGTCCTGAGGGCTCGCTGGAGCAGCGGGCGAGGTCGCGGGGTTTAAATTTGAAGGTTCTCCCCGAACTCGGCCGCAGTATTCGACCATGGCAGGACCTGCTTGCCCTGCGGGCTATTCGCCGAGCCCTGCAGGAGTACGCCCCGGAAATCGTCCACACACACAGCTCAAAGGCCGGAATCCTCGGACGCCTCGCCGCACATCAACTGGGAATCCCCGCGGTACACACGATTCACGGCGCGGCTTTTCATTATGGACAGAACCCACTGGCCTTTCAGATCTACCGACTGGCTGAGAGACTGGCGGCCCGCTGGTGCGATCACTTCATCTCTGTCTGTGACGCCATGACGACTCAGTACGTAGCCGCCGGAATTGCCACACGTGAGCGATTCACGACGATTTACAGCGGTATGGATGTCGACCGCTTCCTCACACCTCGACGCGCAGCCTCAGAGATTCGCAGGCAGCTGGGGCTGGAGCCCGACGACATCGTGTTCGGAAAGGTCGCGCGGCTGTTTCATCTGAAGGGGCACAATCACCTGATTGAAGCGGCTCCGGCGGTCGCTGCAGCAATCCCCAAAGCCCGCTTTCTGCTTGTCGGTGACGGCTTGCTGCGTGAGCAATACCAGAAGCAAATTGGCGAGCTTGGGCTGACGCAGCACTTCCGCTTCACTGGGCTTGTCCCCCCCGATGACGTTGCGGACTACCTGCATGCGATGGATGTGGTGGTCCACACGAGTGACTGGGAGGGCTTGCCGCGAGTTCTGCCGCAGGCGTTGCTGGCCGGAAAACCCGTGATTGCCTTCAATATCGATGGGGCTCCTGAAGTCTGTATTCCCGACGTCACAGGACTGCTTGCTGAGCACGGTAATGCAGCCCAGCTGACGGCTGCAATGCTGCGGCTGGGAACCGACGCCGACCTGCGGCAGCGACTGGGCGCTGCAGGCCGCGAACGCTGCAGCGATCTCTTCCGCCACGAATTCATGACCCGCCGCATTCGTGAAGTCTATGCAGATGTGCTGGCCAAACGTTATCCTTCCTGAGCCTGCATTCATCCTTCGATACCCCCAGTTCGCAAGGCCGTCGGCATGTCGTCAGTCAGTGGTCGCCAGGAGGTTGATGCCTGGATCAGCCAATTCCCCGCCAGCACCCGGAAACGGCTCAATCAGATCCGCACAACAGTCACACAGGCTATCCCGCAGGCGGAAGAGGTCATTCGCTATGGCATCCCGACGCTGCGGCTGAAACAGAACCTGCTGCACTACGCGGCGTTCGAGAACCACATCGGCTTTTACCCCACACCCAGTGCGCTGCGGCATTTCGCAGAGCAGCTGAAGGGGTATCAACAGGGGAAAGGGTCCGTCCAGTTTCCTCTGAACCAGCCGCTGCCGCTTGAACTGATCGCTGAAATCGCTGTATTTCGTGCTGGCGAGGTGGCCGCAGGTGTGCCGAAAAAGGCAGCGAAAAAGGCAGCGAAAAAGCCAGCGAAGTAACAACTGCGTTTTGGAGTGCAGTGGATGTCAACTGCCAGGCAGAATGAAAATATCCCAATTTGCCCGTCCTCGCGCCGTCTCACTATCCCAGCCTGGCCCTCCCAGGTCGTGCACTGTCTTTTCCTGAGATCTCAGTAGATTTCAACGCCGGCTGGCTTCTTCGCGAATCTTCATTCCTTCTTCAACAGCCAGGCACTCAGGTCGCGCAGTTGTTCGGCTGTCAGCACCTCACCGAAATTTGCCGGCATCGGGGATGCCGGGGATTGGGTGCGCTCTTCGATATCGGCGACGGCCAGAATTGTCTCTTTGGCCTGAGTATCCGTCAGGCTGAGTTGGCCGTCCGGGAGGTCCTTTGCCAGTCCGCTGAAGGCCCGACCGTCTTTTGTCACCAGTGTTGTTGTGCGAAAGGCAGCATCCACGTTGCGGCTGGGGGCCAGGACATCTTCCATCAGTCTCTGCAGGCCTCGGCCGGCGACACCATCAAGATTTGGGC
>JBEIEK010000449.1:0-4231 GCA_040382995.1 Planctomycetaceae bacterium
CGGGATTTTCAAGAACTCCGCCAGGATTGTCCCCCTGCAGATTACCACTCATACTGCAAGCTTCTTCCAGTCGGATGAAGGTTCCTGCCAATGCTGTTTCCTTGCAATCACACAGGAGTTTACCAAGTGAAAAATGCTGCCTGCCTCGCCATGCTCGCCGGTTTGCTCTCTTTCGTCCAGGTTGGCTGCGGTCAGCCCAGCTATGACATCCCGGAAGTGGATCAGGCTGAATCCAGGAAGAACGCCGACGACATCAGCAAGCAAATGGAACTGCAGATGAAAAGTGGCGGGCAGGCGTCCCCCACTGGTCCGCTCCCCGGCCAAATTACCGAGTGATCGGCTCCTGCAATCTCAGGATCTGCCGCGGAGCGACCGATTTCACGGTCTGCACAACTCCCGATGGCCATTGCACATCCACATCGACGGGCTCGGCACAATCGCCGAGCCCGAAATTCAAAAGCGGCTGGTGCGACGACGCAAAGCTGGTGCCCCCGGGCAGTTCACTTCTGTAAATCCGCTCGCTGGCTTTCACGGTGACAATACACCCAATCCCCTCGCGATTGCTTAGTCGCCCCGTGAACCGCAACTGCAGCCAACTGCCCCGCTCGGATTCGTTCACCAGCAGTGCGGCCGGAGAATTCTGATTGACCACCACCGCGTCCAGATCACCGTCCCCCTCAAGATCACCTGTAGCAATCCCGCGGCCCACCAGCCGATTGTTGAACCAGCTCGAAGCCGCCCCACAGTCTTCCCAGCGGACGCCGCCAAACGATAACAACTGCGGGCGCTGCCGATAGCCATCAAATTCGTCCGCACGCTCATCGATGTGCCCATTTGCAATCAGGCAGTCCATCTGACCGTCCTGATTGAAGTCCTGCAGCACGATGCCAAATCCCAGTTTCGGAAAGCTCAGCTCCCGCATGCCGGTGACGGCCGACACGTCCAGCATCCCGGCGGTCCCATTGTTCTGATACAGCGTGTTGGATTCGCCGCTGAAATGCGACAACAGCAGATCGGGCAGGCCGTTGCCATCGTAGTCCCCCGCGGCCACGCCCATGCTGGCCTGCGGATCCCCCGTTCCACTCACTGCTGCACCCCGGCGGAGCGCTTCATCCACAAACTGTTCTGCCGAATCGTTGCGGACAAACAGGAAATTCGCCGTTGTATCATTGGCCACGTAGATGTCGGGACGTGCATCACCTGTGAGGTCCAGAATGGCGACACCCAGTGCCTTGTTGCCGGGGCCACTCAGCCCCCACGCCTCCGTCACCCGCTCGAATCTGCCATCACCGCAGTTTCTCCAGCATTCGTCCGGCCATGGCTCCAGCTGTCGAGGATGGCAGAGCGACGGCCGACCGTCGCGGAAACAGGGGGCCGGGTTTCGCACGTCGTACTGCAGGTAATTGCAGATATAAAGGTCGAGGCAGCCGTCCTGATCCAGATCGCCCCAGGCAGCACTGGTGCTCCAGCGATCCGGAACACCCGGGAACGCTTCCTCGACACGTTCGAATGTGCCATCGCCCGCGTTGTGAAACAGAACGTTTTGACCAAGGTTGGTAATCAGCAGGTCATCGAAGCCGTCGTTGTCGAAATCCGCAATGGCCGTTCCCTGGCTGTATTGCTGGTCGTTGAGCCCGGCGAGGTTGGCAATGGAGACAAATTGACCGCCTTGAGTCTGCCGCATGAGCACGTCCGGGGGACGCTGGGCATCATCAGCCAGCGGCGAACCTCCCTGCACAAAGAACAGGTCGGGAAGTTCGTCACAATCCACGTCCAGCCAGCCCGCTCCACCACCGATCGATTCCACCATGAGTGCCTGCCCCTGAGCACCGTTCTGGTATTCAAAGCTGAGCCCGCGGCTGGCGGCCTGTTCCACGAATCGCAGGCTGGAGATGCCGGTTGCAAGGGGGGGCTTTGAGGTCTCTTCGCTGGACTTTTCGGACGCTGCTTCCGGAGCAGCAGATGGCTGCTGCTGACAGCCGGTCACCAGCACTGCTGCAGTCAGCAGAACCGCGATGATCGGACGGCGTGAATGGGTTGCGGCTGAGCACATGCGGCGATGATTTCAGATCTGACCTTTGACTTTTTCACCCGCGTCCTTCGCCGGACTCGCTTCCTCGAATGAAACCGCCGTCTGGTCGTTCTCAGCAAAAACCTTGCGGATTTCAGCCGTGGACAACGAGCAGCCGTTGAGGCTCAGAGAAAACAGCGTGGGCAGCTTGAGTGATCGCAGTGAGTCACTTTTCACCAGTGTTTTATCGGCAATCAGGGATGACAAACTGGGAAATCCAGCGTCGGCGAAAGCGGTACCCGTAAATTGGGTTCTGGAGACATTCAATGTTCGCAGCTCGGCGACAGTCCCGAACGACTTGATCACGGCATCGGTGATCAGGTCATTTCCGCTGAGATTGAGCACCCGCAGCTGTTTGAGTTCGCTCAGCGGGGCAGCCGAGGCATCGTCGAGTCCACAATCGCAAAGCGACAGATCCGTGAGTTTCTGCAGCTGCGAAAGCGCGGCAACAGCCGCCGCATCCAGCGCCACCTCATCCAGCACGATCACCTCCAGCGTGGGGTATTTTTCAGACAGCATCTGCACGCCGCCACTGGTCAGCTGAGTTCGGGACAGCGAGATAGCACGTAGGGGTGCAGTGGGCAACTGAGCAATGCAGGAGTCATCCACTGCAGTGCCGCTGAGTCCCAGTTCGAGGAGTTTGGGAAGCTCAGCAAGACCGCTGACGTGCGTCGGCGCAAGCCCCTGGGCATCGGTCAGGGTCAGGACTCTCAATGCCTTCAGGGAACAAATGGATCGCGCCGCTCCATCGCTCAGCCGACACGAATTCAGCTGGAGTGACTGCAGACCGCTGCAGCCAGCCAGAGCCGCGAGGCCCGCTTCCGTCACCTGCTGTGCGTCACCTGACAGTTCACGAAGCGATGTGGATGTGCCCATCAGCTGCAGGTCAGCGTCGGTGAGCGGACTGGAATCAAATCGGATGGCCGTGATCTGGCCGGAAAGATCCTGAGCCAGACTGAGCCCTTTGCCCTGCCGCAGCTGGAAGGAGTCGAGGCTGGATGTCGTATCGCAGCCGGTGGTTGACGCAAACACCACCAGCATGCAAAGCAGGAGACAACGAGTTTGGAAACGGGGCATCTGCGGGATCCTGGGGGAAACGGCGATCAATTAACAACTGGACATGCCACCCACAGGATCATATTCGACTTCAGGAAAATTGGACACCCGGCAAGGCATCTTCAGAGAATTCCGCCGGATAACCAGCAATTCAGGCGTGAGGCGTGGTCGCGAAGGCTACGCGGCGGCAAATACCCTCCCGCCCCTCAACCTCCTCTTGACCCGTTTCCGCCCGGGGAGGTAGTGTCCCGACATCTCGCTACTGATGTCCGGTGCTTCAGTCGCAGCCATGCATTTCGTCTTTTACCCCTCCAGAGCGACGCCCATGGATGGTGCCCGCTCCTTAGCGTTCTTCGCAGCCATTTTCGGTCTCGCTGTCTCTGCTGCAGCGCAGTCCGGATCCGTCCCTGCGCGCCCACCACGCAGTCCAGAGCTGCTGCTGCTTGCTGACGGGCAACTGCTGGAATTTCCATTCAATGCACGCGAGGACGGGTACGAGGTCAGGTTTCCCGGCGGACCGCAGTTTATTGAGTCTTCCCGAGTGCTGTGTGTGGCGGATTCAAGAACGGACGCATGGCGACACCTGCGGAGCACTTTTTCGTCCTTCAGTCCGGACATTCACCTGCGCCTGGCCCGCTGGTGTCTCCGTTATCAGCTGACGGAATGTGCCGAACGCGAACTGCTCGATGCGCTGAACCTCGATCCGAATCGCACGGATGCTCGGGAACTTCTTGAGGAAGTCACCGGGCGTCGACTCGCCGCCTCCCGCTGCAGTCCTGGGCAGCGCGTTAAAACAGCAATTCCCGGAGCTCCCGGCATGGCAGCCACTACGACCGCGCAGTCGCTGGGAGGTTTGAGTACCGAGAACGCACGAAGCTTCGTCAGACGCATTCAGCCGCTGATCGCAAATCGCTGTGCTGCCGCCGGCTGCCATGGACCGGGTACGGCGTCCGACTTTCGCTTCAGTTCAATTCGCAATGGTTCCACGCCTCTCACCGCGGAACGAAATCTCGCCGCAGTCCTCGGGCAGGTTGAACCCGCTGATCCACTGCAGTCGCCGCTGCTGAAGCAGGCGGATCAGCTGCATGGAGGCATGCGCGAGCC
>JBEIEK010000450.1:0-4189 GCA_040382995.1 Planctomycetaceae bacterium
CCGCCATGTCCCCCGGCTCACTCCTGATCTCATGGACCGTTCGTCTGGCGCTGCTGTGCTACACGGCCGCGACCGTGGTCAGCCTGCTGTGGCCACCTGCGCGGCGACGGACGTTGATTGTGCGGCCACTGTGGACGGCCGGTGCGCTGCTGTTCATCGCGCATGTGGCAGCCGCGTTCCATTATCGGCATCACTGGAGCCATGCAGCGGCTGTTCAGAGCACGGCAGCAGAGACAGCAGAACTGATCGGCATCGCCTTCGGCGAAGGGCTCTGGTTCAGCTACCTCTTCGTACTGCTCTGGACAGCCGACGCTGCATGGTCCTGGATTCACTCCGACTCGTGGCAAAACCGAAGACCGGCGGTCACCTGCGGTCTGCATCTCTGGCTCTTTTTCATCGCCTTCAATGGAGCTGTCGTATTCGAATCCGGTCCCACTCGCCCGGCGGGAGTGTTCGTCACGTTTCTGTTTCTGCTGCTTGCCATCCGACGTCTGGCTGTCGGGCAGGAGCATCGAGCTACAGCATGTTCGTCAGCCGCTCAGCAAGACCCTTGTCGCCAAGGATGATATTGAGCTTTCCGGCGGTGGCGATCTTTTCCAGCGTTTCCAGTTCGCGAAGGCGCATCAGAGTTGGGCTTTCCGCAAGCAGCTTTGCTGTGTTGGCCTGGCTGCGGATGGCTGCGGTTTCTTCCCGCCGCGCGATCAGGTTGGCTTCGGCTGCCTTGCGGGCCTCCGTAACCCGGTTCATGAGCTCCTTCATGTCTCCTGGCAGAATGACATCGCGAATGCCGACGGCTGTGATCTCCACACCCAGCTCACCCGCTCGACGTCGAACGCCCGCTTCGAGCTCCCCTGATACTCCATCCCGGTCGGTCAGAAAGCTGTCCAGCTCGCGAGAGCCCACAACGCTGCGGAGCACCATCTGGGTGTCGCGGTAGAGTGCCTGTCGGGCGTCTTCGGTCTGGCTGAGCATTCGGCGGGGATCGATGACCTTCCACGTCACCACGGCGTTGATCCGCAGCGTGACCTTGTCGGCTGTCATGATGTCCTGACCGCCGACATCGAGAATGGATTCCCGCAGGTCGACTTCCACAACCCTGACCTCCGCAGCGCCCTTCCAGAACGCGTATTCACCCGGCAGGAGCACATCCGTGCAGCGGCCATCGATGAACAACACGCCCGCGCGGTCCCGCTGCACTGTGCAGGTTTCAAGCACTCGGGATGCGAGCGGCGAGTGGACGATGGCCCGCAACTGCGCGTGCTGAAATCGCACCGACCGCACATCCTCCACTTCAACGCGAACCTGACGCACACCGGTCCAGTACGCGTACTGGCCGGGTGGGAGTACGTGGCTGAAGCGGTTGTCGACCCACACCAGCGCCCGCTGATGATCCTGCAGATCCAGCACAGTTGCGTGGCCTGCAAGCGCGCCGGAGCGGATGATCAGGTCCAGCTTGTCTTGGACGAACCATGGGTCGCGCTGGCTGACAATATCCACCTGCAGGCGACGCCGCGGGTCGAACAGCTGATGCGTCCCCGCGGGCAGCAGCCTCTGGAACTCGCCGTCACAAAACAGCAGTCCCATCTCCCACGTGCGAACCCTGAAGCGACGAAAAGGAAACATGGTTTCACCTCTGATTTCAGAATCACTCACTCATGGAAGACGGAACGACTGCTGATCACATGGAAATCGCGGAGTGACGTGGTGGCCGCGACCTGCCAGGCACGGGTGGTGGTCGTTCAGCACGGCAGCCGACGACGTGTCATCGGCTGCGAGTGTTTGTTCGAGTCAGCACCTGCTTGTGGCGGGATTCGCGGCTGGCCCGCGTCCTGCAAAGCGTTTCAGACATGTTGTCCGGGCAGCGAACCTGCGCTGCTCGGACCGACTTTACAATCGTCCGCCCCCCGGGTGAGTTTAATGGGTTGCCGGCACTGCCCTGGCCGGCGGCAGGAGCGGGATTCGAACCCGCGGTATCCAGTGTGCAAACTGGTGCTCTTTCTGCAGAGCTGCATGGCTCACCCGGCATACCGTTCGGAATCCATGTGCGGAACAGGCAACGACAAACCTTCGCAGGTGCCGCGACTGCCTCTGGCCGGTGATGTCTGGGTGAGTTGGCAGTCTGAGGACAGGGCATTGGCGGACAGGTTCGGGGAATGGCTGAAGAATTTGTGGAGAGTTCGCGGGGTTGGTGCGTGGCGTTTTCGGATCATTCAGGGCGCGGTGCGGACGATAATGACAAGCCGCATGGCGGCAGCCTGCGGGCAAAGAACGCTGCAAACGCGACGACAGCGCGCACCTGCGGTGCGAATCGCAGCCGGGGGCTTCCGCCCGTCCGCTAAGAGCTGTGCCGGTCAGGAACGGCTGCCGCCCAGTTGCACCAGTTCACCTCCAGCCCCACGCTGAAAGCTGGCCGTCAGCCCCACGGTCTCGCCCGGGCCGCTTCTGATCAGCTCAATTGGGCCTGCCAGGCCAGCCCGATCAAACCATTCTCGCAGTCTGTCGGCCTCCGGGTGTCGCAGCTGCAGAGTTTGCAGCGTGAGTGGAGATTCAGGCAGACGTGCTGCAGGAGGACTGGTGGTTTGCCACTGGATCAGTGGCGGCAGCGTGCCATCAAAGGGGCAGGCACCATCTGCGGGGATCGTGATCAACCATTCAAGGTCCCCACGCTGCATGGCCTGGACTGGTCCGAGTTCTGCGGGGGCCAGTGGAGCAAGTTCGTGGATGTGATTTGTGCGCATCACCCATGCTGCAAGGCGAGGAACCGATCGGCTGGCGGCGTGGTCGAGTCCAAACCAGCGCGGCTGTGTCGGAGCGGTTGCTGCGGGATCGATGGCCAGCACTTCAAGGTAGCAGTCAGGACCGATTCTGAGCAGCTGATTATGGGTTCCCATGCGCGGGTGCCTGCCACCCGGCCGCAGCGCACACCCCAGTTGCTGTTGAATCCACGCTGCACCGGATTCAAGCGAGGGAGCTGTGACCACAAGATGGTCGATGGAGCTGCTGAACTTCTGCAAGGCTGTGAACTTCTGCATCGTTTGGTTCCCATGGCAGGATCAGCCGGATATCTTACGCAAAGTGAAGATCGAAAAGGAATCCTCAGCCCACACCCGCCCATACTCGTCCTCACCAGCCGCTTCCGCCGTGACCGATAGCTCCCCCAGTCCCCCGATTACCGAAAACAACCTGCACGCAGTGCTTGGCACCGACGGTATCCAGCGGCTGACGGCCGCCTTCTATCGCCGCATTCCTGCCGACGATCTGCTGGGGCCAATGTATCCGCCTGATGATCTGGCGGGTGCTGAAGAACGACTGCGGATGTTTCTGACATTTCGCTTTGGTGGTCCGCAGGACTATCTGCAAAAGCGAGGGCACCCGGCCCTGCGTGCCCGCCATGCTCCCTTCACGATCACTCAGGCCGCCCGTGATCGCTGGATGCTGCTGATGACTCAGGCGATCGAGGAATGCCAGTTCAGTGCCGCGGCCGGTCAGGTCCTGAAAGACTTTCTTGGCCACGTCGCCACATTTCTGATCAATCGCTGATTCCTCCCGCGTGGCTCGGAAAATGGAAATCGGGCGGCTCATCGTTGCGGGTTTCGATGAACCGCCCGTCGTGAACAGGGTCCGGCATGCAGCAGATCGCGAAAGGAAGGGCACGATCCGCCCCACAGCCTCAGCTTCGTCACAAGCCCAGGCTGCGGAGTGCCTGAAGTCAGAACAACTTCACAGACCCCGGGAATCCAGCCCACGGCGGAGTACCGTCAGCCGAACTCCTGCGTTCACTGTCTGCCTGAAAATCCACGTGACCGGTCGGCACAAAGTTTTTGCCGCGAGATTCTGCGGCGGAATCACCGGCTGACCCGTCGACCCTGCCTGTTTCCTGCGTGTCTTCAAACCACACCTCGCCAGCTTCCGCATCCGTTGATTGCTCGACGTCCGCACTGCCTGCAGGCTGTGCGGTGGGCTGAGGTTTTGGCGCTTCAAAGGAGGCGGCCCGGAATCCCTGAGGCGTTGCCCGTCGCCGATTTGCGGGCGCCGCGGAGGGCTCTGCTGCCCGGGCCACACCCGACTTCGCTGGTGTTTCCGGATCCGGACTCTGTGAACGCACCACGGCCGCGGTCGGTCCATTACCGCGCCGGGCTGCAGCGGTCGCACCGGCCTTCTGATTGTGGCCAGGCTTACTCGCCTCACG
>JBEIEK010000451.1:0-4178 GCA_040382995.1 Planctomycetaceae bacterium
CACACTCAGCCGTTACGGGCTGCTGTAAAGCCGCAGGCCATCGGCCCATAAGCAAGCGGTCGGGCGGAAGCCCAATGGTCCTGAAATTCTCCCCTCACCGCAAAAAAGCGGGCAAGGCGAGCAGGGGATGTTAATCCCCCGGTAACAGTACGTGCCCGCCCGGCCAGCGCCGCAACAGGAGTGCACCAGGGACGTTACCGGCCGATTGACATCGACCGCTCGCCTGGCATGATCGGGCCCAGGCGTGTGAACGGAAACCTGGGCCTCCAGGACATCGGAAACAACAGGAAGTCAACGCCATTGGGCACAAGCCCCCGGCTGCGATTTCGCATCGAAGGTGCACGCACCGGCAACGCCCATTTACGGTCGCTTTTGCAGGGCCGTTTGCCCGCAGACTGCCGCCAACCGCCTGTTGAAACCGCCGCTTAAAACAATTCGTGGATTTCGCGGTAGCCGAAATCCACCAGCGGAAACGGTCGGCCGGCCGGGCCGGGCAGATGGGCGTCAAGTTTCAGACCAAGGCTGTGGAAGACGGTGGCAATCACGTCGCCAGGCTGAACCGGCCGATCGGCGGGAACGCCACCAATCGGATCGCTGGCTCCAACAACCTGACCTCCGCGAACACCGCCACCAGCAAAGCCCACTGTGAAGCACTGAGGCCAGTGATCACGGCCACCTGCCGGGTTGACTCGCGGCGTCCGCCCAAATTCGGCCAGATTACACACCAGAGTATTGCCGAGCAGACCACGCTGGTGGAGATCCTCGATCAGAGCCGAGTAGCCCTGGTCGTACATCGGTGCGACGATATCCCGCATGCCTTCGATGGAGGTGAAGGGCTTTGAACCGTGGATGTCCCAGGTGATTTCGTCGAAAACTGTCAGAAAGGTGTTGATGGTGACGAAGCGGACGCCGGCTTCAACAAGTCTGCGCGCCAGCAGGCAGCACTGGCCAAAGCGGTTGAGTCCGTAGCGTTCACGAATGGACTGGGGTTCGGCGGTCAGGTCAAAGGCTGCCCGCGCCTGGGTGCTGGACATGAGTCGCCAGGCGGCGTCGAAATTTTTGTCCATCATGGCCGCATTTTCGGTGGACTCGAAATCGCTGACGGCGGCGTCGATCACGTCTCGCAGCTTTTTGCGGCGACTGAGCCGGACTTCGCTGAGCGTTTTGGGGGGGAGCAGGTCGGGGACTTTGAAGTCCGGTTTGGATGGATCGGCCATCAGTGCAAACGGGTCGTGTGCCTTGCCCAGAAATCCGCCGGCCTGACCGTTGGGCAGGTTGCCGCCACCTCGCCCCATGGTTTCCGGGAGCACGACAAAGGAAGGCAGATCGGAGCGACGACCGCGAAGGAAGCTGAGCACAGAGCCGGCGTGCGGAGTGTTGACGCCTCCCTGAAACTGGCGACCAGTCTGCATCATCTGCCAGCCGGCGTCGTGCACAGCGGCACCCGTGTGGTGGCAGCTGCGCACCAGTGAGACGTGGTTGGAGACTTCTGCGTGCCGCGGGAGGATTTCGCTGAGGTGATAATTGCCGCAGCGAGTGGCGATGGGTTTGAAGGGGCCACGGACTTCCAGCGGCGCATCCGGCTTTTGGTCGAAAGTATCCAGCTGACTGGGGGCACCCAGATTGAAGATCATAATGCAGGAACGTTCGTCTCGGCCCTCCTCGACCAGCCCCTTTTCCTTTGCCTGGAGATAGTCGGCGAGCGTCAGACCACCGACACCCAGCGTTCCTGCCTGAAGAAAATCGCGACGAGTCGTGCCGTCGCAGGTATGAGCAGAACCTTTGCCGGTGAGGTTAAGCATGGATGCAGCCCTGAGACAGAGGCATGAGGGGCGGGGAGCTGCCATCGGAAAATTCCGAACACTGCCCGCCGACTGACACGATTAACAACCAGAAACTGAAAACTAAAAACTGTCACCTGAAAACTGAAAACTGTCACTTGCCGCTTCCGGTTTCGACAGCGCCTGCTCCGGAAAATGCTGCGGCTTCGAGTTCATCGAGACCGTCACGTTCTTCGAAGGGACGGTTGGCGAAGTACCAGTCGGACCAGCGTTTCAGGGCTTTGGTGCGCCATTCGTTGGCGTTGCGGAGTCGCTGTTCGGGGGGATCGGTTGGGCCAAGTCCTGCGAGGGGATCGAGTGACATGCCGAAACCGTTGGGGCGGCGGGCAATGAATCGCAGGGCCATTTCAGCTTCAATGTTCACGTCGACGTTGGGGTCCTTGATGCCTTCAAGCATTTGAGGGACGAGTTTGAAGTCGCCGGTGCGTCCGAGCGCCCAGTATACGGAGCGACGAACCTGAGCATTGGGATGGCGGATGAGCTTTTTCAGGCGGTCGATTTCGCCTACAAGCTTTTTGGGGTCATCGATGGACTGCACGCTGAGTACAACATCATCGGCGATGCTGCTGTCATTTTCGTCGAGCTTTGAAAAGTCGATGTTCTCCATGGAGGCGAGGAGCAGGTCGAGTTCGGAGGGTTCCTTGGCTTTTTTCTTATCGCCGAAGGGGTTGCCCTTGTCTCCGCGCTGCTGACCGCGCCCGTAGAGATCCTTCAGGATTTGTCCGGTGGATCGCATGTAGTAAAGAAGTGCGAGTGCGGTGCCGACGACAGGTCCGGTGTGAGTCTGAAAGGCACCGTCCTGGCCCTGCAGTGTGAGCAGGCCGTCGCCGTAGACCAGATACCAGTCGGTGCCGTTGACTTTGCCAAGATCCCCAACAGCGGCGGCTCGTTCGATGCAGTAGTAGAAATACATGTTGTGTTCGACACGGCTGACCGGCTGAAAGTTGCCCATATTCCATGCGAACGCGCGGTCGACGCGACCGTCGATGGCGCCGGAGTCGATGGACGGCCTGTGGTCGGGGAAGGCCGGCTTGACCTCTCCCGGTTCAACTTCTTCTTCGACCTTTTCAAGGGCACCGAAGGCGAGTTCGGGTTTTTCAGTTTTTTTGGCGAGCGGGCGGGAGCCATGCAGCATGATCCGGCAGATGCCGATCGATCCGGCCGCGGCCATGGTCATGTTGTGGGTGGAGCGGCCCTGGCCTGGGCCGTCGGTGGTGCCGGGCCGATAACCCCAGCCTCCGTCGCCGTTGCCGTTGCGGAGCAGCCAGTCGGCGGCACGTTCGATGGTTTCGGGTGAGACCTGAGCGCCGCCGCGCTGGCAGGCCCAGAGTGCCAGTACGGCGTATTGGGTCATACTGACGTCGCCGGCAGCGACAGGAGTATCGCTCCATGAGCCGTTGCTGCGCTGTGTTCGCTGGACGTAATTGGCGATCGACTGCAGATTGTTGACGTAGCGTTCCTTGTCGATGTCGGCAAGGAGCATCGCATCAACGCCGGCGCCGTAGATGTGGTCGTAGGTGCCGACAGGAGTGTATCCGCCGGGGGCTGCCCGACCGGTTGCGCCCTGAATCGCAGCGACGATGATGGGGTCGGTTTTGGGAATTCCGCACTTGTAGTAGGCGTAGGCGACCAGCACGAGCTGCGCGTCGTGAACCAGCTGGTCCTTTGTTCGCAGAAAGGCAACACCACGTTCGACGGCCGCGTCGAAGCGAGGCACCTGGGTGCTGTTGCGACCTTCAGCGGCGATTGCCGGCACAGCGGGGAGCACGGCGAGCAGGAGCAGGACCGCGGTACGCAGGGACATGGCAGAGTTCCAGGCGAAAGGCGGAAAGGGAAATTTCAGGGGAAATTGTACAGCTGTGCAAGGAACGCTGTCAAACTGCGAGTTGCGTTTCGGGGGGACTCAGATGAAAACACCCCGCGACAGGCGGAGCCTGGGCGGGGTGCGGAATGACCAAATTGAGCGCCGAAGGGTTTAGTAGCGATAGTGTTTCGGCTTGTAGGGGCCACTGATGCTGACACCGATGTATTCGGACTGGGCAGGGGTCAGGGTTTCGAGTTTTGCACCGAGTTTGGACAGGTGCAGTCGAGCCACTTCCTCGTCGAGTTCCTTGGGCAGCAGATGCACACCGATGGAGTACTTTTCGGCTTCTGTCCAGAGGGCGATCTGAGCCATCACCTGGTTGGTGAAGCTGTTGCTCATCACAAATGACGGGTGACCGGTGGCGCAGCCGAGGTTTACCAGACGTCCTTCGGCGAGCACGATGATGGCCTTGCCATTGGGGTAGACGTACTTGTCGACCGGTCCGCCTTCATCCTGAGCAGTCTTGATGCGGA
>JBEIEK010000452.1:0-4156 GCA_040382995.1 Planctomycetaceae bacterium
AACTTCAGTGTGGAGCTGCTGGTCATGTTGAGCGACGCGACCTGCAGGTCCCCGATAGGCGCGGAGGCCCCGAACACCTGGCCCGGGTTGAGCAAACCGGCGAGAGACACGGAGCCACCGATGCTCCCGTCACCGGCGAGGATGGCGGAGGAGTTAACGGAAATCGGATCCGTGCTGGAATAATTGCCATCAACCTGCAGAGCCCCGGACTGAACCACGGTGCCGCCGGTGAACGACGCGGGGCCGGTAAGGATCAGCGTTCCGGAACCCAGTTTGGTGAGCCCCGCAGTGCCGGTGACGGCCCCCTGCAGATCCAGCACACCGGCCTGGACATCGACGCTGGACGCATCCAGCTGCAGCGGCGTCTGCAGCAGGTTTTCACCGGCCACCTGGATCACATCAGTGCCGGCGTTATCGAGCCGAATGCTGTTACCGGTGATGGTGTAATTGCCGGAATTGAAATGCAGCGACAAGCTGGTGCCAGCGGACACATCATTCTGCAGCGTCCCGGCAGCGACGCCGGAGAACGAGAGTGTATCGCCATCGGTCGGCAGGGTGTCGCCTGACCAGTTGGTGTTTCCGGCGACATTCGCCGACCAGGTTGAATTGAGATCACCCACCCACGAAAGTGTGGCTGGTAGAACACGGTCTTCAAGCATTTCTGAGGTCAGGCGGCATTGTTCGATGGCGGCCTGAAGCAGGGATTTGCGGATTCGGCGGTTGAGTCGCCGGCGGGTTGCCCGTGAGCTGGAAGGACTGAGAAGCCGGGAGCACTGCAACAACCAGGCAGACAGTGACATGCGAACAACCTTCGGAAACGTTCGTCTGGGGACTCTGAGAGAGAACCGTCGATGACGAATGTAGCCGAGCGAGCAACCTCTACGATTTTTCAGAGGTTGTTCCGGAGAATTGCGGAATTAAGAAATCGAGTCGAAATCCAGACGCATTTGGCATGCTGGAGAGTGCACGGTGGTGCCGCTGTGGTGGCGCTGCATGGACAGGACGGCGTGCGTCGCGCGAGAGCGTTCAGGGGGTGGCAGGGCGGAGCAGGGCCTGCAGTTTGGCGAGAATCAGGGAAGCTTTTTCGGCGACGTCCGGGGAGTTCCAACTGGTATTCTGGAACTGTGAGAGGGTCGTGGTGGCGAGGGTGGCGGCTTCGACTGGTGGCAGAATCTGGGATTGATTGAGTCGCACATCGAGCAGCAGGGCCATCCACTGTTGGTTGGCAGGTTCGGCATCGAGGAGCCTGGAGGCGTCCGCTTCGGCGAGATTGTTGGCCTGCAGCGCGAGGTCAGGGCGATTGGCTTCGAGATATGCGAGCCTCGCGTTCATGAGCATGAGCACCTTTACATGGAGGCGTCCCAGTCGGGCGAGGTCATCGGGAGCGAAGGTCAGCAGTTGCTCTTCGAGGAACGACGCCATGTTCTCGTACGACTGACCGGCTTTGGCATGTTCTTTCTGGAGGGAGGCGAAGCGAGCATGGAGTCCTTCGAGTCGGAGTTTGGTTTCGAGCATTTGTCGGGGTGGCAGGGCGTTGGTGGTGATGTTTTCGACAAGCCCTTTTAGCATCGGGATTCGGTTGACGTAGTCTGTGGGGATATGGTTGTGAAAGGCCATGTCGAGGTAGTCGATGGCGAGCCGGATTTCTTCGGGTTTGGGCTGTTGTCCGGCCTGAACTTTCTGATCGAGCAGTTCGATGTAGGGTCCGGCGAGTTCGGAGGCGGACCGGATAATCTCAGATCGCAGCGCCTCGGGATTGCTGCGTTGGGGGAGGTTTCGATTTTCGATGAATTGAAGAAAGTGGTGATGGGCCTGAAGAAGTTGATCAAACTTTGCGTGGACTTCCTGTTGTTGCTTGATTTGTATTGCCTGTTTTTCCTCTGTGAGTCGGACTTTTTCGAGTGCTTCGGCGGCGAGTTTGTCGGAGAGGTGGGCATTGCGGAGGGCGAATGCAGTAACAGCGACCAGCAGGCCGAGGCAGGCACTGATCGCCGTGGATTCTGCAGGATGTCGAAGGGCCCAGGCGAGGATTCGCGATGGCATACTTACAGGGCGTGCGGTGATTGGGCGATGTTGCAGGAATGCGATGCAGTCCTGTCGGAGTGCGGCAACGTTTGAGTAGCGACTTTGTGGTTCCTTGCGCAGACATTTCATGCAGATCGTTTCAAGGTCTCGGGGGATACCTTGAACGAGCGTCCCCGGGGGAACGGGATCATTGCGCAGGATCATAGCCATGGTCAGGGAGGGGTCGCTGGAGGCAAAAGGTGGGCGGCCGGTGAGGAGTTCATAAAGGATGGTTCCAAGCCCGTAGATATCGGTGGCGGGACCGGATTTTTCGGGGGTGGCAGCGACCTGTTCGGGGGCCATGTAGGAGGGGGTACCCAGCTGTTGTCCGGGAAGTGTGAGGGTTGGTTGATCGGTGATGTGCGCGAGTCCGAAATCGGCAATCTTGGGTAGCCAGTGCGCGAGTTCGAGGCGAGTGTCCGGTGTCGCAGTCGAGAAACCGGGGGCTGGCTTAAGCAGTACATTGGAAGGTTTCAGGTCGCGATGGATTACGCCCAGGCCATGAGCGTGCTCAACGGCCTGGCAGAGTTGTTCGAGAAGGGTGGCAGCGTCTGTGGGTGGACAGGGGCGTCCTTTGAGGTATTGTGCAAGGGAGGGGCCGGTCACGAGTTCCATGACAAGAACCGGCGTGCCCCTGACATACTGCAGTTCGTGGATGCTGACGATATGAGAATGTGACAATCGGGCGAGCGCAGTGGCTTCCTGCATGAATCGATGGGTTTCATCGAGCGGGGCGGCGGAGTTTTTGAGAAACTTAAGGGCGACGGGGCGGCAGAGCAGCTGGTCCCATGCTTCCCAGACGTCCCCGGAACCACCACTCCCAATGTGGCGGGTGCACGCGTAGCGAAGTCCGTTGGCTGGAGGGCTTTGCACTGTACCCGAAAGCATCTGTTCTGCGCCGTCTGCCGTTGGGGGCGAAACCGAGGGGACTGATTCGGGGCTGGCACTGTCGCGGAATGGGGGCCCGGAATTCTGAGGACCAAAGGCTGGAAACGGATTCTGCAGCAGTCGCAGCCAGGCTTCCGGTTCAGGCTCTGTTTGATTCTGTCTGAGCAGAGCGAGGCATTGCGGACAATCGCTGACATGGGCCTCGAAGGCCGCTGCCGAATGATCATCAATGGTGGCATGAAGATAGTGGAAGAGCAGTTCGGAGTACTGACAGCGTGCAGGGGTGATCATGGCGTGTGTGCATCAGGTAAGGAAGTCCGGAGGCAGCTGGACCGATTCCATCGCGTGGGCAGGCGCGTGGGCAGGCGATCAGTCGTCTGCCAATCGCGAGTTTCGACGACGACGACGGATTTCGGCAGAGAGGAGTTTTTGAACGCGGTTCCTGGCAGCGTGGACGGCTTCGGTCTGCATGTGAAGTTGTGCTGCTGCGGCGGGCCCGGGAATGCCTTCGACGGCCAGCAGCCGAAAGGCTTCCCAGGACTGTGGCCGGACACGCTGCTGGACCACCTGCATGCATTCTCGCAGCAGGTCCAGTTCCTGCAGCTGGTCAAACTGCTCTTCGAGATCAGCGATCTGGTATTCCAGACGTCGGTACTTCTCGATGATTTCGGGGCGGGTGATATCCTCGGTGCGTGCGAGCGAGTTGCGGTGGCATCGCCAGGCAATTGCCCGCAGCCACGCGCGCAGACTTCCTCGACCGGCATGCCTGAACGTGCGGATTTTCGCAAGTACGACAAGCATGGCTTCGTGCGTCAGGTCTTCGGCGTCAGCCAGCTGAAGACCGTTCCAGCGAGCCCATTTCTGCAGAATGTGCGCGCAGCGATTTGAGAAATCAATCCACGCCTGCTCGTCGCCTGAGCGGACGCGGTTGAGCATTCCGAGTGATGTGTCGAGCTGGAAGTTGTTCAATTCACACTCCGACATTCGTTTTGAAAGACCCCCGGTCAGCGGAGAAAGCCCCGTGCACAAGGCTATACAGTTTTACACTGAATTCAACATCTGAGCCGTTCGGCACGCCTAAGAGCGGGCGAAAAATTACACAAATCACCACCCCCAGCAGGGTGTTGTTTTAAAGGCCGTTTGGGTAAATCTTAACGCCGTTAGTGGCGTTCGGGGTTTTTTTAATGAAAACCACCCCCTTAAC
>JBEIEK010000453.1:0-4148 GCA_040382995.1 Planctomycetaceae bacterium
CCCCAGCGTCGATGACGCCGTCAATCCGATTCCACGATTCAGCCGGATCACGGGCTGGGACGTGGCCACAACTTACCTTGGTGGCCATGACCTGGCAGGGCCAGCGCACACTAAGTGCCTAATTTGATAAGGAATTGCGTCAGGTAGTCTTCGCTCCAACCACACATCCGCCTCCTCATAGCGACGCTGTACTTGTCGGGGATTTGCTTAAGTAGTGGTAGGCTGAATCTCCTGGTCCACGCAAGATTCTCCGCCATTCGCCGCTCCATTGTTCGGAGAGAATCTTCTCTCCATGTCACATCCAGTGACCAGTGACATGTGTTCTCTATTCCCCAGTGACTACGAACCGATTTGGAAAATTGAGCAATGCCGACGGGCAGGCTCGATATGTAGAAGCTTCGCTCCACTGTGTGCTTATCGGCGGAGCTGGTTTCCCGCACGACAAGTCCGAAACTTTTCAGACCGACCCATTTCTCTTCGAGAGGAAAGTCTTCCGGTATTTCGAATTGAATGTAGGTCCTTGATTCCTGCCTTCCGTGCCGTTTTTTGTTCGAAGATTCATGCAGTGTCTGATGTACTAAACCCTCGAAGTTGGTCTCCAATTGTTTCTCAACAAATTCGGAGACCGCTTTGTGCAGATTTCCTTGATTACCCTTTAAGCAAACGACCACATCACCGCCGCGTTCAGTAATCGCTTTCACAATGTCAACCTGGGCGCCCATGGCATCGATTGTGATCACTGCACCTCGCACATCGATCAACTCCAAGACCTGTGGGATTGCTGTGATTTCATTGGATTTGGCGTCGGTTGGCACCTGAGCCAAAGTGATTCCCTTCGCCGACATCCACACGCTCACCAGATGCAGGGGGCCAAGAGCCTTGCTGTTGTTGCGACTGCCTTTGAGCGTCTTACCATCAATCGCGAGATGCCTCTTTTCAGACGCTGCGTTCTCTGTCGTTGTTTGAGCGGCGATCGCCGCTCCCAGCACCTCAATCCAGGCGTTGAAACATCTTTGAAAAGCAGCAGGCTGCAGACCACATAAGACTCGGCGGAACACATCACGTGACGGCAGACCGTTGGGCAGTTCCAGGAATCGCTCCAGAAATTGCTGTCTTGCCGCTGCCCAGCCTCTGATGCTGGTTGGACCATCGGCTCCACACAAGACGGCAAGCACAGCAATTGATAGCACACTCACAAGAGGATGGAGCCTGTTAATCGAGGAGCGTGGATCTTCCAGGTCCTCAAAGGCGACAAACAATTCGCTGAGTTCAATCTTCTTTTTGCTCGCTGGCATGTGGCAATCCCCCTACGAAATTTGTTACGGTCTCTAACCGTCGAATCGTAGGGAATATCTGAGCCCGGCGCAAGCCTTCCCAAATTACCAAAAGCCCCCAAAGTGCGCGCTGGCCGTGGCTCCTCGCCGGAATCATTGATACGTTTCCGACGATTGGACATTGGCGACAACCTTACAACAGAAGGACCTGCTGTCTCAGCGCGATGCGTCAGCCAATGCCTGCGTTACGGCCCCGTGCAGCAGAGGATCCACCAGTTCCGCACAGGCCTTGCCGCTGCTGCCGGTGTCTGTGTTGAACAGAACCGCCCATGCACGATCATCCCAGCGGCGAACCAGCAGGGCCGAGGTCCCGGTTAAACGCCCCGTGTGCCAGAAATTCATGCCGCCGCCACTGCCACTGCGTCGCACCTGCCAGCCGGCACCGTACCATGCATCCCGCGAATCCGGATCCGGAAGCAACTGCGGCGAAACTGAGGCCACAGTCTGCCGGTCTGCCTCCGTCATCGCCACTCTCATGAACCGCAACAGGTCTCCCGAAGTGGATAACCAGCCACCGTGAGCATCCATCAGTTCCAGATCCCACTGGCCGTAAGGCTTTTCAACGAGATCTGGGTCTTTGCGCGTTTCACCGACGGCTGAGTCAAAGACGAGCGGAACCTTCTCGCGGCTGCGGGTGAGGTAGCGGACTTCGTCAGGAAACCTGTCTGCCAGCAGGGTTTTGCCGAGATGCGTTGACTGCATGCCGCAGGGCTTCAATACCAGTTCGCGCATACAGTCTTCATAGGACTGCTTCGTCACCGCTTCAAGCACTCGACCAAGCAGACAATAGCCCACGTTGCTGTAGCTGACCCGTGAACCCGGATCAAAATCCAGCGGCTGTGTGAGCTGATACTGGACGACATCAGTGATTTTCAATCTGCGACGGACGCCCAGAGCCGCCGTGATTTTCACGATGGCAAACATAGTGTCCTGAGACATCTCCCGGTCGAATCCGGCTGTGTGCTGGAGCAGGTGTCGCAGCTGGATGTCTGCCCAGCGGGGGTCGAGTTCTTTGGCGGCTGCAAGATCCCAGCCGGCCGGATGCCGCTCCAGCCAGAGGCAGAGTGGATCGTCGAGCGACAGTCGTCCCTGTCGGGCGAGCCCGAGGATTGCAGCGGCAGTGAGTGGCTTGGAGATGCTGGCAATCCGCATGAGAGCGTCGGGGGACATCGCCTGACCGGCGTCCGGATCAGCCCAGCCGAAGCCCCGCTCATAAACCAGTTGCCCCCTGTCCAGCACTGCAAGCGTCGCACCCGGAATCTGTTCCTTTGCCAGCAGATCCAGCATGAGCTTGTTGAGCGGATCCAGTGCGGCACCGAGATCTCCTGCGACGGGGAGTGGCCCGGGGGGCAGTTCCAGCCGGTTCGACGGCGTTTTTCGCTGCACCCAGACACCCAGCCACCGTCGCTGGCGGCCGCTGAGAATCGCCTGCTCGATGATCAGCTCGTACCCGTCCTGGTCGTACTTTTTTTTCTTATCGCGAAAATCAGAGGCCGGCAGGTTGATATGCACCATCCAGGGTGCCGAGTCGGTGTTTTCTATCGCCTCGATATCGAACACCTGCACACCGCGTTGCAGCCGTGTTTTCAGCTGGCTGACGATGAGTCCCGCTGGAGCGAGTTGCTGCATGAAGGCTTCGGCCTGAGCTGCAGGAGCAGCGGACAGGGAGCGATCCGAGGCGATTGCCGCGTCCTGCCGGGCAGGAACCGCGGCGATGCAGACGGACTGGATGAGGGTCCAGAGCAGCAGTGATGGCAGGATCAGCAGGCACTGAGCGACAGGAGCCATCGCGGGGATCCTGAGCTTTTAGCCGATGCGTTCGAGCACTTTATCGATGAGGTTGTAATGGCGAGCTTCTTCGGCTGACATGAAGTTGTCGCGGTCGGTGTCTTCTTCGATTTTGGTGAGCGTCTGACCGGTGTGCTTGAGGAGGATTTCGTTCATTCGCTGCTTGATGCGAAGAACTTCCTTGGCGTGGATCTCGAGTTCTGTGGCGGTGCCTTCCATGCCCGCGAGCGGCTGATGGATCATGATGCGTGCGTTGGGCAGTGCGTGTCGTTTGCCCGGAGTGCCTGCGGTGAGGAGCACGGCGCCCATGCTGGCGGCCTGCCCGATGCAGTAGGTTGCCACGTCGCAGCTGATGTACTGCATGGTGTCGTAAATGGCCATACCGGCGGTGATGGAGCCACCAGGGCTGTTGATGTAGAAGTGAATGTCCGCCTTGGGGTCATCGAACTGCAGGAACAGCAGTTGGGCGACGATGCTGTTGGCGGCATCATCATTCACCTGACTGCCGAGGATGACGATGCGATCCTTCAGCAGACGGCTGTAGATGTCCATCGCCCGCTCATCGCGGCCGTTCTTTTCAATGACGTAGGGGACAAGGACCGTCATGGCATTGATCCGAGGAACGAGGAACGAGAATTTGCCGGGTGGGCCGTTTACTTTTTATTGACGGGTCGGTCGAGGATTTCGTCAACCAGCCCGTAGGCTTTGGCGTCTTCGGCTGTGAGGTAGTGGTCGCGCTGGGTGTCCTTCGCGATGCGTTCGATGGGCTGTTTGGTGTGGTGCGCCAGGATCTCATTCAGCAGTTGGCGGGCTGCGAGAATGTCCTTCGCCTGAATTTCGATGTCAGAAACCTGGCCTCCAACCTGCCCATAGGGCTGGTGGATCATAATTTTGGAATGCTTGAGGGCGAAGCGTTTTCCTGCGGCACCGCCTGCGACAAGGATTGCACCACCGCTGGCTGAGAGACCGACGCAGTAGGTGGCGACATCGCATTCGATGAACTGCATGATGTCGTAGATGGCGAGG
>JBEIEK010000454.1:0-4127 GCA_040382995.1 Planctomycetaceae bacterium
CCCCTTGCAGGGGAGAGGGGAGGCACAACAGTTGGTTTTGTTCCTTCCCAGTGCCCTGTACCTTAAGCCCCCCAGCCATTGCCATGTCCGCTCCTGAACCAAACGCCTTCGCCCCCACCCCTGCATCATCCATCCTCGCCACGCTGCCAGCCGCCGACCGCGCCCGGCTCGATGCACTCGTGCAGCGCAGCCAGAACGTGATGGCCCACGGCTGGATGATTCGCACGTTTATCAAGCACTGTGATGAAGTCGAGGATTTTCCGGAACTCAATGAGATGGCACGAACAATCTTCGATGTCTTCCGCGCCGTGGAAACCCAGATCAACGACCCGGTGGCCTACTTCCGCACCATTCGCAAGAAGATCAGTAAACTTGAACAGGCCGCCGAACAGTTCCGCAAAGACGCATGGCATGCTTCAACGCACACCAACTTCCAGCAGTGCGCGATCGCCGCAGCCTTCCTCGGACAACAACTTCGCGAATTGCTCGACGAAGCCGAGCGACTGATCCCCGTCCCCCGCCACCCAAATTTACCCTGCCCGGCCGCCCGGAAAACGCTTAGAATCACAGGCCGCGGGTCCCTGAAGGAAGGGCGACGTGCTGGTCTGCGATCTCTGTTTCGTTTTTCGCTCATGTGACCAGTCACTCACTTTCCCAACCGAAATTACCGAGGAAGGGAATCGCACCATACCTTCCCTGCAGATAACCTCGCTCCAGATTTTCAGACTTTCGCGGATGAAAATCTGTTAATGGATACAAGGTTGTGGCCCCTTCCTTGTCCTTTTCCGTGAACCAGACTTGATCACGGCGCAGGGGTGGGTCTCCAAGTGTCGTTCCCAGCAGATTTGTGTCGTGTGTGGTGAACAGCAGCTGCGCGTTTCGAGGGTTTGACGTGGGACTGTTAAACAGCCTGATGATGCAAAGGCCAGCCATGAGTCACCGTCGGCAGACGAGTGTTGAAAAAGAATTCGTTGACGACGATGGATATTGCGGAAAGCACGTTGCTTTTTCCGCTGGCGTTTGGGCCGTCAATCACAATTACAGGCAGCAGCAATCCACTCTGTCCGGGAACCTGACGTGGTCGGAAACCGCCCCTACTTCACACCCCTCACCAGCAGGCCCCCGCTATCCCTCAGAATCACCCGCGCTGCAATCATTTCCGGAGGGTCCGGGAACACCTTTCTGCCCAATCCAATCGAGGCAATGGTGAACGCGGTTCGCAGGATGATCAGCAGGTCGCCCGGCAGTGACTGCTGGTAGACATAGACCAGCTCCAGCGCCAGCTTGATCGGCAGCAGCTTTTTCACATAGGCAGCCTCGGGATCGGCCGGATCCACCAGTGCATTCCCGTGAGTGTAGTTATAGAGGCTTCCGGGACTGGCCAGCCCGGGGCGAACACTCAGCGTTTCCATGCCCAGAGTCCCGAAATGCTGCTGCACAATCCGCGGATCCTCCGGCCTGGGACCAACCAGGGACATCTCACCTCTGACCACGTTCCAAAGCTGCGGAAGCTCGTCAATCTTGAGCGCTCGCAGAAGTTTTCCAAGCGGGAACACTCGCGCATCCGCGGCGGCCGTGATCGCGCTTCCGGGACTTGCCACCACGTGCATGGTTCTGAACTTGTACATCACGAATTCGCGCCCACCGACACCAGCTCGGCGCGCTCGATACAACGCGGGACCGCGACTGCACAACCGCACACCCATCGCTGCAAGCACCAGCAGCGGAGACAGCAGCAGCAGTGCGGCTAACGCAGACAGACAATCAAAGAGGCGTTTTGCCATCCCGAAGTACTCGCCGTACAGTCATGAAGATTTCAGCAGCCGGCATGCAGCACATACTGCCAAACGCCGCAGCACGATGCCGCAGCGCCTCGCAGGACCGCGGGTGCGGAAACTCACGAAGCTCCGGCACGTAACACGCCATCGCCGCCAGCTTTCGCTCCAGCACCCGACTGATATCCAGCCACGTGTCCGGAATGAAAGTCCGCGGATAGGCCCACTCCGTGCTGCTGGCCGTGTCAAATGTCAGAATCGTCTGCAGAAATTCTTCCTGCGGTCTCAATGCCACCAGTGCCGCCCGAAACAGCACGTTGTGATCATGGTTGATGTCTCCGCCGTACTGACAGTAAACCAACCGTGGCCGCACTTCACGTACCACAGCCTCAAGCGGTGTGATGATTTCCGTCAGACCAAAAGTGTCCAGCTTCTGATCAGGAAACCCCAGAAAACGAAAGTCCTCCACTCCCAGCACCCGCATGGCCGCAGCCGTATAGGTGAACTGCGCCTGACCACTGGCACTGTCCTCAGCTGTCCTGCCGCGCGTGGCAATCACCACAGTCACAGGATCGCCGGCATCACGATGCAGGGCAATCGCACCGCCACACCCAAGGACCTCGTCGTCCGGATGCGCCGCAATCACAAGCACTGGTCCACTACTCATTCAACCACGTCCTTCCTGTCCAGCAGCCACCCTGAAAATCAGCTGTCCCTCGCAACGCCAATTCCCGGCCTCGCAACACGCGTCCCTCCGCATCCTCAATTTCCAGCAGCAACAACTGCCCCTCACCACACTGAATCACAAGTCCACAGGCATCCTCCCATGGACTCAGACTGGCACCCACGATCTCCCCGGCACGCCGACCGACTGTCGCCGCACTGAGCCCGCCGGGCAGCAGAGCACTCGCCTGCACAGTCCAGCAGACGCCGTCAAGGAAACTAAAGGCACCGGGATAGGGTCTGGTCAGAGCGCGCACAAAATTGTAAATCGAGGCACTGCATTCGGTCCACCGGATCAGCCCGTCAGCAGGACGACGTCGGGGCAACAGCGGCTCATCCGTGGTGGCCTGCACAGTCCCCGGAATTCGCCCCGCAAACAGCTCACCAAGCACCCGCTCAATCATTACCTGATTGCTTTCAGCGACCCGCTCATACAGAGTTGCACAGGTGTCGAACGGCGTAATCGGAAAGGCAATCTGATCGATCAGTCGACCCTCATCAACTTCCTCAGTCAGCCAGATCAAACTGTTGCCTGTACTTTTTTCATTGCGAATGAGGGCCCAGTTGATGGGGGCACTGCCACGATTGTGCGGCAGCAGCGAAGCGTGGGCTCCGATCACACCGATTCTGGCCGCAGCCAATGTCTCGCGGTGCAGAATCTGACTCCACCCAATCACAAAGATCAGATCCAGTGAAAGACTTTTCAAAAGCTCTACGACTTCCGGAGCGTTGATGCTGGACACCGGAAAAACGGGGACATCCCAGCCAGCCGTGATTTCATCATAACCGCCCCCAGCGCTCCGCTTTGCCAGCGCAGACTGATCTAAGGTCACAATGGCTTCCAGACGCACCTGCGCCTGCCGCAGCCACCGGAGCGCAGGGAGCCCCTCCTGATGGAACCCCACCCACGCGATGCGAAGCGTCTGCTCTGGCTTCGTGCCTGACATCGTGCCTGACATCGTCCTTGTCTTCGGGGGGTTCAGCGTCTTGCGGGTTTCAGCGTCGTTCGTGCTTCAGCATGCGGTGCGGATGCTTCGGGCAGCAGGCCGCTTGCAGAACAACGCCGGAGTATAGATTTCAGTCCCGGGAACCGAAAGCGTGCTGGAAACCTGTTACCACCGGGCCGAAAGACTACGGCAGCGGTTCCGCGTGATACACGTGGTGCGGTCGCCCGAAGTCGTCTTCCCACGCCACTGTTCGCGGCAGACCCAGGCAGTCATAGATGGTGGCCGCAAGGTTTTCCGGACGCTGCGGATCGACAGCCGGATAAGCCCCAATGGCATCCGACTCGCCGATAATTCTGCCTCCCTGCAGACCTCCTCCGGCAAGAAACACGGATTGCACCGGGCCCCAATGATCGCGGCCCGGGAGTTTGTAGTGACTGGGGAGCAGACTGATTTTGGGCGTCCGCCCGAACTCACCGGCCATCACGATCAGGGTCTGGCTGAGCAGCCCGGAGTCGGCGAGGTCGTCCAGAAGAGCACTGAGGGCCTGGTCGGTTGGCGGGAAGAGGTTGTCCCGGAGGTGCGGGAAGGCGTTTCCGTGAGTATCCCAGGTTTCGTCGTTGCCAAGATTGACCTGCACAAGATTCACGCCGGACTCGACCAGCTGTCGAGCCATCAGCAGGGA
>JBEIEK010000455.1:0-4119 GCA_040382995.1 Planctomycetaceae bacterium
AGCACCGGACTGGAACAGGTAAATGATCCGTTTCGCCCGGGCTGGCGGGTGCGGACTGCGACCTTCACCGGACAGGGGTGCAGCCACAGCGTGACCGCCCAGCAGGGAACTGAGAGCGGCCAGGCCAATTCCACCGGCCGTCTGCAGACCAGCGCGTCGCGATTGGCGAAGGAAAGGGGAGTCAGGTCGCATGAGAATGCTCCGAAGACAGTCAGTTCTGAGTGGCTGAAAAAGCGAAGGGCATCCGGCCAGCATCCATGTCCCCGGACGACAGCCATTCTGACCGTTCCGCGTTCGGGACGCAAAGCCAGAAGCTGAAAGCCCTCGCGCGGATCATGGAAATTCCTGGCGACTGCTGCGAGTTGGCGAACAGCCGGACAACGGCCACGTCGCGGAATCGGCCGCTGCCAGGCAGTTCAACGCGTACCATCCCCCGTTTTCTGCTCGCTGGGAGTCAGATCCAAATCGAGCAGCGCTTCGGAGACGACTGGCCAGCGGTCGTTGAGAAGTGTGCTGGCGGCAAGTCGAAGTTGCCAGGGGCCGAGCAGGCGCGGGTCGGCGGTGGTGCTGATGCGAAGCCTGCCGGTGGATTGATGCGGGGTGAGAACGAGGGGTTCGGCGGTGAGCAATCCTGTGGCTTCTGCGGGCACGAGCAGTCCGATGGTGACGGGGGCGGTGAGTCGTGGTGATCGAGAAATGCTGACCGGCACCTCAAAAGTTGCTCCCGGAACCGATTGGACGTTAGGGAGTTCACAGGCCAGTTTCAGCAGTGCGCCTTCCATGATCATGGTGATCCGCGCATCGCCGGGCTTTGTCAGCTGACGAATGGTGCCTTTGGGATCCGGGACCTCGACGACGCCATGGACCACCATGCGGCGAGTGATATCGGTGGCCAGCCATTCCGGCATGAAGCAGGGAAACAGAGCACGTGTCTCGTTAGGCGGAACGATCGTGGTGGTTCCAAGAATTCCCTGGCGATTGCGAGCCTGCTGGGCCGACATCACGAGCGTTACCGGGCCGCTGAAGCCATTCTTACGCACAATCTCCAGTTCCGCCGGGTAAGTGCTTCCTCGAGGTACGTCGCGCTGACGTTCGCGATCAATGACCAGCACATCAATCGGGGGTGCCATTGTCACGGCAAGGAGTGCGGAAGTGGTGAGCTTGTCCGTTACGGTTCGCGGACAGAGATTGCCAGCGGCCGTGGCAGTCGCCAGTTTGGTTACGGCCGAGCCGTTCACATCGGCCGTTCCGGAGACCTGAATGGCAGTTGCCGTCACGGCGGCATCGGCGGCGCATTTCAGAATCCCCTTTACGTCAGACTTACCGGCTGGAATGGACCAGTCGCCCTCAGCAGTTACTCCGGGTGGCAAGCCACTCACCACGATGGCAATCGGCCCGTCGAAGCCACCGCTGCGGCGAGCGGTAATGGCGACTTCCAGTTGTCCGGCGGAGGGAAGTGCAAGCTGCTGGGGCATCGACAATGCGAAATCGGTGACGGGCGGACGGACTTCACTCCGGAAGACCTCGTCCGTGCGGCCATTCAGCGACGACTGCGTGCGAATCACGCCGGTGTACCTGCCGTCCGCAGCCGGCCTGAACTCGAGGCTGCTGTCGGTGAGTCCGTCAGCGTCGTCGTTCTCTGCGGCGACACTGCCCTCAGGCGTGAGGATGGTCAGGTGGGTATCGAGGCAGCCACCAATTCCCACGGACTGGAGCGACACCAGCAGGGGCTGATCCCTGACGGCGTTGAACGTGAAACGCTGTTCAGCGTGTTCAGGTGTCAGTTGACCGGTGACGGCACCGGGGACGGGAATCTCAATGGTCTGACCGGGTACGGTGGTCAGTTCCGGGAAGTTTCTGAGTGGCGGCGAAACCTGCACTGGGCCGCCGGGGCTTTGAGTAAACAGCAGGCGGTAGACATAGGCGCGATCACCACGGAAATCCACATCGTGCAGACTGACCGTATACTGCTGGCCGGCCTTCACAGAGAACGTAATGTGGCCATCCATACCCTGTGTGTCGGCGAAGTCAGCGAGCAGTTCTCCAGCGGAATTCCGCGCCTGCAGGATGCCGCGGAAGTCGGCTCCCAGTTGTCGGGCCAGCAGCGAGACGGTGATGGGGCCATCGCTGGTGGCGAGGATTTCGTAGCGATCGACTTCGGTGAGTCGGCTCAGGCGTCCCGAGACGGCGACGGGGAGTGCGGGCAACTGTTGCGGGAAGTCACGGGAGCGGGATTCGAGGATTTCGGGGTCACGGCTGAGCAGCAGCCGGGCGGTGCGTGAGGAACCGTTGGCGTTGGCGATCTGCCAGTAAACGAAACCCGGCTCAGCATCCGCCGCCACGGTGATTCGGGCCGGGGCTTCGCGAGGAATGGGCAAAGCGTTGGTGCCGCCGCGCGGCCCCGTCCAGTAAGGCGGAGGGGGCAGATGAAAGTCGCTTATCGGCCCCGTGCGTTCCAGCTGCACCCGGGAATCATGCACGAACCACTGCAGATCGTCCGTGGGATCGAAGACACCCAGCTGCAACTCTGTGGTTTCGCCGATTCTGACCGCGGGTGGAAAGGCATAACCAGTTCCCGGGGGCAGCTGGGCCGAGGTGGCCGGGCTGAGCAGCAGAACGGGGAGTAGTGTCTGCAGCAGAAACCGGAAAGCCGCGGAATGACCCCGCAGATGGTGCACTGACATGCCTGAAACTCCGCTGTTGAACCAACTATTCCAGCACCATGATCTCCACTTTGCGGAAGTCGATCGGATGACTTTCGGACTGCAGAGAGATGCTTCCGAAGTGCAGCATCAGGTCGTCTGCCCTGATCAACCGTCGAGCACTGCTGTCACGTTTGTCGAGCTGCGGCTGAGAGTATTCGAGCACCACTTCGCCGTCGATCAGATGGCGGATAATCTCGTTGTTGTGCACTTCGATTTCTGCTGTGACCCACTGTTCACCATGAAAGGTGGGAGACGTGGAGTTGATGCAGTGCTGTAGTTTCAGCTCTTTGTTCATCACCACGTTCGTGCCCGGCGTGCAGAGGTTGGATGTTGTGCGGGCATCCCTGCCGTTGCCGCCAAGCAGTTGCACTTCGATGCTGACAGGAAAATCCTGATCCTTCGTCATCGTCGACGGATCCTGTCCGTGCACCATGACACCGCTGTTGCGGATGGCCCAGCCCGGACCGCCTTTGCACTGGTCACCGACGAACCGGTATTCCACCCGGAACCGGTAATTACGGAACTGGTCGCGGAAGAACAGGTGTCCGAAGCGTTCGCCGAATTCAGGATACCCTGCGGACTCGTAACGAACCTTGAGCAAGCCGTCTTCAACGCGGAAGGTGTTGTGGTGGTTGTCGCCGAGATCGCAATAGCGAATTTTTGGTGTCCAGCCGTCGAGATCGCGACCGTTGAAAAGCTGTACCCACTGATTTTTTGGATAACGGTCATCGGCAGGCTGTTTGTCGTCCGCCTGAACCGCCGCGGAAACCGAATTGAATGCCAGCACGGTGACCAGCAGAGTCAGGCAGGCAAACGAGGAACGAAACGGTGAAACGATCACAGTGAAAGTGCCCCTGAATGTGAATTGGCGGGTCATGGCAAAGCCTGGCCGGGAAACGATATCACGCTCGCTGGCCTGAAACAAGCCGTTGCACTGGAGTTGGCGGCAGGGATTGGCTGACTTTGGCGATGACGAGTCACGACAGGTGGGCCGGTGCCTTGACACTTCGAGCGGGATTTTGGAAAAAGACCCCTAATTCTGCTGTTTCGCCTGCCACAGTCCCCCCCCTGCTCCGCGTTCTGTCACCGCACAACTCCTTCTTTCCGCATCACTCTGCCCGAAAGCATGACTCATGCCGCTGCGATTTTCCTCGCAAATTCTCTGCCTGCTGCTCCTGTGTGCTCCTGTGACGGCTGGTGACTGGCCGCAGTGGCGCGGCCCTTTGCGGAATGCACAGTCCGATGAAAAGCTGTCCTCGCATGACTGGGACGCGAATCCTCCAAAGCACCTCTGGACTGTCGAAGGCTTTGGAACGGGTTACGCCAGTGTGTCGGTTGTGGATGACGTGCTCTACACGGTTGGCAACACCGAGCAGGGTCAGGCGGTACTGGCGGCGAAGGCCAGTGACGGCAG
>JBEIEK010000456.1:0-4092 GCA_040382995.1 Planctomycetaceae bacterium
ATCTGGCTCCCCTCTCCCCGGACCGGGGAGAGGGGCAGGGGGTGAGGGGTGAAACGCCCCTGCCACGCACAGTACGGACAGTGCACGAGGATACCGGATTCACGGTGTCTCGGAAGTGTTGACCAGGGGCCTGGGAGTGTTCTTTGACCCCTCACCCCCGTCCCCTCTCCCCTCGAAGGGGAGAGGGGGGATTGGGGCTGCTTTTCGCCGGGATTGGGAGAACTTCAACGTCATTGGGCTGCCGCCATCTGGCTGAGCGAATGATCCGCCTGCGACCGGCGTGCACATCCGGTCCCATTTCGCTAGCATGCCGCACCCCTGCTCTGGTTGCAGGGAGGGACACGGTCAGAGGAAGGGCAGGGGCATGTCAGACGAGCGGGCGCTGCTTGCGGCGTTTGAAGAATTTCGGCGGGATTTTCGGCGGCTGCAGCAGGAAATTTCGCGCGTGATCGTGGGGCAGACAGAGATCCTTGAGGACACTCTGATCGCACTCACAGCCGGTGGCCATGTGCTGCTTGAAGGCGTCCCGGGCCTTGGCAAGACGCTGACGGTCCGCACTCTGGCCAGCGCCCTGCAGCTCCAGTTTCATCGCATCCAGTTCACGCCGGACCTGATGCCTGCCGACCTGACCGGGACTCAGGTGATCGCCGAGGACGCGGAGGGGCGGCGACGATTTGAATTTCAGCGCGGTCCGTTATTTGCCAATATTCTGCTGGCCGACGAAATCAATCGCGCGACCCCAAAGACCCAATCGGCGCTCCTGGAAGCGATGCAGGAGCATTCCGTAACAGTGGCTGGTGTGACTCACCGACTGACGGAACCATTCTTCGTCATGGCCACCCAGAACCCGCTTGAAATGGAAGGCACCTATCCGCTTCCCGAAGCACAGCTGGACCGGTTTTTCGTCAAGCTGCTGGTGCGGTATCCGGGAGTGCGGGATCTGGAGCAGATTCTTGATCGCACCACGGGCACCAGCGTCCCATCAGCCTCCAAAGTGCTCAGCGGCGAACGCATTCAGCAGATGTCACTGCTGGCCCGCGAGGCCGTGATTGCTCCTGAAGTGCGGCGTTACGCAATTCGCCTCGTCGTGGCCACGCACCCCGAACACGAACACGCCTCCGCTGCGGCTCGCCGTTACGTCCGTTACGGCGCCAGCCCGCGCGGTCTGCAGTCTCTGATTCTGGGGGCCAAGATTCGAGCGATTCTGGATGGTCGGGTGCATGTGTCGCGGGACGATCTGCGGCAAATGGTGCTCCCGGTGCTGCGACACCGCGTACTGCTCAATTTTGAAGGCCAGGCCGAGGGCATCACAGCCGACGATGTGATCACACGCATTCTTGCTGAAGTGCCGACAACGGACGGGGAGTGACCTGCTGCCATGCTGTTCCCCCCCGACTTCCTCACGCGCCTTGAATACCTCTCGATGATGTCAAAGCGAGTCTTCCGCGGCCGACTGCTGGCTCAGAGACGCTCGCTGCAGACCGGAGCGGGACTGGAGTTTTCAGATCATCGTGAGTATGCCCCGGGTGAGGATCTGCGGTATCTGGACTGGAACATCTACGCCCGGCACGGACAGATGCTGGTGAAGCGGTTTCAGGAAGAGCAGGACCTGCAGGTGTCGGTGCTGCTGGATGCTTCGCGGAGCATGAGTTTTGGAAGTCCGCCAAAGTTCGATCGGGCTCGGCAGCTGGCAGCGGCGTTCGCCTGGCTGGCACTGGCGGACCTGGATCGAGCGAGCATTTCCGTGTTTGCGGATGGGCTGGTTCAGGAACTCCCCGGGGGACGCGGACGTGAACGCATTCTGGGGCTGATGCGCTTCCTGGAAAACCTGTCTGCCAATGGTGAAGGAACGCGATTTGCCCGCGCGGCTCAGGATTTTCTGCAGCGATCGCCACGGCCTGGGCTGGCGATTGTCCTGAGTGATCTGCTGGATCCCGGCGGCTTCTCGGAAGGGCTCGATCAGCTCCGCTATCGCCGCTATGACCTGCATGTGGTGCAGCTCTTTGATCCTCGGGATGCTCACCCGGAACTGCTCGGAGACGTTGAACTCCAGGATCTGGAGACCGGTGAAGTGCGGCAGGTGCGGGTGACGGAACGGGTGGCGAGGGAATATCGGCGTGCCTTTCTGGAGCATCAGCAGGCCGTTCGCAGTTACTGCCTGCGTTACGGCTTTCGCTGGACTGCTGCCGATGCTGCGGTGCCTTATGATCAGCTGATGCTGCAGATGATGAAGGCGGCGGGGATGGAGGCGGGCGGCGAGGATGAAGGCGGGACGGATTTCACGGAGCGGCCGCGATGAGTCTGCTCAATCCCTCCGCATTGCTGCTGCTGCTGATCGCGCTGCCAATCACTCTGCTGTACGTGCTGCGGGTCCGTCTGCGGAGGGCCCCGGTGTCGTCGCTGATGTTCTGGCAGAAGGCTCTGGCAGACCAGCCGCCGCGAGCTTTCTGGCAGCGGTTTCGACACCTCGCCAGCTGGCTCGTGACACTTCTGCTGTTAACCCTGCTGACTCTGAGCGCCGCTGATGTTCGCTGGAGCGGCCGTGCGGCACTTTCGCAGAGAACCATTCTGGTGCTTGATGTGTCTTCCGGCATGGCGGCAGCCGCGGGCGGTGTCTCACGTCTTGAAGCAGCCCGGAAAACAGCGCTCGGCCTGATCGATGGTCTGTCGGACGACGATGAGATGGCTGTGATTGCCGCCGGCAGCGTTCCGCGGATTCTGTGCGGGATCAGCAGTCATCAGCCAACACTGCGAAGGGCCGTCACGGAGGCACGACAGACATCGGGCCCGGGACAGCTGGCCGAGGCAGTGCTGCTGGCGCAGCGGCTGGCTGCAGGGGCTGCAGCATCTTCAGGTGCAGCTGTTGGGCGAGTCGTCGTTTGCAGTGACGGGTGTGGGAGTGAGTCTCCAGACGCGTCGGTGGAAAACGCGGCAAAATCGCAGCCGAAGGCTGGTCCGGAGAATCCGCAGCAGGCGGAAGTCCCCGTGGAATGGCAGTACTTCGGTGTGTCGCAGCCGAACGTTGGGTTCACAGCTTTTGAGCTGCGTCGGAGTGACGTGGATCCTCTGGGTTATGAAGTCTTTATGCGGTTGCGGAATGCGGCAGACACCGCGGTCACCGCCAGTATGGAAATCGAGCGAGATGGTGTTCCACTGGATGTGATTCCAGTGGAAATTGGGGCAAACGCGGAATGGACCCGTGTGGTATCGAAGCTGTCTGCGGAGGGGGGACGGCTGCAGGCGTCGCTGACGAATGTGCAGTTCGCGGCCGAGGGACAGTCTGCAGTTCCCGCGGATGGGCTTGC
Source organism: Planctomycetaceae bacterium (assembly GCA_040382995.1). GTDB lineage: Bacteria > Planctomycetota > Planctomycetia > Planctomycetales > Planctomycetaceae > SXXK01. Next base: position 3,306 of record JBEIEK010000456.1, read on the forward strand.
TGCAGACAACACCGCATGGGCTGTACTCCCAGCGCGACCGCGTCAACGCGTGCTGCTGGTGTCCCCGGGAAGTCTGTTCGTGCAGAAAGTCCTTGAGGCCAATCCGCTCGTCGATCTCACAGTGTGGCGCGAACTTCCTGAGAATCCGGTTTGGCCGCAGGATTCGCTGGTTGTGCTGCACGAAATCGTCCCTGCAGTGCTCCCACCCGGGCCGGTGCTGGTGCTCGATCCACGCGGCAGTTGCGACCTCTGGACGCTCAGCGGTGAAGCGGTCGATCCGGTTTTGGAATCGGTGCAGGCTGCGTCGGGGTGGATGCGGAACGTGCGGCTGGAGCAGGTGCTGATTCCTGCCGTTTCGGTGCTGGAATTTGCAGCGCCACCGCAGGTGCTGGCGGGAGCAGCGGGGGGAGTGCCACTGTATGCCGCCGTGAAGCGCGGTCAAACCAGTCCGGTTCTGGTTCTGCCCATTCGGTTTGGTGGCAGTGACCTGGCCTATCGCACCGTGTTTCCGATTCTGGTGGCGAATGCTCTGAACGAGTTTTCAGGTGGGGCACGCGAGCTCACCGGGGCGTTCGTTGCCGGCGACACGGCGCGGCTGATCGTCCCGGGAAACGACAGCGGGGCGGCCACGGTGGATGCTGCGGCAGAGACGCGCCCGTATCAGTTGCGTGCTCCGTCCGGCGAACTGCGGCAGCTTCGGGCGACGGCCGTCACATCGGCTGTCGATGTCTCGGTCTCGGAAAGCGGTGACTGGCAACTGATCACCGAACCTCTGCTGGAGGCGGGC
>JBEIEK010000457.1:0-4078 GCA_040382995.1 Planctomycetaceae bacterium
AATGCGGCCGTCGCCGTTGAAATCACCGGTACCGCAGGCTTCGTACGGCGACTGATCGTTGATCGCATGCTGCTTCCATTTGAGTTCCGTGGGCTGCTGAGCGGACGCGGTGGAACAGCCGAACAGAATCAGTGTTGAAAGAGCAAGCCTGTGGCAACCTGGAAAATTCATGGAAGCGATTCCTGGAATGTCGGAACGGGGGGGCGGGGGGGAAGGCGGTCGCTGGACAGCAGTGTCTGCAAAACGGGGGCAGCAGGCAACTGAGAATACCAGGGCAGTGATTGAGTCGGCAAACCACCGGAGATTGACAAGCGACGACGGATCCGACAGGCTTTGCTCCAGATCCAGCCTGAAACCACTTCTGTGAACACCATGCCCAACCCACTGCAGCTGAACGCCGATGATTCGCACGACCGACTGCTGCTGCAGCAGGTGCGTCCGGCCGACTGGATCAATCCGCCTCCGGCCTCCCGATATCACCTTGTCGTGCTGGGGGGTGGCCCGGCGGGTTTGGTAACTGCGGCAGCAGCGGCCGGTTTGGGAGCACGCGTGGCGCTCGTGGAATCGGGACTGCTGGGCGGCGACTGCCTGGTTCACGGCTGCGTCCCTTCGAAGGCCCTCCTTGCAGCCGCGCATCAGGCGACCACCGTGCGACGTTCGTTCGAGTACGGTGTGCGGATTGACGGTGATGTGCAGGTGGATTTTGAAGCGGTGATGGCGCGAGTACGGCGATTGCGGTCGGAAATCAGTCCACACGACTCGGCAGCCCGTTTCCGCAGTCTGGGTGTTGATGTGTTCTTTGCCCACGGCCGCTTCTCCGGGCCCAACAGCATCGATGCGGATGGCACACGTCTGAATTTTTCCCGAGCTGTCATTGCCACAGGCAGCCGGCCCGCAGTGCCTCAGATCCCGGGGCTCAGCGATGCCGGGTGTCTGACCAGCGATACGCTGTTTCAACTCACAAAGCTCCCGCAGCGACTGGCAGTGATTGGTGGCGGTCCGATTGGAGTGGAGATGGCTCAGGCATTCGCTTCCTGCGGTGCCGCAGTGACGCTCATCGAGTCCGGCCCGCGGCTGCTCCCTCGTGACGACCCCGACGCATCCGCGCTGCTCTACGACCGTCTGGTCCGCACGCACTCCATTCGCATCCTCACCAATGCACGCATTACCACAGTCACCCGACAGGGTTCCGAACGTCTTTTGTCGGTGCAAACCGTTGGTGGTGAGGCCACAGATGTCACCTGCGACGAGCTGCTGGTGGCTGCCGGCCGAATTCCACGCGTTGAAGGATTGCAGGCGGAACTGGCCGGGATTCAAACCGATCCCCGGCAAGGCGTGGTGGTGAATGACCGGCTGCAGACGACGAACCCGGCCGTCTACGCCGCCGGAGATATCTGCTCAGACCGCCGCTTCACTCACGCCGCTGACTTCATGGCCCGCATTGTCGTGCGGAACTGTCTGTTCGGGGGCCGGGCCCGCGCCAGTCGTTTGCTGATTCCATGGTGCACCTGCACCTCCCCTGAAATCGCCCATGTCGGAATCACGGCGGAAGCAGCCGCGGCCGATCCGGCCATCAGCACACTCACTCAGCCATTTTCCGGTAACGACCGTGCCGTTCTGGAAGGTCAAACCGAAGGGTTTGTGCGTGTTCATTTCAGGCGCGGATCAGACCGAATTCTTGGGGCAACCGTGGTTGGGGAACGGGCCGGTGATCTGATCAGCGAGATCACCGTGGCCATGTCAGCAGGCTTTGGCCTGAAACGTCTGGCCAATGTGATTCACCCTTACCCCACCCATGCGGACGCCATTCGTCGACTGGGTGATCAATACAACCGGGCGAGGCTCACGCCGTTTGTGCAGCGATTGTTTCGCACATGGATTCGCTGGCGGTTTTGACCAGCGGTCGGCTCCATCCACAGCCCCGAAACTTACCTTGCAAACTGCAGCGAAAACACATCCGCATCGGTGAGCACGAACCGCAGCCGCACAGGCTGCCCCGCGAGTGCAGACAGGTCACCATTCCCGGTGCTCCAGATCACTCGGTGCTCGATCGCATCCCCCACAATCGGCCGACAGTCGGCCAGAGCAAATCCAGGGATTGCACGGCCATCGGGTGTCTGGAGCTCCGCCTGGACGGCTCCGCCGGCGCTGGTGGAGTAGTTGATCAGCAGCCGGTTCCCGGAAAATTTCAGCGGGTGCGTTACAAGTTCTCCCGGGTCTGCACCGGCGTGCACCGATGCAAAACCATCCAGACGTATCGTAAATCGCCGGAAGGGGGTCACGTAGACCGACATTTCCTCAGCGCCGGTCTGCACGATGTTCAGAGCCGCATAGTTCGAGCGGTTGCCCCATCGAGCGGGATCCAGCCCCGGACGAATGAACGCCTCGCGAAACGTCCGATCAAAAGGACTTCCGCCGCGGGCTGTCATGAACAGGATGTCGGTGCTTTCTCCACGCGACGGATGAAAACGCGTGGGTGTCGCGATGTAGAGATGTGGGGCACGGAAATAGGGGTGCGTGAGCGACGTATACAGGTGCTCGCCAGGGAAATTCGGCCGCATCGGCACAGGCTCTGTCCAGTTCACAAAATCCTGCGAGGTTGTCCGACAGATCGAACGCAGCTGTTTGTCAAGGAAATGTCGGAAGTAACACACGTAACAGCCTTCACTTTCAGACCAGAAGGACACGTTCTGCGAATCGAAGGCGTATTCGCGAGTCCACGTGATGACGGGTTCAGTCCGCAGCTTGTTCCAGCGAATCCCGTCCGCCGAAATAAAGGCCACCAGCCCTGTTTTCACGGTTCCCGCCAGCGCCTTGAACCGCTGCGCCGCCGGCACTCCGGGACGCGTATCAAGGAACGGACAAAAGTTGTGGCAGAACGGGGGTTCGTGCAGAATCACGTTGTTCTGACGACTCCCGTCAATCTCAAACAGTCCCAGTTCAGGCTTTGTCCAGTGAATCCCGTCGCGACTTTCACAGTAACGCGTGACTTCAGGAGCATCTCCGTCGAACTTCGCACCGCGTCCGTCTCGCGTGTACAGCCGAAACAGATCGCCGTCGCGGATGACAGTGCCGTATTCCATGTTGTCAGCCGGCTGAGTCATTGCAGGTGCGGGTTGCGGGGAATGCAGCTTCAGCTCGGCATTCTGCAGGCGATCAATCAGAAACCGATCGACAAACAGTTCCCGACGGTCACCAATCTCCCGCACGACTTCGGGCACGTCCGCTGTTGACGGTGGCTGCACCGCCGTCACCACCTGCGGGGACAGCGCGAGGAGAGCAGTGAGGTACAGCAGGGAGAAACGGTGGGAACACATGCGGAGGCTTCTGTTGTAAGGGAGGCGGATCGCCTGAGCGTGTTGAGGGGCGGGGGAACGGCTGAGTGTACGTTTTGTGGAGCGAAACGCGACTATAGGTGAAACGGCGACGCACGAGGAGCGGTTTTTAATCACAGAGGACACAGAGGACACAGAGAGTTAGGGCGAAACCGAGGGCACTCAGCAATTCTGGTGACAGGATTGGTGGTGGATGTCCTGCGCGTTTTCGCGCTGTTTTCTTCCGTTTCACCATCCCAGCCTCGCGCTGGGATTGCGAAACGGTGTTAAGAGAACCGGAAGTCGTCTTTCGGACTCCGCCCCACCTGACAGGGCGTGCAGTGGAAGCCAATCCCCCGGTAACGGTACGTGCCAGCGCAGCGGTACGAACGAGGGGCCGCACCGGCCGATTAACATCGGCCGTATGGCACCTGTGGGCAGAACAGGCAGTCCCGGGAAATCGCCGCAAACCTGATGGGAAAACGGTTTCCGTTTATTCGTACCATGCACCTCTAGCGTTATTTCGGGCTTGCAGTGATGAAATTGTTTTTGTGGCGTTTTGCCGTGTTCTTTCACCCCTCACCCCCGTCCCCTCTCCCCTCGGAGGGGAGAGGGGGGAATGGTATTCCGGGCCGCTCAATTCCCTGAGGAATCCTCTGGTTGCCACAAAACGGCGTTGGCATCTACCCATTCTTAAGGATACGATGAAAGACATTGAAATTCTCTTTTCACGCTGCAGTAAACGTCTATGTAACCCACAATTC
>JBEIEK010000458.1:0-4053 GCA_040382995.1 Planctomycetaceae bacterium
AGCCCGCAGCTCGCCTGGTCGTGTTCACAACCGAGCCGCGACCGTGAGGGATTCGGGAACACTCCTCGCCGTAAAGCCAATCTGCACAATAGTTTCCATGTCGACACGCAGGTCAGGGTGCCATGCACCTTGAGCGCACTGTTAACACGCCTGTTTTCCATCCTGAAAGGCGAGCGGTCGATGTCAATCGGCCGGTGGGGCCCCGGTTCGCATCCTCTGCATCACTGTGACTTTTTCCGCTTCGCATGTCGTCCGGTACCATCTCCCTGGTCCAGCTTACCGCCTGCGGGGTTAAGTTCTCCCAGGACCGCAGACAGTTGTCTGCGGGCCATTGTGGCGGCGGCGGATTCCTGGTCAGCTGTGATCAGCTGTTCTGCAAATGGTGCATCGGTCAGCTCAAAAAGATTTCCGGATTGATCCAGCTTCCAGCGGTCGTTGCGGACGAACCACATCCGCGCCAGCTGGGAGTAGACCCACTGCCGCTGCGTTTCGGGCTGCGGCTCTCGACCTCGAAGAAGCCACTCAAAGGAGCGCCCGTCAACGGGTGGAGCCTGCTTCAGGGAGCCCCCGACCAGTGCTGTGAAGGTGGGCACGAGGTCCGTGGCATCAACCAGCTGCGCGGACACGCGCCCGGCAGGGACCTGCTCGGGCCAGCAGCAGATGAATGGCACCAGACAGCCACCGTCCTGCATGGTTCCCTTGCTGCCTGCCAGCATGCGACCGCCAATGGTCGCACGGTCCGCCTGGCCTTTGCCCGTTCCGTTGTCTCCCATAAAGATCAGCAGGGTCTGTTTTGCAAGCCCCAGTTCCTCAAGTGCAGCACGCAGCTCACCGATCTGAGCATCCATCCACAGCAGGTTTTCTGCCATCAGATCGTCAGGCGAAGCTCCGCTGAGTGGTGTCCGTGTGAGTTCTCCGTGCACATGCGACAGCGAGTAATACAGGAAGAAGGGGCGTTCGCGATTGGACTTGAGGAACTGCAGTGCATGCTGCTGCATCAGTTGCGGCATGTACTCGCCTTCCTGCAGGCTGCGAGTTGCTCCATTCAGATCATAAAGCTGCTCGCCAGCCGACGGTTTCCAGTAAACACCGCTGCCGCGAAATGTCAGACAGTCTTCAAACCCTGCGGCTCGGGCCGTGCCGGTCAGCTGCCCCCATTTTCCCACAAAGCCGGTTGCGTAGCCTGCCTGCCGCAGCATCTGTGGCAGGATCAGCTCACTGCGATCAATCTCCGCGCAGGCGTCCTGGTTTGTGGCACCGGTGCGAAAGGCATAGCGGCCGGAAATGATCAGGGCTCGCGATGGACCACAAAGCGGAGCGGTGTGAAATCGCGTAAGTCGCAGGCCTTCATCGGCCAGCCGATCAATTTCCGGTGTGCGGAAGCGGTCCGCCCCGTAGCAGCTCAGATTCCCCTGTCCCAGATCGTCTGCCAGAATGAAGACGATATTGGGGCGAGCGGTCGGAGCGGGATTGAGGAGCAGCAGGGGCAGCAGGGGCAGGGTGTTCAGGAACGCAGCGATGATTGCAAACATCAGCAAAACCTACAGCAGTCCCGCGATCGGCTGACCGCGGTAGATTTGATGGGGGCGACCACCGGGATCATGAAAGACCTGATCCCGTGGGATCCCGAGGCAGTGAAAGATGGTGGCCGCCAGATCTTCGGGGGTAAAGGCTTCGGTTTCGGGCAGGCCCGCATGAGCATCCGTGCGACCGACAATCCGTCCGGGCTGAATGCCGCCGCCGGCAAAGAAACAGGGAAAGACATCGCCCCAGTGATGCCGGCCAGGGGTAAAGATTTCGCCGGACGCATTCCGGCCACCCTCGGCAATTGGCGAAATGCGCGGCGTACGGCCCATTTCACCACACATCACCACCAGCGTTTCATCCAGCAGTCCTCGGTCCGACAGGTCATCCAGAAATCCGCTTAAACAATGATCCAGCGATGGCAGCAGTTTGCCCTTCAGGTCCCGAAAGGCGTTTTGATGGGTGTCCCAGCCGCGCAGATTCACCTGCACCATTCTCACGCCGGCTTCAATCAGTCGACGGGCAGTCAGAAATCCCTGGCCCCACTCTTCACGACCGTACAGGTCCCGCATGCGGTCGGATTCCTGGGTCAGGTCGAAAGGGTTACGGTCACCCGGGCGCGTGGCGAGGACGAAGCGCATCGCCTGTCTGCGGTAGGCATCCCAGCGAGCTGCGGCACCGGCGGCGTCCTGATCTTCCAGACTGCGGCGGAAATCGTCCAGCTGCTGCAGCAGGGCAGCGCGGCTCTGCACTCGCCCCAGTGTGACTCCTTCAGCCTGCTCAAAGTCCGGCAGATGGAATTCCGGATTGCGGCAAGTGGTGTTGTTCCACCACGCTTTAGGGCCTGGCCCCGGACGACGCTCCGGGTCGAGGTTGGGGTCGTCGTGACTGTAGCAGTTCGGGCACGAACCACCCGCGTCCGGAGCGTTGCAGCGGCAGGCGAGATCCACACCGAGGCGGTCATACTGGGGCCCCAGCATTCCGGATTCGCGCCCCGGATACTTCATCAGACCTGCTCGCGGCAATTCAATCATCGCCGGCCAGCCGACACCCGGATCTGCTGGTACCGCAGCAGCAATCACGGACCCCATGGAGGGCCAGCTGATGCGGCCCGAACGCGACGCAGCGATGGTTGCATTGCTGTCGCCCACTGGCAGTGACGTCGTGCCTGTGTGCAGCAGATACATGCAGCTGTTGTGCTCGTTGCGGAATTCCCGACCAGCTGTGTGATGCATTGTGCGAACGATGGAATATCGATCGGAACGCGCTGCCAGTCGCGGCAGGTATTCGCAGAAGACTTCACCCGGAATTCGAGTCTGCGCGACCCCGTATTCGCCGCGGATTTCTGCAGGAGCATGCGGCTTTGGATCAAAAGTCTCGTGCTGCGATGGGCCGCCGGACTGAAAGATAAAAACAACCGATCGCGCTTTGCCAGAGCCGCGCGGGGAAGGAACAGCCTGTGCCTCCAGACGCAGCAGATCCGAAAGGCCAAGCCCGAACAATGCCAAACCTCCCGCCTGCAGAAATCCGCGACGCGGCAGCCGAGGATGATCGGAGGGCTGACAGCCAAAACGCGACCGAATGTTCACGCGCAGGACTCCGCGAAGCCTTTGGGAAGGGACGGGGGGACGAAGTCTACCGCATGCCGTGCGGCCGGGAAAGCGGGGCGGCACCGTTACCGGGGGATTGACGTCCACTGCTCGGCGCGTTTGCAAGTGAATTGAATTTGCTGGGTGCAAGTCCCGGTCAGGAGGACGAGTTTGATCCTGTAGTCGACCGAAACTGCGTCACCGCGAGGTGGGGTGGAGAGCATCGGAAGGCGAAGGGGCAGTGCGAAACGAAAGTGAACTCAATGCGGCCTTTTCATCGTGGCGAGCCTGCCGAGCATGGCGAAGCCGAAGTGCCATACGTGTCATGACGTTCGTGATGGTCCGCCATCGGGAGGTGGCGGATCCTGGCTGGACCGGGATCATGTCAGGGTGCCATGCACCTTGATTGCAACACAAACACGCCTGGTGTGGATCCTGAAAGGCGAGCGGTCGATTTCAATCGGCCGGTAACGTCCCTGGTGCGATCCTGGTGCGCAGCTGGCCGGGCGGGCACGAACAGTTACCGGGGGATTGATATCCAATGCTCGCCTTGCCCGCTTTCTTGCGGTGATGTTGAGAACTTCAACGCCATTGGGCGGCAGCCTGCCGGCAAACGGCGATGTGATATCATTTGTCGTGCTGGCTGCGAATCTGCTGCCCCAAATCCGTTGTGCGGTATCGCTGTCGAGAGCTGCGGGGCTTGTCAGGTATTGTCAGCTGCAGCCAGCCGGCTGCAAGTAGAGGTTCGAGGTACGCCATCCGAAAGTGCGTCCGGTCAGACAAACCGATTGTCTGCTGCAGTTGCAGCCTTGATAGTCCTCCCGTCGCCGCCGCCAGCAGTGCCAGTACTTGAGGGGTAACTTGAGGGGTAACTTGAGGGGTAACTTGAGGGGTAACTTGAGGGGTAACTTGAGGGGTAACTTGAGGGGTAACTTGAGGG
>JBEIEK010000459.1:0-4025 GCA_040382995.1 Planctomycetaceae bacterium
CCATGGCAGACACGGCCACAAGCACACCAATCACAAGCAGCAGTTCCAGCAGGGAAAAGCCGGCGGCGCTGGAGTGATTTGATTGTGAGTGGCAGCGACGCCTGTGAGCAGGCACCAGGGAAGGAACACAGGGAATGCAGGAGTGACCCTGTTGCGGGGGGCTTCAATTTTTTGACCCACACCCCCGACCCCTCTCCCCTGCCAGGGGAGAGGGGGGATTGAGGATGGCAGTGCTACTGGTTGTTCCCGGCGGCCAGCGATCTCCAGCTGGCGATATCGTCCCCTTCGCCGCCTTCATCCTGACCGTTGGCACCGATGGACCAGACTGCGGGCTTCAGGGCATTTTGTTTCTTGCTGTGGCCATCGCCGTTCCATTCATACTGCAGAATCTGTCCCCAGGCGTCGGTTGGAGGCTCTTCGATGTAGGGACGCAGCTTGCGGCCTTTGTAGTTGCCTGGGTTCATCATCTGCTGCCAGACTTCCTGGCCGCTGCCCTTGAGATAGGTGCCGTCATGGTCGGCGGCCCAGGTACCAACAGGGGCTTTCTCGATGTTTTTGATGGTGATGAGTGTGGCGTCTTCGTTGGCTTTCTGCTGTGAGCCGATCAGGTTCGGCACGACCATGGCTGCGATCACGAGGATGATGGCGAGCACGATGAGCAGTTCGAGGAGGGTAAAGCCGGAACGGCGAGCAGATTGATTTCGGTGGAGGGTTTTGCGTTTCATGGGATGGATTCCGTGGAGCAGAGAGAGCAGGAAATTTTCAGGCGTTGGCGGACATGTTCAGGACGGGGAGCAGCAGAGCCGCGATGACGAAGGTGACTACGGCTGCCATCACGAGCAGCAGCAGTGGTTCCAGCAGTCGCACGACGGTGTCGATGCGGCGGCTGGTGCGTTTTTCGAGGTTGTCGGCAACGCCGATCAGTACATTTTCCAGATTATTGGCTTCTTCGCCAACAGCAATCATCTCGATCAGGTCGCGTGAGAACTGTCCGCTGGCACGGAGCGGAACTGCGAGCGACTGGCCGCTGCTGACGTTGTCTGCGGCATTGCCAATGGCTTCAGCGAGAATCACGTTGCCGCTGGCGTCCTTGGCAATGCGGAGCGACTGGAGGATTGGAACACCGTTTTTCAGGAGCGTACCCAGCATGCGGCAGAAGCGTGCGACGGCGAGGTTCTGCAGGATGCCACCAAGGCCGGGGACCTTCAGTTTCCAGCGATCAAGGCTGCGACGGCCGTCTTCTGTATCGAAGTAGTAAAAAAGTCCGACAACGGCGGCCCCCATGCCCAGCACCATCAGCGTGCCGTACCGCTGAATACTGTCGCTAAGACTGAGCAGCGTGATGGTGGCCCATGGGAGCGTTCCCTGGTCAGCCATGCGTTCGAAGATGGCGGCGAACTGCGGGACGAACCAGACCATCATCACGGTGACGATGACGAGGCCCACGGTCATCAGGAAGACGGGGTAAACCATGGCACCGGTGACCCGGCCCCGGAGTTCTTCCTGGTGTTCGTTGAAGGCTGCGATCCGGCTGAGGACTTCTTCGAGGAAGCCGCCTTCTTCGCCGGCGCGGACCATGCTGACGGAAAGAAAGTTGAAGTTGCGTGGATGCCGCCGCATGGCGTCGTTCAGCCGGTTGCCGTCAGCCACCTGTTCGCGGACGTCCTGAATCACGACCCGCAGTCCGGGGTGGGAGGTTTGGTCTTCGAGGAGAATGAGTGAACGGAGCAGGGGGACGCCGGAGCGGAGCAGGTCTGCCAGTTGGTTGAAGAAGGTTGTGAGATACCGCGAGGGGACTCGGCGGGACCCCGCTGAGGCCTGTTTCTGGGATTGTTCGGAGAGCGTGACTTTGATGGGGAACAGGCTGCGCGCGGTGAGAGTGGCCAGCGCGTCTTTTTCGCTGGTGGCGGTCAGCAGTCCCGACACCTGTCGTCCGCTGAGTTCTTTGGCCGTGTACCTGAATTCCGGCATAGCTGAATATTAGGCGGGTGAATGAAGAAGAACAGGGGGATACTGTGCAGTGGTCGGCCGGTCAGCCGACGATATCGCCGCGGGTGATGCGGACCACTTCATCGATGCTGGTGACGCCGGCGGCAACCTGCTCCCAGCCACTGGAGCGGAGTGTGGTCATGCCGGCTTTGAGTGCATATTCGCGAATTTCCGTGCTGCTTTTTTGTTCCACGCACATCCGCTGCACCACGGCATCGGTGCGGAGAAGTTCAAAAACACCAATACGGCCGGCATAGCCAGTATCGCGGCATTCACGGCAGCCTTTGGGCTGCTGCACGATCGGACAGACGTCCCGAGGAAAGTCGGCGGGCACATCGGCCACCTGTTCAACGGGTGTGGGGACCTTGCAGTGGCTGCAGAGGCGGCGGACGAGTCGCTGGGCGACGATGCCTTCGACGGTGCTGGCGACGAGGTAGGGTTCGACGCCCATGTCGACGAGACGTGTAAACGCGCTGGGGGCGTCGTTGGTGTGCAGGGTGCTGAAGACAAGGTGTCCTGTGAGGGAAGCCTGGATGGCGGCCTGAGCCGTTTCGCCGTCTCGAATTTCGCCGATGAGCACCACATCGGGGTCGTGACGGAGAATGCTGCGGAGACCGGCGGCGAAGGTCAGCCCGATGCGGCTGTGCACCTGAATCTGGCTGATGCCATCCATCTGGTATTCGACGGGGTCTTCAACAGTGATGATCTTGACCGTCGGGTCCTTGATTTCGCTGAGGGCGCTGTAGAGGGTGGTGGACTTACCGCTGCCGGTGGGACCGGTGACCAGAATGATGCCGTGGGGCTGGTCGATGAGCTGTCGGAAGATCTTCATGACGCTGGGGGGCATACCGACATTGCGGAGGTCGAAGGTCATGCGGGCTTTGTCAAGCAGACGCATGACGACGCCTTCTCCGTGCAGCATCGGGATGATCGACACACGCACATCGACTTCGCGACCGGAGACGCGAAGCTTGATGCGGCCGTCCTGAGGGAGCCGTTTTTCGGCGATGTTCAGGTGGGCCATAATTTTCAGACGCGTGACGATGGCGGAGTAGAACTGTGCAATTTCCGGGGGCGTCGGCTGGATGCGGAGCATGCCGTCGAGCCGAAAGCGGACCCGCATGCCATTTTCCTGAGGCTCGATATGTACGTCACTGGTCTGGAGCTTGACGGCTTCCATGAGCAGTTCGTTGACGAGCTTGATAACGGAGGGCGCCTGGGCGCCTTCAGCAAGTTCGCCAAGGTCTTCGTTGATCTCTTCGAGGAGTTCGATGCCCTCTTCAGTTTTGCGGCGGACCAGTTCGTTGATGGTGTCGCCGCCGACACCCAGCAGTTCGTGGATGCGGCTGCCGAGTTCTCCGCTGCGGGTGAGGACCGGGTGCAGTCTGAAACCGCTGACGGTGCTGAGTTCGTCAAGACCTTCAAGGTTGAGCGGGTCAGACGTGGCAACGACGATATGGCCGTTTTGGCGATACAGCGGGAGCAGTGAGTGGCGGTAAATGGCGGAGGTGGGGAAGCGGCTGAGCAGATCGGTGTCGACCTGAATGTTCTTCAGGTCGACGTAGTCCATCCCGAACTCGCTGGAAAGCGTCTTCAGCAGCTGGTCTTCTGTGAACACGCCCATGCGGATCAGTGCCTGATCGACGCGAGCACTGGCGTGGGTGGTGCGCGCAGCGTTGATCTGGTCGCGAGTTGCCAGGCCTTCGTCGATGAGGAGTTGCCCGAGTTCCATAGTGTGGAGTGCCGCTTGTCAGTTGTCAGTTGTCAGTTGTCAGTTGTCAGTTGTCAGTTGTCAGTTGTCAGTCAGGTTGGTTGTTCAGCAGCCGAAAGCCGACAGCGGACGAGAAAGCTTACCTGCCACCGCCGCCACGACCTCCGAAGCCGCCGCGACCACCGAATGGGCTGGCACCGCCACCGAAGGGGCTGCCGCCGCCGAAGGGGCTGAAGCCACCACCACCGAATGGCGAGAAGCCTCCGCGACTGCTGCCGCGGTCAGACGACCGCTGCTGCATCCGCTGCTGCATCATCTGCTGGAA
>JBEIEK010000460.1:0-3985 GCA_040382995.1 Planctomycetaceae bacterium
CACCACATCATGGAATTCCGGGCAGCGACAGGCGGTTTCCCAGGCGTACTGCAGGAGCGGTTTTCCGGTGGCGTTGAGCAGCAGTTTGCGGGGCAGGCGGGTGGAGTGCAGACGAGCGGGGATAATGCAGACAGTTTTCATGGCAGCATCCATGCTGTGGGGTGTGGAATGGTGACCTGCAGCAGTCTAGACCGAATTCGGGTTTCCTGTCAAAATCAGAAGCTTATTCGGGCATTCGCGGCGGAATTTTGTTGACGGAGCGATGATGCGGATTTTCTTTTCAGCGGGCGAGCCCAGTGGAGACCAGCACGGTGCGCGGCTCATTTCCCTGCTCCGCGGCCATCGTCCTGACCTTGAGGTGGAGGGATTTGGCGGACCGGAGATGCGTCGCGCGGGTTGTCGTCTGCTGTTCGAGCTGACGGAGCTGGCGGTGATGGGATTCCTGCGAGTGCTCCCGCTGATCCGACGATTCTACGGGCTGGTGGCGGAAGCGGAGCGGCACTTTGATACTCAGCCGCCGGATGCCGTGGTGCTGATTGACTTTCCCGGCTTCAACTGGTGGATTGCGCGGGCTGCCAAACGCCGCGGGATTCCTGTGTTCTATTACCTGCCACCGCAATTGTGGGCGTGGGCCCCGTGGCGGATTCGCAAGGTCCGTCGCTGGGTGGATCACGTGCTGTGTGCGCTGCCATTTGAATACGACTGGTACAGGTCCCGTGGAGTGTCCTGCACGTGGGTGGGTCATCCGTTCTTCGATCAGGCGGCCGAACGCGTGCTGCAGCCAGCAGTGCTGGAGGACATTCGTCAATCAGCCACGGGCCCCGTGGTGGCTCTGCTGCCTGGTTCCCGCGGGCATGAGATTGAAAAGAACTGGCCGGTGATGCTGGAGGTGATTCGCCGAGTCTCGCAGGCGGTCCCCGGGGTGCGCTGGGTGGTGGGCAGCTATCGTGAAAAGCAGCGGCAGCGCTGTGAACTGCTGCAGCAGCAGCTCGCTCCGGAGGTCAAACTGCACTACTTCGTGGAGGCGACATCCGAGGTGATTGCTGCGGCTGATTGCTGCCTGATGGTCAGTGGTTCAATCAGCCTTGAGCTGCTGGCGCGACGGAAACCCGGGATCGTGCTGTATCGAGTCCCGACTGTGGGCCGATTCTTCGCGCGGTTTCTGATGCTTTGCCGGTACATCTCGCTCCCGAATCTGATGGCAGATGCGGAGCTGTACCCCGAATTCATCTCCAACGGCAATCCGGAGCCGGATATCCAGCGGATGACTGAACAGCTGACTGCCTGGCTGACCCAGCCCGGGCAGCTGGAAGCAGCCACCGGGCGGATCAGCGAACTGGCCGATCGCACTGCGATGCCGGGAGCAAGCAACAAGACCGCCACATGGCTCCTGCAGCGTCTGGAAACTCAGTGAATCGCGGCCGTCGAGCGTTCGCCTGAATTCAGCCAGAAGCGGTTGTGTTCGGCCTGCAGCACGCGGCGATCGCTGATCTGTCGCACCGTGCGTCGCCACCAGCACCAGACCTGCGGCTGATCGATGCGAACTCTGAACCGGCAAGCCTCAGGCAGCTGCGCGAGAGTGTGCTCAATGAGTGCCAGCTGAAACCGATCTTCAGGGTACAGCGGACTGCCCGTCTGCTGCAGTGAGGCCAGATCGAGTCGCACGGGCACCAGACCGTCCACGGCGGTCGAGGTTGTCGCGCGGGCGAGCTCGGGGGGAAGGCGACTGGTGTATTGCCGATCAATCCACAGCTGCCAGTTTTCGGGGCGTGAGGAATACAGTTGCCATGAGGGCCAGTTATCGGTGATTCCGACAAGCCCGGCCAGAGAGATGCCCCAGAGCAGGCAGACCCAGGCGCGTGGGGGTGGCGGCAGGCGGTTCGGACGGCCGCACAGAAGTGGCAGCATGCAGAGGAAGCAGAGGTTCCAGAGCAGTACGGCAGGATTGTGATTCAGTCCGAAGGGGCCCAGGGCGAGCAGGAGCACCGCGTGCAGCAGCATGGCTGCGGCAGTCGCCCAGGCTCCGAGCCGACCGCGACTGAGCAGCAGCAGACCCACCGCCACTTCGCTCCACGCGGCCGCATGACACAGCAGGCGAAATGTGGCAGCAGCAGGCTGTAAAGAAGCCGGAAGCCACGCTGTCAGCTGCCCCAGAATCATCCCGGTCGGTCCCGCTTCCGGTTCCAGCGACAGGCGCGACAGACCGGAACAGACATAGACGCAGGCTGGAAGGTGTCGCAGGGCAGCGAGTTGTCGCTGGGGGTCGCGAATCAAACCGCTGAATACGATCCAGAGAAAGAACACATGCCACGCCTGCAGGCAGTGCTGATTGCAGCAGCCGGCGAGAATGCCAAACAGCAGGAGCAAACAGGGCAGCAATGGAAATCGCCTGACGCTGGTGTCCGTGGCTGCATCCGGGCTCTTCAGCACCAGCAGCAGGCAGCCGAATGCAAACGCGGCGGAAACCATCGCAAGCAGCCGCGGGGGAAGTGCGGGGACGGAAAACATGGGCACTGCCGGAAATCGACCGTCGTCCAGCCAGAGTGGCAGTGTGGAAAGCATCAGCAGCAGCTGGAAGCCAGCCAGCAGCCGCAGCACTTGCTGGACGCGGAGTGCCGGTGTCTGCGGCTGGAACACGCGGAGCAGGGCGTTCATACGAGGGAGCTTAAAGGTGGCAGTTGCAGTGAGGACAGCCGCAGTGCAAGTTCGGTCTTATCAACCTGTTCCGTGGCCCACGCGGGAAGTGCAGAGCCGGGAAAGCCGGTCAGGCCAACGACGCGAGCGCCGCGCTGTTTCAGCTGCTGCAGCGAAGCATCCAGTCCGTGATGCTGATCGGCGTCGACAATCGCGCAGATTTGACTGGCCGACGAATCCCGAGCGAGCTGCTGCAGGACGGCAGCATTGCCGATTTCGGATGGAATCCCGCAGTGTTTCAGCAGTTCGCTGATAGTCTGCCGGAGCACGGCGTCTGCCACGAGCACGAGCGTGCGGAGTGGTGGTGCGGAATCGGGCTGCGACGCGGCTGCCGCACTGGCCTGAAACGCAAACACGTCTTCGGGAGCGGCAAGTGGCGAGAGGTTTGGGCGACCGGTCAGGATGTGGTTCAGTCGCAGTGCAATTTGAACGGGGGCCGCGGAAAGGCTGGTGCGGCAACTGGCCGGCCACAGCTGATGCGTTCGCGCTTCGGATACGCAGAGGGGGCCTTCACAGCAGATGATCCGGCGGAAGAACAGCCGTCCGATGAACTGCTGGACCAGAGTCTGCGGGTGTTCGTCGCACCATGAGCGAAAGACAATCGCCAGGTCCGGCAGCCGGGGGTTGGAACTGACAGCTTGAAGGGCCGCCTGGAGCGTTGAAAAATGCCGCAGCTGGCCGCGCGGTACGGCGGTTTCCAGCCACTCGCGGATCGGGCGGAACGCGGGGCCGTCGCCGACGGTGATGATCACGGGCTGCAGATTCCCAGGGGAAGTGGTGGCAGCGGAGTGATTCTGGGAGGAAGCCACGGCAGATCTTTGGCGGAAAAGGACGTTCAAACTGGTGCGATTGAGGTGCAGCAGGTCAGGGCAGAACGCTGGGGCGATCTGCGGGCGGAGGCTGGTCAAGGAACATGCGGTGCCAGAGTTCAAGGCAGAGCAGGTTCCAGAGTCGATAGGCGTGGTTGAAACGACCGGAGGTGTGTTCGTCGACGAGCTGACGCACGGCGTCCGGGCGAAACAGGCCGCGGCTGAGACTGCGATCGGAGAGCAGCACATCGCGGAGCAGTGGTTGCAGTGTGTCGCGGAACCAGTGGTCGATGGGCACACCAAAGCCCATCTTGGAACGGTTGCGGATGGGTTCGGGCAGCAGGTTTTTGAAGGTGTCGACGAGGATCGCTTTGGAGCGGCGGAGGGTTTGTTTCCAGCGCATGGGCATGCGGGCCGCCAGTTCGACGACTTCGGTGTCCAGAAACGGGCAGCGACATTCCAGCGAAGCTGCCATGCTGGCG
>JBEIEK010000461.1:0-3972 GCA_040382995.1 Planctomycetaceae bacterium
GACCAGCAGAACGGAACCGGCGATCAGGGGCGGCAGGCAAAGTTGGACCGCGATCTCGAACGGGACCTGCCACGGCAGTTCCCAGAAACCGATGAACAACGACGAAATCTCGACGGACAATCCGAAGATGCGGCCCTGCAGACGGTCACCTAAAATCAATCCCAGCAAGCCTGGGCCCAGCAGATAGACCAGCAGCGTGAACAGTGTGGCCCAGAAGGCCTGCAGTGAGGTGCGAAAGACGGCCGACCAGAAAATGGCGGCGGTGGTGACCTGCACAGCAGCCAGCAGCATGGCGGCAACGCTGCCGGCCAATTGTTGCGGCGACAGCCCCCCCAGCGAGTACGCCAGTGCCAGTGTTGGCAGGCTGATGGCCATCAGCGTGAGCACCGGGATCAGACTTGAAAGAAACTTTTCCAGAATCAATCGGGATGCAGAGATGCGGGAAATCAGCAGCAGCGGCAGTGTCTGACGTTCGCGTTCTGAGGCAATGGCTGCACAGGCGGTGATCGGCAGCAGCAGGTAGACGGCGATCAGATTGCAAATGTTGAGCACATCAGCGATCTCCTGCCCGCCACCGAATGCTGTGAACCGTGCTGCGGTTGCAGCCAGAACGTTGTAATTGACAACGACAAACACCATCTGCAGGACCGCAAGCACTCCGCGGATGATCCACAACCGTCGTCTCCGAGTGGTTTCCAGAAGCTCGCGCCGCAGCAGTGGCAGGTCGAACCAGGTTGTGACTGCACTGGTCATCGTGTGGTTTCCGCTGAAGTCACTTTGCCTGCATTCCTGCTGCCATCAATCCTGCTGCATAGCCGCCGCGAAAACCGGCATCAATATTCACACACACCACGTTGGAGGCGCAGCAGGTGAGCATGGAAAGGAGCGCGGTGAGCCCCTGCAGAGAGGCGCCGTACCCCACAGAAGTTGGCACGCCAATCACCGGACAGCCAACAAAGCCTCCCAGCACCGCCGGCAGCGCTGCTTCCATGCCGGCCACGCACACGATGACCGCGGCCTGTCGCAGGCGCGGCAAATGCTGTGGAAAACGATGCGGTCCGGCAACTCCGGCATCCTCGATCAGATCACAGCGAACGTGCATCCAGCGGAGCGTTTCCAGAGCTTCTTCGGCGACCGGACGATCACTGCTGCCGGCCGTGACCACCAGCACCGGTCCGTGGATTTCACGAGGAGTCGGATCGCTGCACAGGCGGATGGTCGCCGCTCGAGCACTGTGGATCGCATCCGGGAACGCAGCGAGCACGGCAACCGCCTGAGCATCCGATACGCGGGTTGCCAGAGAATCCTGACCGGACTGACGCTGCTGGCGAAAAATGTCCACGATCAATTCAGGGGGCTTGCCCGGACCAAAGACTACCTCGGGAAAGCCACAGCGATCCCGCCGCAGGAGGTCGATATCCGCACCACGAGCTGTGGCGGGAACGCCGGCCACAAGTCCCAGACTACGCAGACCGGCAACAGCGCGTTCCAGTTCCTGCGGATCGGAATACAGGGCGCTGAGCTGTTGCCGCAGGGTGTCTTCGGTGGGTTCGGGGAGTGACATGGTGGTCTTTCGGAGGAGTGTGTTCCGCGGGAGGCGGGGAAGTCATTTGGCAGACCGACATGCGACTTTTCAGCCACCGGAGTTCTGTTGCTGCGTCCATGCAGCAAGTTGCTCAAGCTTTCGCCGGGCCGCGCCGGAATGCACGGCTTCCGCTGCGCGGGCGGTACCTTCCGCCGGAGTACTGACAGCATTACCGGCCAGCAGTGCGGCTGCGGCGTTTGCCAGCACGATATTCAGGGCGGGACCTGCAGTCCCCAGCAGCAGGCTGCGAATCGTCGCTGCACTTTCTGCCGGACTGCCAGCCCGCAATTCGTCCACCGAACATTCCTCCAGTCCGAAATCCGCGGCCTGCCACTGAAATTCGCGGACGTCATTTCCACAGACTTCAAGCACCAGCGTGCTGTTCCAGAGTGCTACCTCATCAAGGTGTCCGCCGCCGCAAACCACAAAGCTGCGGTCGGTACCAAGGCCTGCGAGGGCCGCGGCCAGGAGTCTTGCCCGGGAATCACTGGAGGCGCCGATCAGCTGATGCCGCGCGCCCGCGGGGTTGGTGAGCGGTCCGAGGAGGTTGAAGAGTGTCGGAAAGGCCAGCCGCCGCCGCACCGGAGCCGCATGTCGCATCGCTCCATGAACCAGCGGTGCAAAACAGAACGTCAGCCCCACCTCGTCCAGGCACCGCCCCGCCTGTTCCGGCGTCATCCCGATAAAAACGCCCAGTGACTCCAGCACGTCAGCCGAACCGCTGGAGCCGGACACACTGCGATTGCCGTGCTTGGCAACCGGCATTCCACAGGCTGCCACCACGATCGCTGCGGCTGTGCTGATATTAAACGTGTGCAGCCGATCACCACCGGTGCCACAGGTGTCCACAAGGGGAGAACGTGACGTGGGAATCACGGATGCGCGTTGCCGCATGGCCGTGGCGGCACCGCAAAGTTCTGCTGCCAGCAGTGGACGCATCGCCAGCGCCGTCAGAAATGCAGCGATGTCCACCGGCTCGCATTCGCCATCCATGATCGCGCCGGCAGCCAGACCAGTCTGTTCAGCCGTTAAACTGCCGCCACCAAGCAGACATTCCACACACTCCTGCACCGCCTGTTGCACGTTTCGCCCCCGACTGCCCCGGGCATCCCTGCGGATTTCCAGGAGAGTTCATCGTTTGAGGTGGATTCCGCAGTTCCGGGCAGAGACAATTCCCGGACACGCGGATCACCCCGGAAATACCTGCAACCACATCGGCGGCAGATCAGGATTCTACAATGTCCCTGCTCCCAATCTCAAAGGATGACGAGTCATGGGAACTGGAAATTCCCGGGGCCCCTGACGACTGCTCTTATATACCAGGAAATACCACTCACGTCATCTACCGTCTCGCGGCCAGTCTCTCGGAAACTCGTTACGAGCGACTGCTGAATCGCGGCTGGCGGAGGTTTGGCCGAACACTCTTTCGCCCGGCCTGCCAGGGCTGCCGCGCCTGCCAAAGTCTGCGTGTCTGCGTCGCCGAATTTCAGCCCTCCCGCAGCCAGCGTCGCGTGCTCGCGCGCGTCGCCAAATCCCTCGATATTCAACTCCACGTCCAGCCCCCCAGTGTCACGCCGGAACATCTTCAGCTTTACAACCTGTATCATGCCGACATGCATCAGCGTCGCCAGTGGCCAATGCGGCAGATTGAACGCCGCGAATACGCGGAAGCCTTCATTGACGGGGACTTCAGCTTCGCTCGCGAATTCCAGTATCGCTTCAACGGCAAACTCATCGCGCTCGGACTTGTCGATGTCACCCCCAACACTCTTTCCAGCGTGTATTTCTTCCATCACCCCGAATATCGCGACTTCGCACTCGGAACCTGGTCCGTACTCCAGGAACTGCAGTTCGCCCGCCAGCACGGCAGACAATGGCTGCACATGGGCTTTTACATTCGCGAATGCCAGTCCATGAACTACAAGAATCGCTTCCAGCCCTGTGAAATCCTGCAGACCCGTTCCAGCGACGACGAGGAACCAGTGTGGGTACGTCAGGAACCTGCGGCTGGCGAGACGGAAGCCACGACGCATCCGTGAACGGCCAGCTTGATTTGTTCCACTGCGACTCAGGCAGCGCCACCATGCCGGGGTGCGTCATAGATGCCGACAGTTCCGCTGCAGCGGGCAGCCACCAGACAGCAGATGGCCGTTGAACCGAGGAAACTGATCGACAGCAAATCCGGGTTGGCTGGCACAAACACCTCAAATGCCATCAATGTACAGGCCAATGGTGTGCGTGCCGCACCCGCGAAGACTGCTGCAAACCCCATGGCGGCAAGGATCCCCGGGGGCATGGCCAGCGGCGTGGACAGCACATTTCCAAGCGCCGCCCCGACAAAGAACAGTGGCGTCACTTCACCACCCTTGAAGCCACTGCCCACCGTC
>JBEIEK010000462.1:0-3969 GCA_040382995.1 Planctomycetaceae bacterium
CGTCCCCTCTCCCCTCGAAGGGGAGAGGGGGGATTGAGGCCGCTTTTCGCCCCGACTGAGAGAATTGCCATCCCACTGGGCCGCCCCCCCAGCACTCCCTAAAACCATCCGATTTCCCCCAAAATCGCCCTTTCTCCTTGCGAAAGCCCCGAACTTCTGAAATCCTTTCCAAAAATCAGGAAGGAGTCGCCGATTTATCATCACAAACGCGTATCCGTTGCCTCTCAGGCATTGCCATGAAGATCGTTCTTGAATTGCTGGATCAGTCATCCAGTGTCCGCAAGATCACCGTGCGGCACGACATCGTCATCGGCCGCGGCTCCGACTGCAACCTGCGCCTCTCCGCGCCGCAGGTCAGCCGCAGACACTGTTTTCTTCGCGTCAGCCGCGAAAGCGTCTCCATTACCGATCTCGACAGCAGCAACGGCACCTGGGTCAATGGCACACGCATCACCTCCGGGACTCGCTGCGATCTCACCGACGGCACCCAGATCAGCCTTGGCCCCGTCAGATTCCTGATCCACGTCCGCCCTGAAGCCGTGTCCGGGGCCGTTCTGCCTGGTGGCGTCCTCAACGAAGTCATCACCGAATCCGCCGGTTCAGCCGACGCCACCACCTACAGTGGCCGCGCGGACGATCCCCTGCAGCGCCCCGCCGAACCACGCACCTCCTCCGTACACGCTCTCCAGCCCACCATCGACTCCGGCCCCGAAGCCGCCGACAGTCGACTCGAAATCGTCGAACTGGGACGCCAGCTTTCCATCGGCTCCTCCGCTCAGGATGCCGTGGTATTCGCCCCCAGCCAACCCACTGCCAAACCCCGCGGTGACCGACTCGACACCGCCACCACCGCTCACGATATGGACCTCCGCGGCATCGCCTCGCTCGACAGCGTCGATGTCCTCGACCCAGGTGTGCTCTCCGGACAGTTCCCTCCGGATCGCCCCATGTGGTCCCGCCAGGACGGTCAAAACTTCGCCGCAGCCGAACCACCACTGCCACCAACACTCCAGCTGAACCCCAACTTTCCTCCCGCACTCGATGCTGATGTCGATCTCGATGCTGATGTCGATCTCGACGTCGATGTCGACCTCGAAGCCCATGCCCAGGAACCCGATTCCGCCCCCGATGACAACAACGACGACATGGGACCGGAATTGCACGCGTTCCTCAAAGGCCTGTAAACCCTGTACTTAACCGCGCCCCTGCGACACTCCATTTGGGTACACGCCATCCACATACCCATATGTGGCGTTGGCCTCGCGACCGAAACTCACCACACCCACAGCACTGCCGGGGGCTGGGCTGACAGGCCAGAAATACAGCACCAATCGCGAGGGCTGCGGAGGCACCAGCGCCGCACCATTCCAACCGCAGCAACATCCCGCCGCTGTGCCCACTGTGGCAAAACCCAACTCCTCGCCCACGCCCCCGGCAATTTCTGCCTCTGCCTCCTGACACACCCGCTGCTTTTGCCGAAGTCTCGCCAGCCACCGCTCGGCCGAACCGGATTGCCGCCCGTTGCATCTGTCACCAGTCGGCACCAATCAATACACTCTCCGCTCAGATTGCGGACGGTCACCGTCCACCTTTCAGACACCGGATGAAGTCAGGATCAGCAGGATGCGCATTATCGCCGTGATGAATCAGAAGGGCGGAGTCGGCAAGACGACCTCCAGCGTGAACCTCGCAGCAGCGCTCGCACGCAGCGGTCGCCGAGTCTGCCTGATGGATCTCGATCCCCAGGGCCACGCGTCCCTGCACCTCGGTGTCGAAGCCGGCCCCGATGCAGCCTCCATCTATGGCGTCTTCACACAACAGAACTCCCTCGACGATACCCGCCACTTCATCAGCGACAATCTCTCACTCGTCCCCGCAAACATCGATCTGGCCGCCACGGAAATCGAACTCTCCGGCGTTCAGGGACGCGAATTCCTCCTCCGCCGCTCCATGCAGACCTGGCGAGATCAGCAGCGCTTTGATTACGTCATCATGGACTGCCCACCATCGCTGGGCATCCTCACTATCAACGCCCTCACAGCAGCCAGCGAAGTCTTCATCCCGCTGCAGCCGCACTTCTTCGCGCTCCAGGGACTCTCCAAACTCTTCGAAACCACCGCTCTCGTCACCCGCCGACTCAACCGCGAACTCCGCGCCACCGGCATCATGCTCTGCCTCTACGAATCCGGCACCCGACTCGCCGCCGACGTCGTCGATGACCTCCAGCACTTCCTGCAGGCCAGCGATCGCGAAACTCCCTGGTCCCAGGCACGCATCTTCCGCTCACGCATCCGTCGCAATATCAAACTCGCCGAAGCACCCGGGTTCGGACAGTCCGTCCTTGACTACGCCCCCGAATCCCACGGCGCCCACGACTACCTCGCCATGGCCGATGAAGTCCTCGCCATGGAAGCCGCCACACCCGCCACCGCCGGGCACACGCCCGCCCCAGCACTCGCAAAAGCCGCCTGAACCTTGCCCTCCACAGTCGCGTTTCGCTCTGCGAAACGTCCTCCCACCCCACTGCAGGATCCAGGGCCGTGAGACGTAGTTCCCTCCTCCTCCTCTGCCTCGCAGCCGCCAGCCTCGGCTTCCTCACCGCCCGCACTCTCAGTGCCCGTGACGAAAAAGCCGCTGCCGCTGCGAAGGTCCGGGAAGAATTCGAGCTGATGAAGCTCTTCGCCGAAGCCTACGGACAGGTCGACCTGCAATACGTCCGCGACGTGGATCGCCGCAAACTCATCGATAACGCCATCCGCGGTATGCTCACCGGACTCGACCCATACTCCTCCTGGATCCCTCCTCAGGATCTCACAAAATTCGAACAGTACATCGATCAGGAATTCATCGGCATCGGCCTGCAGATGCTGCCCAACACCACGCGCGCCGAAATTCAGAATGTCCTGCCCGAATCACCAGCGGCTCGCGCCGGAGTCCGCAGCGGTGATCTGCTCGTCGAAGTCGATTCCAAACCCGTCACCGGACTCGCACCACCCGAAATCAATCGGCTCATGACCGGTCCCGAAGGTCGCCCCGTCACCATCACGCTCAAACGCACCGGTGAAGAAAATCCACTCAAACTGGAAATCACCAGAGAGCGCATCCAGCTCCCCACCGTCATCCCCGCGGCACGCAACCCCGATGGCTCACCCCTGTGGCTCATCGATCCCACACACCGCGTTGCCTGCATCCGCATCACACACTTCAGTCGCTCCACCATCGATGACCTTCGCAAAACACTCGAAACCGTCAACGCCCTGAACCCCACCGCAGTCCTCCTCGATCTCCGCTCCAATCCCGGTGGCCTCATGGAGGCCGCCATCGAAATCTGCGACATGTTCCTCGCCTCCGGACGCATCGTCTCCATGCAGGGCAGGGCAGTCAAAGAACGCGTCTGGGAAGCCGCCGCTGGCACCACACTGCCAGACTCAGTACCACTCGCCGTCCTCATCAACCGACAGTCCGCCTCCGCCAGCGAAGTCGTCGCCGCCGCACTCCAGGACAACAGCCGCGCCACCGTCATCGGAGAACGCAGCTTCGGAAAAGGAACCGTCCAGTCCGTCGTCCGCATGGAACGCGGCCAATCCGCCATGAAACTCACCACCGCCGGCTACCTCCGCCCCAGTGGCATCAACATTCATCGCTATCCGGAATTCAAAACGGAAGATGTCTGGGGAGTCAGTCCCGCGGATGACCAGACACTCAAACTCAACACCGAACAATTCACCGCATGGCAGAAAGCCTTCACCGCCGCCGCTGACCCCGCCGGAAAGCCATCGATCTCCCCACTCTGCTCGCCGCAGACCCACAACTCCAGCACGCCCTCAACTGGGCCTCCAACCCCACCCCCACCCCCCCCGCCCCCCCCCTGTCTTACTGCGCGGGCTTCCTGCGTCACCTACACTCGTCTCTCCCCTGCTCCCCCACCCTCCGCTCTGCCGCTCTCTCCCAGCCTGCGCGCAGTGTTGC
>JBEIEK010000463.1:0-3933 GCA_040382995.1 Planctomycetaceae bacterium
ACTAACGGAGACGGCAAATGCTCTGCACCACCCGCAGTCTGCCGCATCCCATTGGTGTCGTCTGAAAAGGAGGGCATTCCATGCAAACTGCCGGAATTTCACGGTTGTCCGTTTCTGCCCTGCTGGCTGCACTCGTCGCCTTCCTGCCCTCCGCAACTGCTCAAACCGGCCGCTGGGACCACGCCTTCTCCCAATCCGGTCGCTGGGATCAGGCCTTCCGCAGCACCGGCAGCCAGGCGTTCGGTCAGCCCCCCAGCCATCTGCCCGCGAACGGGCACTTTTCACCGAACAACCAGTTGAGTGTTTTCGACACGGATAATTTGGTTTCCAATGGTTATGGCTTTGGTTACCCAGGCCTGCCGTGGCACTACGGTGTGTACAGCCCATGGCCGGTTGCGATCCAGACTCCTCCACTGCCACGCTGGCGAACGCCGTGGGGTGGTCCCGGCGTGCTGTATCCCACCATTCCACTGGCGGGTAACCCCTGGGCCGAATTTGCCGCGGTGGACGTCCTGTACTTCAGCCCGATCGCCCCGGTCAGCTGCTGCGGTGCGTGGGGTGCAGGCCCATGTGGAGGCCTGTTCCTGTTCCCTGTCGTGCAGTCGTTCTCGTTCCAGTCAATCAGTGTGCAGGCAGGACCGCTGGCTGCAGGTGCCATGAACCAGCCAGCCACTGTCTCCCGCCCACCCCAATCGCCTCCGCTGGTTCTGCAGGCGAACTCTCTGCCGCCGGCCTTTGACCCTGCCGACCCGCAGCTGCTCAACTTCACCGCTCCTGCCCGTGGCCAGATTCCCGGGCCGCCCGTTGCCGTCGCAAATCAGCTCCCCGGCATCGCTGCTCAACCCGTCCCCGAACCGCTGCCGGCAGCCGCGAACCCTGATGCCGCAGTCCGCAGGGTGATTGCCGATGGCGGCATCGTTCTGCGTGGCAAGCGCAAACTGGCAAACCGCGCTGAAGGAAACTGATATGCCGCATCCTCAGCTTTCCCGCCGCAGCTCACTCGCAGCAATTGCCGCCGCTGCCACACAACTGTCTCGGTTTGCGTTCGCAGATGAAGCCGACGCAGCGCTCAACGACAGAATCGATCAGTCCGTCAAACGGGCTCTGCAGTGGCTGGCCGGTGAACAGCAGGTTTCGGGTGCCTGGACAACCAACGACTTCGGTGAATCAACGGCCACCACGGCACTGGCCATGATGGCCTTCCTTGCCGGAGGTCACGTACCCATGGAAGGCCCCTACGCCAGACACCTCCAGCGCGGCCTTGCCTGGCTCGTCGGCCAGCAGCAGCCCAACGGACTGCTCGTGGGACGCGAACGTGGTCATGGTCCGATGTACAGCCATGGCATCGCCACACTGATGCTGGCGGAAATCTGTGGCATGGTTGACCCCGATCAGGCCACTCCGTGTCGCGAAGCCCTGCAGAAAGCCGTCAAACTGATTGTCGACGCTCAGAACCACCGCAAACCGCCTGAGCATGATGGTGGCTGGAGATACCAGCCGACCAGCAGCGATTCCGATCTCAGCGTGAGTGTCTGGCAGCTGTTGGCGCTCCGGGCCGCCCGCGACATCGGCTGTGACGTGCCTGCCGAAAACATCGACCGCGCAGTGGCGTATCTGAAAAAGCTGCACGTGAAGCATGATGGTGGGTTTGGCTACATGGTCGGCCATGGCAGCAGCATCACTCGCGCAGGAACCGGCATCACGGCTCTGGAGATCTGCGGCGAACACCGCATCCCGGAAACACTCTCCGCCGCCCGCATGATCCTCTCCAGACCACTCACCCGCGGCGAACACTATTTCTATTACGGCGCCTACTATTGCACGATTGGCATGTACAAGGTTGGCGGTGACGAATGGAAACAGTCCCGCGAACCACTCTACAGAACCATCCTCGACCTGCAGAACCCGGAAGGCTTCTGGACCCCGGAAGACGGCACCGAACGCCAGGCTGGAAAAGTCTATTCCACATCGCTCGCCGTGCTGGCCCTGACAATTGAATACGGATACCTGCCAATTTATCAGCGCTGAATGTCCCCCGCGGACGGCTGCTTTCCCGTGCTCCCGGAGTCCCCGCATGAAGGCCGTTGCCAAACTCCTCCTCGCCCTGCTCCTGATCGGTCTCACCCCCAGCCCCCCGGTCATGGCCGCAGAGCCCCCCAATGTCATTCTGATTCTCGCTGATGATCTGGGGGCCAGGGAACTGGGATGCTACGGCCATCCCCAGCATCAGACGCCCAATATCGATCGCCTGGCAGCCTCAGGCACGCGGCTGGAAACCTTCTACGCGATGCCTCTCTGCACACCCACGCGAGTGGCTCTGATGACGGGGCAGTACGGCTTCCACAACGGCTTTCTCGGGATGTCGAATCCCGCATTTCGTCCCCCCGCCGATGCTCCTCAGGCCGATATCGCCAGTCATTTCACTCACGCTGACCTGCTCAAAACAGCCGGCTACGCCACAGCCATGGCCGGCAAATGGCAGCTCAGCGGTCGGCTCCCGAATCTGATTCATGACGCCGGTTTCGACGAATACCGGATGTGGGCCTACGATCACAATCTGCCCGCCGGAATTCGCCACCCGGCTCACGAAAAAGGCGGCAACTCCAGTCGCTACTGGCACCCCTGCATCGTGCAGAACGGCAACTACCTGCCGACTCAGCCCGACGATTATGGACCGGACCTCTTCAATCAGTTCGTGATCGACTTTGCCCGCAAAAGCGCGGCTCAGAAGCAGCCGTTTTTCATCTACTACACCTCACCACTCACTCACGGGCCACACCTTGAAACCCCCGACCCAGCCCATCCCGGGCAACGGCGTCCCGCCGGGTTTCGCTCCAATCTTGAATACCTCGATACCCTCATCGGTCGCCTGCTCGATGCCCTCAGCGAATCTCAGCTCGACCGCAATACGTTCGTCATCTTCATCGGTGATAACGGCACGGCCGGAAACGGCAAAGGGACGCTCACAGAACTGGGTGCGCGAGTCCCCTGCATCGTCCGCGGACCACAGGTCCGCAGCGGCGTCGCCTCGAATGCCCTCGCAGACCTGACTGATATCCTCCCCACGCTCGCCGACATCGCCGGTACAAAACTGCCCGCCGAAATCCCCTTCGACGGCCGCAGCCTCCTGCCACTCCTCAAAGGCGAAACCGACAGCCATCGCGAATGGATCTACAGCCACCTCGACGACGGTCGCATCCTCCGCGACTCACGCTGGCTCCTGGAAATCGACAAAGGCGGCCGCGGAGAACGTTTCCTTGACTGCGGCCAAAGCCGGAACGGCGATGGCTATCGCGAAGTCACTCCCGCCACCAACCCGGAAGCAGCCGCCGCCCGCCAGCGATTCACCGAAATCCTCGCCGGTATCCCGGAACCCAAACCCCACCCCACCGCTGCCGCTCAGCCCCAAAAACGCAGGGCAAAAGCTGCTGGCAAAGCTGGCGACAACGCCGCAACTCCCATCCCCCCGCGATTCACGGCTCGCGATCAAAACCATGACGGGTACATCGATGCCGCAGAATTCACCGCCACCGCCATCAACCGCGACCCCGCAGCCACCTCCGCCCGCTTTCAAAAGTTCGATACCAACCGCGACGGCAAAGTCAGCGCGGAAGAATTCCGCGCCCAGGTGCCTTAGCAGCGGCAAAGCCTGTCGCAATTGCTGCCAGCCCACCCAGCGGACAGGCGGCAGCCCAATGGCCCTGAAGTTCTCCCAATCCCAGCGAAAAGCAGCCTGAATCCCCCCTCTCCCCTGCGAGGGGAGAGGGGACGGGGGTGAGGGGTCAAAGAACACTGCCAGCCCCCCATCGTCAACACTTCCGAGACACTGTGAATCCAGGAGCCTCGTGCACAGTCCGTGCTGTGCGTGGCAGGGGCGTTTCACCCCTCACCCCCTGCCCCTCTCCCCAGTCTGGGGAGAGGGGAGCCAGATGC
>JBEIEK010000464.1:0-3926 GCA_040382995.1 Planctomycetaceae bacterium
ACTTCCCACTTCCCACTTCCCACTTCTCACTTCTCACTTCTCACTTCTCACTTCTCACTTCTCACTTCTCACTTCTCACTTCTCACTTCTCACTTCTCACTTCCCACTTCCCCAGTGCATTCCCAAACGCATCTGCAGTGAACTTTGCCCGCAGACTCCCGTCCGGCGGCTCCTCTGGCCTGTGACCAACCATCAGGTCGTCATCGCGCACTCGTCGCTGTCAGTTCCTGATGGAACAGGGGAAAAGTGAGTTGCGAATTCCACTGATTTCAGAGAAATTCACCATCCGGCTCCTGCTCTGTCCCGCAAGGGCGTTGGCAGGGCCCTTCGCCCGCGGACTCCCGTCCGGCGGCTTACCGGTTTCCACAAACGCTCCCGCAGCGTTCTTCGCCCGCGGACTGCCGTCCGGCGGCTCAGCAACTCTCTCTCCAAACACCTATGCCTTCTCTCTTCCAGCCCGGCAAGCTCGTTCGCCTTCGCAATCGCGAATGGGTTGTCCTCCCGTCTGATGACCCGGAACTCCTCGTCGTCAAGCCCCTCGGCGGGTCCGATGACGAAACCACCGGCATCTACCTGCCGCTCAAAATCCCGCACGACACACCTCAGGATGCCCGCTTCCCGCCGCCCGAGCCGGCAGACCTTGGCGACATTGCCACCGCACGGCTGCTTTACGACTCCGCCAGACTGGCCTTCCGCAACGGCGCCGGTCCATTCCGCGCCCTCGCCAAACTCTCCTTTCGTCCCCGCGCCTACCAGATCATTCCCCTGGTCATGGCCCTCCGCCAGGAAGTCGTCCGCCTGCTCATCGCCGATGACGTCGGCGTCGGCAAAACCATCGAAGCACTCCTGCTCACCCGCGAACTCATGGAACGCCGCCGCGTCCGGCGTTTCGCCGTGATCTGCCTCCCACACCTCTGTGATCAGTGGCAGCAGGAAATCCGCGACAAACTCGATATCGAAGCCGTGATCATCCGCTCCAGCACCCAGGCCAGACTCGATCGACAGATCCACGGTGACACCAGCGTTTACGACTTCTATCCGTGGCAGATCATCAGCATCGACTACATCAAAGCCGCCAGCCGCTGCGATGTGTTCATCGAACAGTGCCCCGAACTGGTCATCGTCGACGAAGCCCACACCTGTGCTCGCCCCGAAGGCAACTCCGACAAACAGCAGCAGCGCTACCACCTGCTCAACAGACTGGCCGCCAAACCCGGACAACACCTGGTCCTGCTCACCGCCACCCCTCACAGCGGCAAACAATCCGAATTCCATTCGCTCCTCGGATTGCTCAAACCCGAATTCGAAACCCTCGATCTCCCTAATTCCACTCCGGCCCAGCGCCGCGAACTGGCCAAACACTTCGTCCAGCGAAAACGCGCCGATGTCGAAAAATGGCTCGGCGAAGACACGCCCTTCCCTTCCCGCGAAGCCTTCGAGGTCGCCTACGAACTCACCCCCGATTACGCCACCTTCTATGAAGACATCCTGACCTTCGCCCGCAGGCTGGTGGCCCCGGACCCCAAATCCGCCCCACGCGCTCCCCGCTCACGCGCCCACTACTGGACCGCACTCGCACTCCTCCGCGGCATCATGTCCAGCCCCGAAACCGGCGTCACCATGCTCACCACCCGCCTTGATAAACTCAAGGCCGCCACCGGCGACGCCCCCGATGGCCCGGACACTCCCGACACACCGCATATCCACGACACTCCCGGCCAGCCGCCCGAAAACCCCGTTGCCGACACCGAAGAACTCGCCCTCGC
Organism: Planctomycetaceae bacterium; assembly: GCA_040382995.1. Taxonomy (GTDB): domain Bacteria; phylum Planctomycetota; class Planctomycetia; order Planctomycetales; family Planctomycetaceae; genus SXXK01. The sequence continues at coordinate 1,767 of JBEIEK010000464.1, forward strand.
CGATACCACCCCCACGCAACTCGTCGAAGCCGGCGACTGGTCCGACTCCCAGAAAAAGCAGCTCCGCGACTTCGCCAGACGCCTGCAAAACCTCACCGGAACCACCCACGACGCCAAACTCAAAGTCCTCGCCGAACTCGCCAGTGACTGGCTCGCGGAAGGCATTCAGCCCGTCGTCTTCTGCCGCTTCATCCCCACCGCCAATTATCTCGGCCAGCAGCTGAAAGCCGCACTCGCCAAAAAACATCCCAAACTCGAACTGCAGGTCGTCACCAGCGAAGATCCCGACGAAGTTCGCCGCGAACGCATCAAAGGCATGCATCCCGCCAAAGAACGGCTGCTCGTCGCCACCGACTGCCTCTCCGAAGGCATCAACCTCCAGGAACTCTTCACCGGCGTCATTCACTACGACCTTCCCTGGAATCCCAACCGCCTTGAACAGCGTGAAGGCCGCGTCGATCGCTTCGGACAGACGGCCAAATCCGTCAAGGCCTGCCTGCTTTACGGGGCCGATAACCCCATCGATGGCATCGTCCTCGATGTCCTCCTTCGAAAAGTCCGCGAAATCAAAAAAGCCACCGGCATCAATGTGCCCTTCCCCGAAGATTCTCAGTCCATCATCGACACCATCACCCAGGCACTGCTCCTGAACCCCGACCGCAGAATCCGAATCCGCAAAGGTCCCAAACAGGCCCGATTCGATTTCAGCGACTGCGATGAAGCTGCCACCGCCGAACGCGTTGTCACCGAAAAAATCGCCGCGGCCGCCAAACGCGAAACCGCCTCCCGCAGCATCTTCGCCCAAAACGCCATCCCCGCCGCCGAAATCGAAACCGACCTCAAAACCGTCGACGAAGCCATCGGTGATCCCCACGCCGTCCAGGACTTCGTCCTCGGAGTCCTTCAGGACCTCTTTGCTGTTCAGGTCACCCCCGACAAAAAACAACCCGGCTACCACATCCTCACCGCCAACTTCCCGCCGCAGCTGCAAAATATCCTGCCGCCAGGCAACTCCGTCCCCGTCTCCTTCGTCTCGCCACCTCCCAAGGCCTTTCACTACCTCGGCCGCAATCACCGCTTCGTCGAACAGCTCTGCCAGATCATCATGGCCAATACACTCGCCCGCCAGGATCGCCGCGCCGCCCGCGCGGCCGTCATCCGCACTCGCGATGTGGCCCGCAAAACCACACTGCTGCTCTTCCGCTGCCGCAATGTCATCGAACAGGCCCGCGAACGACGCGCCCACCCACACCAGATCGTCGCCGAAGAAATGCTCCTCTGGGGCTGGCGCGGAACCCTCGATGACCACGACTTCCTCACCCACGAACAGGCCCGCGCACTCCTCACCACCGTCCGCCCCTCCAGCGACCTCTCGCCCCAGAAACGCGCCAGCTTCCTCACCGCCGAAATCGAACAGCTCAACAGCCTGAATGCTCAGCTGGATCACATCGCCGAAGAACAATCCAAACGACTCGTCGCCGCCCACGAACGCTTCAGTGCCCTCATGGACAAACAACGCTATCAGGTCGTCTACCCCGTCCTCCCCATGGACCTCCTCGGCATCTACATCCTGCTCCCGGAACTTGCCGCCACAGGAGCCACCCCATGAATTATCCCAGCATCCGCATCGAAGGCGCCATCCTCTCCCCCGACCTCCTTGATCGACTGGAAGATCTCCCTAGTCAGAAAACCGCCGACTTCGGGCTTGAAACCGGTACCCGAGTCAAGGACGAAATCGCCCGCGCCTGGGCCGATGCCCAGGACTACTGGCGCATCTTTCAACGCAAACTCGACACCCTCCGCCCCGACAGCCCCGCCACCAGCGAAACCCGCAACCTCTGGATCGTCCCCCTCCTCGGACTCCTCAAATACGACCTCGAATTCCAGAAAACCGGCGCCGAACTCAACAACAGAACCTACGCCATCTCACACCGCGTCACCAACCGCGGTCAGACACCCCTGCATATCGTCGGTTTCAAAGACCCCGCCGGACTCGATCGCAAACCCGCCAATGCCACGCTCCGCATGTCCGCACATGCCCTCGTTCAGGAATTCCTGAACCTCGATGAACAGCTCTACGGACTCGTCACCAACGGCCGCACCCTCCGACTCCTCCGCGATTCCTCCCGACTCATCAAACAAAGCTTCGTCGAATTCGAC
>JBEIEK010000465.1:0-3924 GCA_040382995.1 Planctomycetaceae bacterium
CGTCGATCGCGTAGGAGTTGCCGGCCGCCGTACGATACAGTACTGCCCCGAGGCGTGCGTTACTGATTTGCGCTCCAACTTCGTCACCTGTATTCGGCTGATTGTCCGGGTTGCTGCCAAGGAACGCGTTGACGTTTGTGGCGGCGAGTTTGATTTTTGTCGTCGAGCCTGCCGTCTCCCTCTCGAAGCCGAAGTCGCCGGAAAGCGCTGTAAACCCAGCAATGGCGAGGGACACGCTGCCACCGAACTGCATGGTGCCCGGCTGCAGGGTCAGGTCGTCCGCGGTGTCTGTCGTCCCGAAGTCAAGCAGCATCGGCTCCGCAGCCGTGCTTTTCCGAGCGACAATGGTTCCTGAGACGCTAATAGATGGAATTCCGACCAGCTCAGCCGTACCGCGAGTGGCGAAGGCATAGGACGATGAATCGGTGGCGGTGTTCTTCAGGACGCGTAAATCCATACCGCCATTGGTGAGTCGCACACCCATGTCATCCGCAGCATCAGCGGTGCTGGCACCGGTTCCAAGGAACACGGTAACTTCGCTGGCCTGAACCAGCAACGTCGTCAAGTCTCCGGACGTTTCCTTTTCAACGGCAATGGTCGCTGACCCCGTGACGAAATCGCCCACTGTCAGCGAAACGGATCCCTGCAGTTCAAGCACGTCCGCAGTCGTGGGGAAGTTCAAATCCACATCGCCTGCTGGAGTCGAGAGCGTTTCGTTGATACTCGTGCCCAGCTTATTAATCCGCACAGAGCCGCTCCCGGAGACGGAGAAGCCCGAAACGCCCACCAGCGATAACGTCCCACCGGCGACCAATGCGAACTTCCTCGATTCCGTGTTGAGGATGACACCGAGGTTACCACCCGTAACCTGAAGACCGGTTTCTCCAGCGCCAACAAACGCCGTGACCCCGGCCGCCGCCACGGTCAGACGATCGGCGGATTTGGAAATCGCAAAGCCGCCGCTGACCGAAGCAAAACCACCGACTGCAGCAGTCACAGTCCCCTTGAACACAGCAGCCGCATCAGTTGCGGCGAAGATTACGGGAACGGTTTCGCCGCTGGGCAGTGTGATGGTTTCATTCACAGCACCGCCGGTTGTATTCACACGGGCGGCGAGGTCACCGGTCAGGGTGAAGCCGTCAACACCAACCAGTGACGCTGTTCCCTTGGCGTCCACGGCGAAGGAGGTCGCTCCGGCGGCTGTCCGATACAGCACCGCTCCGAGCTTCGCATTGGCAATGCGAGCACCGACGTCGTCAGCGTTGCCGATGATGCCGTCTGGGTTGCTGCCGAGCACCGCGTTGATGTTGGTACCCGCGACGCGGATCTCCGTCGCTCCGGCAGCTGTCTCCAGTTCAAAGACGTAGGTCCCCGTCAGCGTGGTAAAGCCGGAAATATTCAAATTCAGGTCACCACCGAAACGCTGCACCGTATCAGGCAGCGCGAATTCCAATGGGAATGTGGTGCCGCTGGGGGATGGGATGTCCACATCAACTGCACGGCCCAGTTTGTTGATGTTCAGCGCCAGCGGCCCCGTCAGATCCATACCGGACAGGCCAACCAGGCCCACGGTGCCCCCGGTGGTGCTGATCGCGTACTTCGCGGCGTCACTGCCCTGCTTTTCAATCAGCATCGCCACACCGGCGCCGGAAACTTTCACGCCAAATTCGCCGGCAATGCCATAGTTCACACCAAGGAACGCGTTGAGGTTACTGGCAGCCAGCGTAATCGTGGTGAGATCACCACTTTGAGTCTTTTCAAGCAAAAAATCGCCTGCGGCGTACACAAAATTTTGGAACTGCAGATTGAGATCACCGCGGACCTGCAGAATCTCGGTGCCGTTGTCGAACTTGACCGTGACATCACCACTGGGGGTGGTGATCGATTCATGGATGGACGTTCCCAGTTTGTTGATGCGGACTGAACCCGTCCCTGTCACGGTCAGGCCATCGACGCCCTCAAGGGCTGCAGTGCCGCTGGCGACTGCTGCGAATTTCCTGGTGTCGGTTTTGACGACGACACCCAGCTTGCCATCGGTGACGCGGACACCCAGATTGCCACTGCCGACGAAGGCAGTCACTCCGGCGGCGGCGATGGTCAGCTTGCTGTCGGATTTGGAAACGGCGAAGCCGCCGGAGATTGTGGCGAACTGGCTGATTTCGGCGGTGACAGTGCCCTTGAAGACGGCTGCAGCTTCGGTGGAGGCAAAGATCACGGGCACCGTTTCGCCGTTCGGCAGCGTGATGGTCTCGTTCACTGCGCCGCCGGTGGTGTTCACGCGGGCGGCAAGGTCGCCGGTGACGGTGAAGCCATCGACACCGACCAGTGACGCTGTGCCCTTCGCGTCGATAGCGTAGGAGGTTGCACCGGCAGCGGTGCGGAAGAGTACAGCACCCAGCTTCGCGTTGGAGATGCGGGCACCAACGTCGTCGGCGTTGCCGATGATACCGTCTGGGTTGCTGCCGAGGACCGCGTTGATGTTCGTACCCGCGACACGGATTTCCGTGGCACCGCTGGCGGTTTCGATTTCAAAACCATAGGTGCCGGCGAGCGTACTGAAGCCGGAGATATTCAGGTTGAGGTCGCCGCCAAAACGCTGGACGGTATCGGGGACACTGAAGTTCAGCGGGAACGTCGTGCCGCTTGGGGCCGGGATGCTGGTGGCGATCGTGCGGCCAAGTTTATTGATGTTCAAGGCCAGCGGGCCAGTCAGGTCCACGCCGGCAAGGCCAACCAGACCGGCAGTGCCCCCCGTGGTGCTGATTGCATACTTAGCAGCGTTGCTGCCCTGTTTTTCGATGAGCATCGCGACGCCGGCGCCGGACACCTTGACACCAAATTCGCCAGTGACACCGTAGTTGACGCCGAGGAACGCGTTGAGATTACTGGCCGCCAGCGTGATCGTAGTGAGATCACCACTTTGGGTCTTTTCAAGCAGAAAATCGCCGGAAGCGTAGACGAAATTCTGGAACTGGAGATTGAGGTTGCCGCGCACCTGCAGGATGTCAGTGTCGTTGTCGAACTTCACGCGGACATCGCCACCAGGGGTGCTGATCGTTTCGTCGATGGCCGCTCCCAGCTTGTTGATGCGAACAGAACCACTGCCGGTGACGGTCAGCCCAGTCACTCCCTGCAGGGCCGCATCTCCACTGGCGACGGCGGCAAACTTTTTCGTGTCCGTTTTGATCACCGCCCCCAGCTTGCCCTCGGTGACGTTGACACCCAGATCGCCATTCCCCACGAACGCGGTGACACCACTGGCCGCCACGGTGAGGCGATTCGTACTCTTTGCAACAGAAAACGCCCCGGAAATGGTCGCAAACTGACTGACTTCGGCGGCCACGGTGCCACTGAACACCGCCGCCGCTTCCGTGGCACCGAAGGTCAGGACGACCGGGCTGCCGCTGGGCATGGCGATGGTTTCGTTCACCGCACCGCCGGTGGTGTTGATGCGGGCAGACAGGTCGCCAGTGAGCGTGAAGCCATCAACGCCGACCAGCGTAGCCGTGCCCCTGGCATCAACTGCGTATGAGGTCGCGCCTGCGGCCGTGCGATAAAGAACGGATCCCAGACGCGCGTTGGTAATCGTGACGCCCACGTCATCCGCGTTGCCGACGGTATTATCATCGTTGCGGCCAAGGAACGCGTTTATGCCGGTACCAGCCACGCGGATTTCCGTCGTGCCATTGTCGTTCTGCTTCTCGAATGCGATTGCTCCGCTGAGCTTCGTGAAGCCATCAATGTCGAGTGCCAGATTGCCACCGAAGCGATTGACCAGATCGCCGGTCGAAAAGTTCAGTGGAATACTGGTGCCGTCAAGATCGGGAATGCTGGCAGTGATGCTGCGGTCAAGGCGATTGATTTCCAGGGCCGTGGGGCCGGACAGGTCAAGGTCGGGCAATCCGGGCAGCGACACGGTTCCCA
>JBEIEK010000466.1:0-3882 GCA_040382995.1 Planctomycetaceae bacterium
GGTGGCAGTCGCAACCGCGGCGTGGTGGTGGCAAAGGGATCCGACACCTTCTGGCTGCGGACTGACCAGCCGCGGACGGTGACGCTTTCGTCAAATGGGGTGGGTGAAAAAACCGATGCATTCGGCAAAGTCGAGCGAGTTCGGGTATTCCTGACGTACCAGTCCTGCCGATAAAAGCCCGTAGGCGAGCATTTCCGGGGGGGCCGGGAGAGTCGCCGTGCTGAGCACGCTCAGCGTGGAGTCGACCCGTGAGACGACTGACATTTGCATGTCTGGCGGCGGGCCTGTGCGGCCTGTTAAGCCCGGCAGCGGCTCAGGAGCCGCGTGAGCCGGGATTCAATGAACTGCTGGTGATCGAACCGGCCGCTCAGGAGAACGGCCTGCCGACCGCGATCGTGAGTGAAGGGCGAGTGGAGATTCCGCCGACGCTGCATGTGCATCCGTACTATTACTGCGGCGACAAGGAATATCAGGCACAAATCCTGAATGGTGGCCCGACGATTATCGTGGCCAATCATCCGCGGAGCGGCGAGAAGCTGTATATTGATGCGGTGCTGCCTGCAGGCGCCCCGATCATTGCGTATTCCGCCCACGCGATTAGTTATGTCTATCCGGATCGGCGGGTGCTGATTGAGTTTCATTTGCTGCACAAGGATCGTGCCGTGGTGAAATACGTCAGCGGCCGGGGTGTGATTCGGGGGGACGCATGAGCAGCTTGAGGAGGTTGCGGAGAAGGTTGCCGAGCACAAGCGGCAGTCGCGACTGGTCTCGGAGCTGAGCGAGCTGGGGACGGAGGCGAAGGACATCGCCAAAGGCTCAGCTGGTGTCATCAGTGGTGCGGGAGCCGTGGTGGTGGAACGAGTGCGTGCCGTCACACGGATCCTTCCCGGCGCCGCGGCACTCCGCAGTCTGGGCAAGCAGGCCGAAGAACGCGGTGCAGTCGAGGAAGTCCGTCAGCTGGGGCTGGAACGGGCGCGCGACGTGTCGCCAACAATTCCCTCGATTCGTTGAATCTGCTGCGGATCAAAATCGCGATTCACTCCTGAATTCACCCGCGGTCGGACACACTGTGACCGCTTTTGCCAGGGAAGGCTTGGGATATGACCAGTTTGAAGGGTGTGTTCTTTATTGCAGTGTTATTTCCGTCGCTGGTGAACGTGTGTGTGGCGGATGCAGAGCTGAAGATTACCGAACCGGCTGGTGCTGTCACGTTTGGGTCCACACAACGGGTTAGAGTCTCTGAAGGAAATTCGGGGACGACGGTTTCCCTTGTCCTGACTTTAAACAAAACAGCAGCGAACGAAACCCTGAAATGGGCAAAGACAAGAGATCAGCTCAGCTCGACAGCGATTATTGCGACCATTAATGCCACCACGAACACGGCTACGTTCACACTTCCAGGCAACGAATTGAATCGGGAACTGACGATTGAGTACGCCTTTGAACGGCCAACAACCACGCCAACCCCGGAAACAGTCACTGCCTCAACCATCGTCTACCTTGACTCTAAGGCCCCAAAGCTGACAAGCCCTGCAGTGGAAATGACAACCACAGGCACTGCGACGATCACGCTGACATTTTCCGACAGTGATATTCGCCCGTCCACGGTCACTGACAGTAGTTTCCTGCTGTTCGAAAAAGTCAGGGTTGAGAAGGCGGATGATGTGAAATTCCGGGCGCGTCAGGCCAGCGAGGCACCAAGCCTGTCGAACCAGAATCGGCAGGTCCGCATAGTGTGGGACGCGCTTAGCCCAGGCGACTACGAACTGCGAATTCAGAAACTCTCTGACGTGGTTGGCAATACGCAGCCAGACCTTGGGGTTAGCGGGGCACACGAGTCGATCCCCATCACAATTCCAACCCGCCCACAGCGTACCAGCCAGCCCGAATATCCTCGATTTCTTGCTGAAGGCAATCGCCCGTCTGAACTGAATCCCGGTGACCGCGTGGATACTCGCGTCGTCCAGCTCTATTACCTCCCTGACGCCCGACAGGTGGCGGAACTGATCAATCGCAATATCCAGGACCTCAATGCAGTTTCCTATGACGCGGCCCAGCGAGCGGCAGCGGATGCTCGCAAGCGGGCCGAGGACGCGATTGACAATCGGCGATTTCAGGATGAACGGGCCGTCGAGGCAGCAAGGAAAACTCGGGAAACGGAAATGCGACTGGAGGAGGCTCAGGATGAATTGAAGGAAGTGCAACGCGATCAGGCGGCACTGGCCCAGACGAAGGCGGAACTTGAAGCTGCAGCCTACCGGATGATGGGTAAGGAACCAAAGGATATCGATGCAGAGATCACCAACATCATCGGAACCGTCGGAACGAACAGAACTGAAATCAGCCGTCTGAACGCCGAGATCAATGACGCGAAGAAGAGGCTTCAACAGCAGGAGATGGCTGCCGGCGGAAACCCCAGTCCCGCTCAGGCCAATGAAATCGCTGCGACGCGAAAACAGATTGCCGACCTCGAAACTCAAAGAGACGGCAGGATGACGGAAACAACCAACCTCATCAACAAAGCCAATGCGTTGAGAACACTAAAAGGGAACCTCGACGCCGTAGCGGTTGCCAATTCGAGTCTGACCAACCGCAGCGACGAACTGAAGAATCAACTCAAGACCGAACGCCTTCCCTCAGAGCTCACCCAGCGCCAGCAGGCGGAGATCGCCGAGCGTCAGAAAGTGACCGAGGCGGAGGCGACGGAGTTGCGGGCGAGTCAGGAGCAGTTTCGGCGGGAAGTGGCGGCGGGGCTGGCCGACCGCAACAGCTATGCTCGTGGCAAGCTGGATTCCATCGACCCGGTGGCTCAGGTGAGCATCTCCGTGGTGGGCACCAGCCGTCTGCAGCTTCGCGGGCCCATCAAGGGGCTCAACAAGATCTGCCGCATGATCGATCAGCTCGACAGCCCGGTAGGTCAGGTGAAGATTGGCATCCACACCATTCAGGTCAACGGCGAACACGGCGACCGCATGGATGTGGTGTACGAACGCATCAACCGTGAAGTGGCCCATTCCCGCTTCCTGGTAAACGCTTCAGGGCAGCTGCTGCGACGAGCCGTGCAGGAAGTGGCGGACGAAGTGGCGATCGAGGCCGACGCAGGTATCCTGCCGCCGAATTGTCCACCGGAACTGCAGGTGGGCGTAGTGCGGCTGAACGGGTCGATTCAGACCAGTCAGGAGCAGCGGGACCGGCGGTACCTGTACGCCTTTTACGGCAGTGACTTCATCGGTGAGCTGGAAGAGATGGACTCGGAGCTGCTGAACACGGACAACAAGCTGCTCTCACTGCACTCGATGGACACCATCAGTCTTCCGGGCGCCATGTTTGTGCTGGCCCATGCGGACCATCCGGTGCGTCACCGGGTGCTGATGCGATTTCAGGAGCTGATCGCGGGCGACCTGCCGCTGCGGGAAATGGAATTCATCCGCTCGCTGACTCAGCTGGATTCCTGTGGGAAGCCCTTGAAATACAACCCGAAGCGAGCTCAGAAGATCGACGACCGCGAAGCGCGGGCAATCATGTTCAACAACGGCCGGACCTATACATTCCCGAACACGGTTGGTTTCTTCAGCAATCAGATCCAGTCACAGGGAACGCTGAACCCGGTGCAGTACGCGACGGTGAAGATGGCACAGGCGCTGAAGGCGCAGCTGGTGGCGGAGATGGAGTATAGGAATTTGGTGGTGGAGAGGACGCTTTTGAGGAGTGACGATAAGAATCTTAAGGAGACGTACCTTCAGCGACTGCAGGAGCTTGATGTCACGGAGAGAAGCATCGCCGAAAACCTCGCGGCAATCGATCGCGATTCTTTGGACGTGGTCAAGCAAGCAATCGACATCTTGGATGCGAATCCGACTATAATTCGAGCGGCAGAGTCAA
>JBEIEK010000467.1:0-3879 GCA_040382995.1 Planctomycetaceae bacterium
GGACGGCAGTCCGCGGGCAACGAGTGCTGCAAGGGGCTCCCTGACAGGTCGACGGCGCAATTCCGCGTGTCACGATGAATGTGTGCACTCCCGAATCCGCGATTCATGGGCACTTAAGGACGATAGGCCGTCCGCAAGCTGGCGGTGGGGTGGGCAGACTGAGCACGACCTGACAATAGAAAACAACTGTGTTGTACAACAGCCCTGTTGTTGGATTTGCAGAATGGCCGAATTTTACGTGGGTTCACCGATGGAACCCGAAGATCTCTGGTTTCGTGACGATGTTTATTGATCAGCTCTGGGAGACCGTAATCGGCGAGCATGTGGAGTTGTCGGCGCCGCGGCGAACCGGCAAGACTCACCTGCTGCATCGCGCATTGTCAATCTCTGGGAAATGACAAATCCAAACGCGGCACGAGCATCCCCATTTCAAGGCTGTCAAACGCAACTATGAGCCATTTCTCGGAACTCAGGGGCTGAGCACGACCTCTTCGGGCTGAGTTTCCCGCACGCCCGCGGTGTCCGGGCCACGGGCGGGCCGAATCGCATTCACTGCTTCAACGGCCAGCCATGATCTCCCCCCTTTTCCCCGTTTCTCACAGGTGCGTTTTTCACCGGCGACTGCTATAATCCAGCCACTCGCGGTCCGCTGCCCAATCGCCTCCCAGGAATCCCTGCCATGCCGATCTTCTCAAAGGTCGCCGACCAATTCACCGAACTCCTTCGCCGTCGCTGGTTTCTCAGGGACTGCGGCGTTGGTCTGGGCGCTGTGGCGGCTTCCAGTCTGCTCCAGTCCGAAGCCCGCAGCGATTCGGCCGATTCCACCGGGCCGCTCGCGCCCCGCCAGCCGCATTTCCCGGCGAAGGCGAAACGGGTGATCTACATGTTTCAGGCCGGCGCCCCCAGCCACCTCGAACTCTTCGATCACAAGCCGGAACTTGCTCGCCGCAACGGCCAGCTGCCGCCCCCCGAACTGCTCAAAGGCTACCGCGCCGCGTTTATCAATCCCAAATCCGCCCTGCTTGGTCCGCGTTTTTCGTTTCAGAAGTCCGGTCAGTGTGGCATGGAACTCAGCGAAGTGCTCCCGCACACCGCTGCGATCGCCGACGACATCTGCCTGATTCGTTCCATGCAGACCGACGCCGTCAACCACGCGCCGGCTCAGATCTTCATGAACACCGGATCACAGCAGTTCGGCCGCCCCAGCTTCGGTTCATGGACTCTCTACGGACTCGGCAGCGAATCTCAGGACCTCCCCGGCTTCGTCGTGCTCACCAGCGCCAAAGGCACCAGCGGCGGAGCAAGCAACTATGGCAGCGGATTTCTGCCCACGATGTACAGTGGTGTGCCCTTCCGCAGCATGGGGGACCCGGTGCTGTACCTTTCCAATCCTCCGGGTGTGGACGTCGAATCGCAGCGTGCCACACTCGATACGCTTGAACGACTCAACCAGCTGTCCCTCAACGCCGTGGGCGACCCCGAAATCGCCGCACGCATCCAAAGCTATGAAATGGCATTCCGCCTGCAAACCAGCGCTCCGGAACTCATGGATATCAGCGGCGAATCCAAACAGACGCTCGAACGCTACGGCATCAGCGATCCCGCGGAAGCCAGCTTCGCCCGAAACTGCCTCCTTGCAAGACGCCTCGCAGAACGCGGTGTCCGCTTTGTACAACTCTTCCACGAAGTCTGGGACCAGCACGGAAACCTGACTGGTGGCGTCCGTCAGAATGCGAAGGACACCGACAAACCATCCGCAGCACTCGTCAGCGATCTCAAGGAACGCGGACTGCTCAACGACACCCTGCTCATCTGGGGCGGTGAATTCGGACGGACCCCCATGGTTCAGGGCGGCAACGACGGCCGTGATCATCACAACCGCTGCTACAGTCTGTGGCTGGCCGGTGGTGGCATTCGTCCCGGCACCATCTGGGGCTCCTCCGACGAACTCGGCTTCCAGCCCGCCGAAAATCCCGTCCACATCCACGACCTCAACGCCACCCTCCTGCACCTCCTTGGTATGGACCACACACGACTCACCTTCCGCTTTCAGGGCCGCGACTTCCGGCTCACGGATATCCACGGAAAAGTCGTCGACGGCATCCTCGCCTGACCCGGCACCAGCCGGAACCGCGCCGCACCACAACTCACGAACCTGACCCACCCGCCATCCACCCCCGGAAAGCCACAGCCATGTCCCACCGACTCCTCTTTCACCGCATCAGCACCATCGCGTGCCTTGCAGCCTGCCTCGCGGTGCTCCCGCAGGCCACGGCTCAAACACTGCGACTTTACATCGGCACCTACACAACCGGTGAAAGCACCAGCAAGGGCGTGTACACCTGTGAATTCAATATCGAGACCGGGCGGATCACCGAACCAGTGCTCGCAGCAGAACTCAAAAACCCCTCCTTTCTCGCCGTGCACCCCTCCGGTAAATACGTCTACGCGGTGAACGAATTCAGTGAAGGTGGTGGTCGCGGCAAAGGTGGAGTCACCGCGCTGCTGGTTCAGCCCGACGGGTCGCTCAGGAAAATCAACGAGCAGCCGTCGCCCGGTGGTGCTCCGTGCCACTGCAACGTCGACAGCACCGGCACCTGTCTGTTGATCGCCAACTACGCCGGCGGCAACGTGGTCGCCTACCCCATCGCTCCCGACGGGTCTCTGCAGCCCGCCTCCAGCGTTCAGCAGCACGAAGGCAGCAGCGTCGACAAATCTCGCCAGGAAGCCCCCCACGCCCACTCCATCAACCTCAGCAGTGACAACCGCTTCGCCTACGCCGCCGATCTGGGGCTCGATAAAATCCTGATCTACAACTTCGATGCTGCCGCACACACGCTCACACCGGCCAATCCCCCAGCCGCCGCAGTCACTCCGGGCGGTGGTCCGCGACACTTCGCCATTCACCCGTCCGGTCGTTACGCGTGGACCAATAATGAAATGTCCATGATCGTCACCGGCTTCCGCCGCAACCCGGAAGACGGCAGCCTGTTTGCAATCCAGGAGATCACAACGATTCCGGGCGGCTACAACGGCCGCAAAAGCACTGCGGAATGCCTTGTGCACCCGAACGGCAGGTTTCTGTATGTGAGCAATCGCGGACATGAATCCATCACGGCCTACACGATCGATGAAGGCACGGGACTGCTGACGTATGTGGAAAACGAAAACACCGGCGGCCGCGAACCGCGAAACTTCTTCATCGAACCTTCCGGACGCTGGCTGCTGGCGGAAAACCAAAACACAGACACCATCGTGGTGTTCTCCATCGATCCCAAAACCGGCGCTCTGAATCCGGCCGGGCAGACAGTATCCGTCGGCCGGCCGGTCTGCATTCGTGCTCTGCCCGCAGCCAAATTGGCCACCAATCCCTGACATCCCAACACCGGAACGCTCTGATGCCACTCTATGAATTCCATTGCGAAGATTGCAGCCACGAAGCGGAACTGCTCGTCAGCCGCTCAGAACGTCCCCATTGCCCGGCCTGCGGGTCCAGCCGCATGGAGAAGCTCATGAGTGTCGCTGCCGGACGCATCTCCGGCGGCTCACTCCCCATGACATCCGCCTGCCCACCCCCTGAAGCCGGCCCCTGCAGTCCCCACTGCTGCCGACTCCCGCAATAGTACCGACAAGCAGTATCCCAATCGCACATGGGGTCACTGCAACCAGAAACCGGACGACCTTACTCGAAGGGGGATGTTTGATGCGGCTCTGCGTTCTCTGTGGATTTCTCACCAACATCCTCTTCGGCATCTGCTTCGGGCAGTCACCCCCTGCAGCACCAGCAACGCTGCTCAGCAATTCGCCTGAAGGCTGGACCAGCGTCGCACCACGCCCTGAAATCGCCCCGGAATTCCAGTACGTTCCGGATGCGGGGCC
>JBEIEK010000468.1:0-3864 GCA_040382995.1 Planctomycetaceae bacterium
CCGCAGTCCTTCTTCCCCAGATGCACAAAATGCACCCACGGAAAGTCGTCCAGATGCCCGCGCTCGCAGGTCACCATGAATCGCGCTGGCACAACCTGAGCAGGTCCCCTGGACGTACCACCCGCTGTCGGACAGTTGTGCACGTAACCCGCCTTTTCCGGTCGATTTGGCGGTGTCTTCGGTTCGAACAGCCCCGAACTGATCGGTGCCAGCAAACGACACCGCGTACACACCATCCAGCGGGGAAAGGGTGCCACCGGCACACCAATCTGCCGCGACGCATCCAGCCAGTTCGGTGCCGGACCCGCAGCTTCCGAAAGCCGCGGCGGCGTCCGAAAACTCTGCACCTGCGCACCCAGAATGTCCTGAGCCGTCCGCAGCAGCCGCTCTTCTCCAATCTCCTGACTGTGGGCGATCGGCCAGTCGTCGAGGCCCATCACCAGCGCCGACATGTTCGGCAGGTCCACAATCGAACCCACACCATAGGTCGTGAGCATCTGGCTGGGACGAGCCTCACCGACTTCGCATTTCGGCATGTGCTTCAGTCTGCTCATGACGCTTCTCCCGCTGCCTGTTTGCCTTCACTGCCTGCAGCCGACTGGTCTTCCTCGCTGCCCCCATACCGTCCGTCCAGTTCATCCAGCCCGCTGTCATCCACGATGAATTTCACCGTTGGTTCCACGTCCCGCAGCGAATTCAGACAGGTGAATGGTTGCCAATTTTCAACGGCGGGCTGCGAAAGTAATGGCACCATCTCACCCTTGCTCACATCTTCCGTTCCTGAAAAAGGTGTGTACGTCAGCACGCGCCCGCCGGAACGGTTCTGAGCCTCGTGCTGCCATTCATCCACCTTTTGCTTCAGTTGCCCCCGGCAGTACTCACCGTCGGCCACACCATTCAAGCCAATCAGTTCAGCCCGCTTCGCAATCGTTTCGATCGCATCCTGAACCACCGGATCACTGGCAGACACGCGACCCGCTCCGCTGTTGGCATTGAATCTTTCCCCCGCCAGCCGCACCAGCGACACCAGCAATCCCGACAGACCACGCTGCAGGGCTCCGGGCGAAAACGGAGTCACCGACAGCGGTTCCACGTGCTTGTAAAATGTCGCATGGTAGTGCTCGAAAGTTTCATAATGCGACAGGTCACGAGGCCTCGCCCAGTTGAAGACCGTACAAACCAGACCTGGAAACGTTCGTCCCACACGGCTGGTGGCCTGAATGTACTCGGCCGTGGCCTTCGGCTGGCCCGCCACAATCATCAGTCCCAGCCGCTTCACGTCCACTCCGACCGACACCATGTTCGTCGCCAGCAGTACATCCAGCGGCCATTTGGTGGCGTTTCGGCTTTCCCTGCTGCCACCCGACTTTCGCTGCTGTGCCAGATTGGGATCGAACACCGCCTCCAGCCGGTCCAGAATCTGCGGAATGTCCTCGGAACGCATGCGACTGGTGAGTTCAGCAAGGTTGTTGTTGAACAGCCGGCGTTTGGCCAGACCGCGGCGATCCTGCCTGAGACACAGCGACGTGACCGAATCGTCCACCAGCCGCCGCATGCCGCCCAATTCCCGCATGGAATTGAAATAGCCCACCAGAGTCATCCATGGGTCAGCCAGATTTCCATAGCTGTCATACAGCGCCTGAGCCGAACACAGATAGGCGGTGTACACACGAATCAACGCGGCTTTCAGCCGGCGGCCCGGAGCACACAGGCCCATGTACCGCCGTCCAAACTCCTGTTCCGACGGCGGCCGCTGCACCGAAAAGAAATTGTCGCGAATATCCAGACCGGGAGCCGGAAAGATGTTCACCGTCCGCAGAAACAGACTGTGCACCTGCACGTTGGCGTTCTTGATCGTGGCCGTCGATGCAATCACCTTGGGGCGAACCAAAAAGGTGCCGGGTGACGCGTGGCCGGTGGCGGAAGAAGAAGCGCGGGATCCCGACGCTGGCGATTTCTCGCCACCCGCCACCCGCCACTCATTGCTCACCTCCCACGTGCACAACTTATCAATGGCGGTCTCGTACAGCCCCACCAGTGTTCCCAGCGGACCGCTGATCAGGTGCAATTCGTCCTGAATGATCAGATCGGGAGGCCGCAGCGGCGGGTGTTCATGCAGCTTCGCCGGTGGCAGGCCCGTGCGAGACTTCGGGTGCGACGTCGAATCCATAATCTCCGGCGACTTGAACCCATGCCGATCACAATAGCCGTTCACCTGACCGAACAGCATCTGCACTTCGCCCTTCCAGGGCATTTGGGCAAACTTGTCCACGGTGGCCAGCAGCAGCGTCGGCAAACGCCGGTAAATCTCCTCGTCCACCACCACAATCGGCAGCCCCTCTTTCGCCGCCTGCCGCTGACTAAACGGGCAATTGCCGAATTTGTCACCACAGTAGGTCAGCGTTCTGGCAGCACCATGCGGATACGTGTCCACCGCCAGATGCTTGCCCGCTTCAATGGCGCTGCCGCACCACGGACAGGTGGTCAATTGATACGGACTTCCCGAACCACCGCTGAAATATTCATTGCCGCGCAGTTGCTTAATCGCTTCGGCCGCTTCGTCCGTGCGGTTCGGAGTCGTCTTGCGGCCGACCCAAAGTCCAATGCGGAATGGAGTCCTGCCCCAGCGAGTGTCGCCCTGCTCCAAAGCCTTCCGCCGAATCACCTCGCACGCACAGATCAACGCTGTCGCTCGCTGAAACTGCTGAATCGTCAGCAGCCGCAGTGTGTACCGCATCAGCACTGCCACCCCCTCATCCCCGACGCGACCGTCCACAGTCCCCTGCAGCCGCCTGAGTCCCATCGTGTAGGCCGACAAACCCAGATAGGCTTCGGTTTTACCGCCGCCGGTCGGGAAGAACAGCAGGTCTGCCAATGCCTCAGGCCCCGTACTGCGGTCCGGGTGGTCCAGCCGAGTCACACCGGGGATATTCAGCAGAATGAAGGCAATCTGGAAGGGTCTCCAGCTGCGGTTCTTCGGCTCATCCACATCCCTGTCGAAATCAACCTGCTCACCGCGACGGATGCGTTCGGAAAAAATCGAGTGCGTGCGCTGCTTCCACATCGCCCGATTCATAAACAGAAACGCTTCACAGGCCTTTGGATCCTTTGCCAGCAGTTTCAGGCCTTCTTCCATGCGTTGCAGCGTCATGCGGCAGTGAGCAATCGCCACCGGTCCGGCATCCCCGAATTCAGCCAGTCCCTCAGCCGGATCCTGCAGTCGCAGTTCTTCGCGGTTGATCCAGTCGCGATAGGCCACCACCAGCGGTTCCAGCTGTTTGACCAGCTTTTTCGCATCGGACTCGGCCAGCACCTGCATGTCCAGCACCAGCCCCTGCAGCTTGCCGAACGCCGGATTTTCATCAGCGTTCTTGTCAGTCGGCGGTGCGGTCCGAGGCACCTCGTATGTCGGGATCACGACGGTTTCGAGCGAGATCGCGCGGTGCGTGGCGTGTGGTGAGTGGCGGGCGGTGGAAGCTGGGAAAGCGGTGGAATCGTGGGCCTCCGCCGATTCAGCGCCAGCGACTTCAGCATGCACTCCGACACCATGGCCGACGGCGAATTCGACCTGATGCCGGTACAGCATCGCGGTCAATCGTTCTTCGGGATCATCCTGATTGCTGACGGTGGCTCGGCGACAGAAAATCGCCTGACCATCTTTGCCAGTCACCTTCAGCTTTGGCTGAAACAGATGACATTCGTCTTTTGGACGACGTTCCTGCTGGTTGTTCACCAGAAAGAGCGTCACGATGAGGTGCGATTGTCGTTTGCGGATCAGCCCCTGAATCTGGACATCCCGGAATTCGGGGACGGGCGATCGCAGAGCCACCGGTCCATCGATCAGCGGGATTGTCACAGTGCCCG
>JBEIEK010000469.1:0-3847 GCA_040382995.1 Planctomycetaceae bacterium
GGTGCAGCCCGCCTTGCAGCAGGATCTGATCACCCCCAAGGGCCACCGTCTCCTCGATCTTCTTCAGCAGCACATCCATTGGCAGAACGTAGACTTCCGGATGGCTGGGCGGACGGTAGAAGGCGCAAAAATCACACACCGCAGTGCAGGCGTTGGTGTAGTTGATATTGCGGTCGATGTTGTACGTCCGAAACGGCTCGGGATGCAGACGCCGTGTCACCGCATCGGCAGCAGCACCGATGGACGTCAGGTCGTGTGACTGAAGCAGCGCAAGGCCTTCAGCCGGAGTCAGACGGACGCCGGATACGGCCTTGTCAAGCAGTGACGAGATCTCTGAAGCTGAGTTCGACATCGGGATTCACCAGGTGATGCTGACCAGCCAGTTCGCAGAATAGCCTCAGGCCACTGCGTTCGGCAGAAGTCAGGTGATAGTGGAGATTTTTTGTGAGATAACGCTGAGCGGTCGATTCACTGAGCCCCAGCCGAGGTGCCTCGCTGCGGGCGATGGCAGGAATGTCCGCGACACCCAGATCGCGGGCGTGTGAGAGCACTTCGTCGAGCCCTTCGGTGTTGGAATCCTGGCGAGTCACCCACAGGGCGAATACGAAGGGAAGCCCCGTCCACTCATACCAGAACTGGCCGAGGTCAATCACCCGCACAAATCGCTCGGCCGGCGGATGCATCGCCCGGTCGCCAATCAGCAGCACTGCATCCGCGGTCGTGTCCGCAGTTGTGCACTCCAGCGGCAGCGGAGCAGATTCGGGGAACACACCGAAGTGCTCCGCAAGGATCACACGAGTCAGTGCCGCGCTGGTGCGGGAACCTTCGTCAAGAGCCAGCGTGCGGATGTCGCCGGGATGCACGCGACAATACAGGCGAACGCTGAGCACTTCCCCGCGGGCCGCTACGCAGGCGTCGGAGATTACTTCATACCCCGGTCGACGAAAGTATTCGACCGATGGAATCAAAGCAGCATCCAGCAGGCCGTTTCCCAGTTGATCCGCGAGTCGACTGGGGTAGTCCAGACTGATGGAGGCAGTCGGCAACAGGCCACCAAGGTGCTGCACCAGCGGCCGCGAATTGAGGTAGGTCACCGCACCAATGCGCGGTGTACCGCAACGGGAAGAAGGGAAGTAATCGGGAAGGCGAGTCATGTTGGTCACCGAGAAATTTCGTGTAGCCAGCCAGAAAGTATACAACAGCCCGCCAAACGCTCAAATCGTTCGTATCAACCGAAAAAACGCAGGGAAGTTAACCAGCCGGACACCCCGCGGCCGACGTCCAGCCGCATTCCCCGAGCCGCCCCACCCGCCCTTCCCGAGCCGCGCCCGTCAGGAAGCGGACACTCCACATCGCCGTAAACCCATACACCATATAGTCTTCCGCATTTAGGTGCCATGCACCGTGGCGACCGCCCTGATCAATCCGCCGGTGCGTTCCTGATGCGGTCCTCGCCGCGCGGACACGCAACGTTACCGGTGGATTTACATCCCCCGCACGCCTTGTCATTCCGGGGCGGAGTCCGCAAGGCGACCTCAGGTGTTCTGATCACCGTTCCCTCTCCCAGCCATTCCCCCCCCCCCCGAACACGCCGCCCCAGCGACGGCAATCGCACACGCTATGGCGAAACCTGAACCCTCTGCACTGGCTCAGAGAACCCCGCGGTGTACACTGATACGAAATCCTTCGCCCCCCAAGTGCCGCTTCAGAGGCTTTCCGCTGTTTCCGCCGTCTCCGCTGTGAAGGCCGTACCTGTGCTGTGCCGCATTCGCACCAACCCTTTGATTGTCGCCTGCCTGCTGCTGGCCACCTCGCTCTCCGCCCTCCGCACGTCGGCTGCGGCCGATAAACCGGATTTCGAGCGCCAGATTCGGCCGCTTCTGCAGCAACGCTGCGGCAACTGTCACGGTCCCAACGTCCGCAAGGGGGGACTCAGACTGGATGCCCGAGCCGCGTTTTTCAAGGGGGGCGACAGCGGCCCGGTCATCGTGGCCGGTGATCCTGACTCCAGCGAACTTCTGCGACGCCTGCGATCCACCGACCCCGACCAGCAGATGCCCCCGGAAGGCCCAAGGCTGCCCAGCGAAGAAATTCAGCTCCTTGAACGCTGGATCGCCGACGGCGCAAACTGGCCGGAATCCGCTTACGACCGTGCCGCCTCCCACGACCCGCGCCTTGAACACTGGGCCTTCCAGCCTCTCCGCCAGCAAACTCCACCATCCGACTTTGGCCTCCCGCCCTCCGCCAACCTCATCGACCAATACATCACGCAGTCTCTCAGACACGCTGATCTGCCGCAGAATCCCCCTGCCGACCGTCGCACACTCATCCGCCGCGCTTCGCTGATTCTCACCGGTCTGCTGCCCTCCCCCGAACGCGTCGAACGCTTCGTCACAGATCCCTCCCCGGACGCATGGCCCCGGCTGGTCGATGAACTGCTCGCCAGTCCCCACTACGGCGAACGCTGGGGGCAGCACTGGCTGGACGTCATTCGCTATGCCGATACGCATGGCTTCGAAGTGAATACCCCCCGCGAAAATGCCTGGCCCTACCGCGATTATGTCATCCGCGCCCTCAATGAAGACCGACCGTGGGACCGCTTCATCCTTGAACAGCTCGCCGGTGATGTCTTCGCCGAAGACGCAGCCACCGGCTTCCTTGTCGCCTCCGCCGTGCTGCTCCCGGGTCAGATCGGAGCTGACGACGAATCCAAACGGCTCGCCCGCCAGGATGCTCTCGATGAAATCATCAGCGGCACCTCCGGCGCATTCCTCGGCATGACCATCGCCTGCGCCCGCTGCCACGATCACAAATTCGACCCGATCACCCAACAGGACTATTACAGCCTCCAGGCATTCTTTGCCGGAGTTGAATACGGGGATCGTCCGCTTCGTGATGTCGCCGGCAGCGACCGCCAGCAGCAGGCTGCAGAACTCCGGCCGCGCATCGGGCAGCTCGAATCACAGCTCCGCCGCTTCGATCCGCTCGCCTTCACCCGCCGCACACTGATCATCGACGAAGCATCCGATCCGCGGGTCCAGGTCCTGCAGACCCCCAACGGCCCAGGTGCCAACCCCGCCGGAACCAAACGCGGATACCGCGATGACCCCGGGTCCGGCACCCAGCCAGGCAATCTCAGCCGCGGTCGCTACACATGGTGGAATAACGTCCCCGGCCAGGATGTGCTCACATGGCATCCCGGCGTCGACGGACACTTTCACCTTTGGGTTTCATGGGGGGCACATGGCAGCGGAGTACACACGCGGGATGCCCGAATTGTTCTTGACCGCGACGGCAACGCCCAAACCCCCGACGACCAGACGGAACTCGCCTCCATTGATCAATACTATCAGGCCGGAATCCGCACCGGCGAAACCGAACAAACACCGCTCTGGTCCGGACTCCTCCCCGCTGGCACCATCACGCTGAATGCTCAGTCACGACTCTTTCTCCGCGGCGGCAGGACCGGCACCGGCATCACCGCTGATGTCATCGTGCTCCAGGAAGTTGCCGATTCCGTCGCCCCGCCCGCAAACAGCCCTGATGCCAGCACTCCACCAGTCACTCAGCTGCCTCTGCCACACCTTCGAGATCCCGTCAGTCCCCTCCGCAATGCCGAACTCTTCGCCCCCACCACCGTTCGCCATCTTCGCTTCATCTGCCACGAAACCAGCAATCAGAACCAGTACCAGCCGTGCCTTGATGAGCTGGAAGCCTTTGGTCCTGAGCAGCCAGGGCTGAACCTTGCCGCGGCGACCCTCGGAGTCATTCCCACATCGTCCGGCAACATCGCCGAAACCGGCATTCATCAGCTCAAACACATCAATGACGGTCTTTACGGCAACGA
>JBEIEK010000470.1:0-3845 GCA_040382995.1 Planctomycetaceae bacterium
CTATTTGCGTCCGCCTAAAGAAAAGGTAGTAATAGCAAGGGGTTTTGCGTCCGCCTTTGCGTCCGCCAAGGGTGGCAGCGGACGCAAGTTGCGTCCGCCGCAGGTCGTAGGCAGCAAAATGATCTGGTCCGGGAGCCATCACGAGGCTTTTTCCATCGGTCTCTGCAATCGCGGCCGTGGCGAAAGAATGGCTGATTCTCGCCTTCACGGACCTTGGCTGTTTCCAGAGCACTTTACCGGTTTCCGCATCAACGGCCGCAACAAACGGGTCAACGCTGCCATCGCACACAACGGCCAGACGGCCGTTGTGGAGCACTGGCGATCCACCGCTGCCGTGTAAGGGCGGGTATTGCAGTTCAGTGTTCAGCCACACCAATTCGCCGGTATCAGCCCGAAGCTTTGCCATCCCAAGGGCGCCAAAGTGAACATACACAGATCCATTGTCCACGATTGGGGTTGGGCTCGCGTGGCTGTTCTTGGTGTGAATGGAGGGTGTTTCCGGGATGGCACGGATTTCGCGGTCCCAAAGGATTTGACCGTTGGTCGCATCGAGCGCCAGGGTACGAAGTGACAATCCGCCACTCTCCGGAACCGTGGCCGTCGTGAGGTAGATTCGACCGGAGACCACTGTTGGTGAAGACCAGCCCAGCCCCGGGATCGACACTTTCCACGTGACATTTTCCGTCTCGGACCACTTGATCGGTACTGATTGCTCGGGCACATGCCCGTCTGCTGTGGGGCCGCGGAATTTGGGCCAGTCGGCTGGTGCGAATGTGACAAACAGAGCCAGCAGAAATGACATTCGGCGAATTCCTTCTGTTTCCGGTTTTAGTCGAGTGTGTGGATCAGCAGTCCACTGCGGAGTTTGGGTTCAAACCAGGTGCTTTTGGGAGGCATGATTTCACCGGCATCGGAGACGGCCATGAGCTGATCAAGGGTTGTGGGGTGCATGGAGATTGCCGTGGCCCAGTCGCCGGAAATGCAAAGTCGCTCCAGTTCAGCAGTGCCACGAATGCCTCCCACGAAGTCAATCCGCGGATCCGTCCGCACGTCCTCAATTCCAAGGATCGGATGCAGAACCTGCCGTTCGAGGATGGACACGTCAAGTGATCGGATCGGATCACGGGCGTGCAGCGGATCCGGCGGGATTTCGAGTTGCCACCAGCGATGATCGATGAACAGGCAAAAAGCTCCCGCTTTCTCCGGTACGGAGTTGTCGGTTTGACGCAGGTCTCCCAGACGATCAAGGCGGTCGAGGAATTCCGGAACGGTGAGGCCGTTCAGATCGCGGATGACACGGTTGTAGGCAAGGATCTGCAGCTGCGTGGAGGGAAAGAGCACTGCAAGGAACCAATTGCACTCCGCGATCCCCTGCTGATCCTCAGGGAGTCGCTTGCGCAATTCTGCACCCGCTCGCCAGGCACTGGCCGCGCGATGGTGACCATCCGCGATGTAGAAGACTGGTACTGCGGAGAGTGCTTCCACCAGCGACTCATGGTGAGGGATTCGCCAGACAGTGTGTCGAATGCCGTCCACAGCGGTGAAGTCATAGAGCGGTTTGCCTGACGTGGCCAGTTCGGCCTGCTGGCTGATGGCTTCGACCGTTCGATAGGTGAGGAATACCGGGCCGGCGTTGGCATTAAGCGCCAGCACGTGCCGCGTCCGATCGTCTTCCTTGCTTTTCCGTGTCTTTTCATGCTTCAGGATCAGGTTGTTTTCATAGTCATCGATATGCACGCAGCAGACGATACCGGTTTGGGCACGACCATTCATCACCTGGCGGTAGGCATACAGGCATTCCAGCGGTTCGCGAATCAGCACGCCGTCGACAAGAAGTTGTTGCAGGTTGTAAGCAGCACGGTCGTAGACCTCCGGGGCATAGGGATCCTGTTCCGGAGGGAAATCGATGTCGGGGCGTACCACGTGCAGAAAGCTGAGCGGGTTGCCGTCGGCCAGTGCAGCGGCCTCGTCACGATTGACAACGTCATAAGGAACCGATGCGACCCTGGACGCCAGATCTGCGACTGGTCGGAGAGCTTGAAAGGGTTTAATGCGTGGCATGGATAAAACTTTTCGGCAATGACAGGAGGCAGAGGGCACAGAGGACCGAAGTGTATCAGATGGAAGCCCTGTTTGTCGCGGCCGCAGGAGTCGGAGCGGCTGAATTGCTGCGGCCGTTGCACACTCGCCCCACAGCACGGCTCCCGCTATGATCCCGCTCATACCCGCTCAACCGTCGAACGCCTGTATCGGGAAGTGATTCGCCGTGGCCGTGCTGTACTGCTATGCCTGCAACCATCATTTCGACGCAGAAATCTGCCGCTGTCCACGATGCGGTCTGGCCGTGCCGGACAGTGCGGAAGCCGCCCGTCGCGACACGGTGCTGTTTTCTCATCCGCAGGCGATCGCCTCCGAGCCTTCATCGGAGGCCGAACTCCCTCTGCAGCCAGGACAATCGCTGAACATCTACCAGTGTCAAAAACTGCTGGGGCGAGGCGGGATGGGGCTCGTCTACCTTGCACGCAACACCAGCCTGCATCGCCTCTGTGCCCTCAAAATCCTCTCCCCACGCCACACCGCGGCCGACGAAGAATACGTCGAACGCTTTGAAAATGAGGCTCGGGCGGCTGCGGCACTTGTTCATCCCAACGTTGTGACCACCCACGCAATCGGCCTCGCCGAAGGTCTGCACTTCCTCGAAATGGAATACGTCCCCGGTGGTTCACTGCAGTCCGAAATTGATTCGCAGGGGCAGATCGGGCCCATTCGCTCAACCTCAATGACTGTCGGAATCGCCGGTGGTCTGGCGATGGCCCACCGTTTGGGCATCATTCATCGCGATCTCAAGCCCGACAACGTCCTCGTGACCCCCGGTGGTACCCCCAAAATTTCCGATTTCGGACTGGCTAAGCGCATCCTTGGTGATGATCCGTCCGCCGCAAAGCTCGCCGGAACCCCGCATTTCATGGCTCCGGAACTTTTTGAAGGCGCGCCGGCGTCGACTGCCAGCGACGTGTACGCTCTGGGAGTCTGCTACTACCTGATGCTCACGGGCCGGCTGCCCTTCGAGGGACGCTCCGTTGCGGAAGTGATGCGCGCCATCCTGACGGCGAATGCGGCCAGTCCGCGACGGATCGACCCCAGCATTCCCCTCGATATGGCCGAATGTGCCTCCCTGCTGATGAACCGTGATCCCTGTCAGCGGCCCCGGGATGCCAGTTTTGCCCTGCAGGTGCTGCAGGCGGTGCTGGGCTCCACCCGTGACCTCGAGAATCTTGTGTACGACGCCTTTCACGGTCTGCCCGGAGTGACATGGGAAGAGAACGCAGAAGGCAGCTTCAAAGTGCATCTGCTGCTGCGGAATCATCGCAGCCAGACGGTCTACATTGAGAATAGCAATCACCCCGCCGGTGATCGACTGCTGCTGATCTACAGCCTCTGCTGTGAAGCGCGTCCATCATTCTACGAAGAAGCGCTGCGGCTGAATGCGATTATGCATCACGGAGGAATTTCCATTCGCGACATCGACGGCAAGCCGTGCTTCGTGATGATCGATACTTACCCGCGGGCCACCGTCAGCGGGGAAGATATCCGCCGCAGTGCAATAGACCTGGGCGCCCGAGCCGACTCGATTGAGAATCGGCTCACAGGCCGCGATGTCAACTGATTCACTACAGGCTTACTCGCCCGCAACACTCCGCTCAATGCCGTACTTTTTCCACATGGAATCAACCCATGCTGTAGTGGCGGGCTGCAGCACTGTGGCAGTCAGCAGATCTGCCACCCCACCCTGGCGGAAGCCGAACTGCCGGCCCTCCTGAAGGAACATCTGCCGCAGGACATCC
>JBEIEK010000471.1:0-3830 GCA_040382995.1 Planctomycetaceae bacterium
CAATCACCACTGTTCCACAGGTCCTTTGGGCACGGGGATTTCCGTCTCTGTCAGCACTCCCGTGCGATTTCCGTCCACTGGCCCTTCGGCGCGAATCCTTTCGATGAAGTCACGCAATTCGGCGGCCGTGGCAGCCGTTTGAAAGTCGCCACGGAGTTTGCGGCGGACGCGCATGCCCTTGAGATACCAGTGGGCCATTTTGCGGAACAGCACCACGGCGCGGTCGGGGGGGAAACGCTCTTCCAGAAAGGAAAACTGCAGCAACAGCAGCTGCAGACGCTCGTCAAAGGTCCCGGCCGGCTGAAACGAACCCGTCTGCTCCCATTCGCAGAGCTGGCGGAAGATCCAGGGGTTCGCCAGAGCAGCTCGACCGATGGAAACGGCATGGCAGCCGGTCTCATGAAGCATCCGCGCGGCGTCGGCGACTGACCGCACGTCACCATTTCCAACAACCGGAATTCGCTCCACAGCCTCAACCACCGCACGGATCCCAGGCAGTGAAACGCTGCCGGAAAAACCCTGTTCGCGCGTGCGTCCGTGAATCGCCACGGCCGCTACGCCCAGTTGCTCAAACTCGCGGGCGAAAAACGGTGCCGTCAGGTGATTCGCATCCCAGCCCAGTCGCATCTTGACGGTCACCGGGACAGGGACGGACTCGACGACGGCCTGAGCCAGTTTCAGGGTGCTGTCGGTGTTGCACATCATCCCGGCGCCCGCACCATGACCGGCAATCCGCTGCACGGGACATCCCATGTTGATGTCGATCGTGTCCACGCCCAGTTCCACAAGAAACCTTGCGGCATCGGCCATGATGTGCGCTTCACTGCCAAAAATCTGGACAGCAAATGGGCGGTCTTCCGGATGCGTTTCGACCATCTGCATGGTGCGTTCACCGCGGTTCAGCAATGCACGAGCGTTAACCAGATCGGTAGTGGCCAGTCCTACCCCCCCCAGTCGCCGCACGATGCGACGGAAGGGAAGCGTCGTGAAGCCTGCGAGCGGTGACAGCAGATAGCGGCTGGCGAGCGCGAGTTTTCCGTAGTGCACCGGGCCGCGAAATCCCGGCCGAGCCACAGTTTCGGCCGAGCTGGGGGCTGCAGGTGTCGAGGAAGCACGGAAGGTTTCGGGAATCGCTATGTAAATGGGTTTGCTCCGACAAACTTCAGAACGGGGTGCAGTGGAACAGGCTCAGTGTCCGGCCGCACATCCTCCGCTGCGGTTGTGAACTTTGCAACTTCGCGCGGAGCGGATTCCAGGGGTCGCGCTGAACCCGCTGAGCGATTTGGGTGTCGTGGATGCCGAGGCTGGGTGTGAGCCAGGTAGGGTGAGTCAGGGACGATCCGCCGCTGGCTCGCGGAAACCACCCAGAATTTGTACCACCGGAAATTTTCGTTCCCGCTGTGATTTATTGATGAAAATCGGCCTGAATAGTTGGCATCCACACTACGATCTGGCATATGCTTTGCGGAGAGGCTGGCGGGAATCTCGATCCCCGGCAGCCGGCAGCAACAGAGCCTGTTCCGCAGCTCCAGGAGACTGCAATGACGTTATCTGTTCTGGAACGCCCCACGCTGGTGCTCAACCGCAACTGGCAGCCGGTCGCCGTCTGCACCGTTGCACGGTCGCTGACCAAGGTCTGGAATCAGTCCGCCAGGATTGTGGACCCGGCATCCTATCAGCTCTATACGTGGGAAGACTGGACGCACCTCAAGCCCGCAGAGGGCGATCCGGTGATTCGCACCCAGTGGCTGAGCCTGAAGGTTCCCGAGGTGATTACGCTGGTGCGCTACGACCGTCTGCCGACGCGGATTGTGGCTTTCAGTCGCCGCAACGTGTTCAAGCGGGACGGGTTTACCTGCCAGTACTGCGGATGCCGCCCCGGCAGCGAAGAACTCACCATCGACCACATTATCCCGCGATCCCGAGGTGGCACATCCAATTGGACCAACTGTGTGCTCGCCTGCATCGACTGCAACACCCGGAAAGCCAACCGCACCCCCGAGCAGGCGGGCATGCCGCTGAGACAAAAGCCCGTGCGCCCCATGTGGAATCCGCTCTACGCGCCGCACGGTGTGCGAATCGAAAGCTGGTCGCGTTTCGTCAGCGAAGCGTACTGGAATGTCGAGTTGGCTGAAGACTGATGCTGAAAACCGATACGGTCGGGCGGATTGTCGGCTTACCTGCACGATCCGCCCGTCTGTTCCTTCCGGTCGCCTGGGAATTTGCTGTCTCCAGCGGGACTCCGCTAATTGTCAGTTGCCCGATCACCGGTCTGCCTGCCAGAATACGACTAAACTGAACACAAAAGCCCCCCAGCCGGATATCCTGCTGATCCCCACCACCGTTTCCGCCCGCCGCCCCCATCAAAGTGACGCCGATGACACCCGACGCCGCAACACTGGCCCCCCCGCACATCCCCGCCCCCAGAGTTCAGCCTGTCGCCGCTCCTGCAACCAATTCGCGGCAGCACTTTTCCATCCACTTTGGTAACGAACCAGGCTCAAATGCGGTCCGCGACCTGATCGACCACACAGAACCGCATTCGCTGCGAACCTTCACTCCCACCCAGGCAGTCCTCGCCCGCTCCGCAGGCTGCTTTCACTGGACCCCGGAAGGCCGGCGTTTGTATGACTTCACCTCCGGCGTGCTCGTGGCCAACCTCGGTCACAACCCGCGCCGCTGGATGCAGCGATTCGTTCAGTACATGGGCTGGAACGCGGCCGACTTCAGCGGCTCACAGGACGGCTACTTCCAGGCGGCCACCATGACCGCCTATAACGCCATGACCAGCCTCGAAGCGGAAGCCAGTCAGCGACTGCTGGCCAATCTGCAGGCTGCCTGCGGCGGCAGTCGGCTGCAGACTGTAATCTGGGCCGCCTCGGGCTCCGAAGCCGTTCAGAAAGCCATCTGGGCCTGCATGCGTTTCGACCCCGCCCGCCCTGGGATCCTTGCCACGCGATTCGGTTTTCATGGCAAAAAGGGGCTCAGCGGCGCTGTCACAGGTTCCGAAACCGACCCGGAACGTGATCCCCGCGTCCGCTTCATCACCTTCCCCCGCGAAGAATGCTCAGACGTCGACCACCCCAAAAAAGCCTTCGACCCGGCATGGTATCGGGACGAACTGGAACGCATCTGGCACGAAACGCATGGCACCATCGGCTGCCTGATCACGGAACCCTATCTGGGTGGTGGCGGCAGCTACCATCCACCTCGCGCCTATCACGCCCTCCTTCAGGACTTCTGTCGGGAAAAGAATATTCTCTTCATTCTCGACGAAGTGCAGTCCAACTTTGGACGCACGGGCAGCATGTATGCCTTCGAAAGCTATGGCATCGAGCCCGACTTCGTCTGTCTTGGCAAGGGACTGGGCAATGGCGTGCCCGTCAGTGCGGCCGTCGGTAGACGCGACGTCTGCGACCAGATGGGTTACGGCGCCACATCCGACACGTGGAGCGCAAATCCTCTGTCATCCGCGGCGGTCCTTGCCACACTGGATGAATTCGAATCCACCGACATCATCGATCGCACCCGACACCTCCACACAATCTTCCTTAACGGACTCAGACGGCTCAAGGAAACCGGCCTGATTGTTCAGGTGCGCGGTGAAGGCATGGTGTTTGGCATCGAATGTGGGCCACACGGGACCAGAACACCGGCGCAGACGGCCATTGCGATCGTCGAGCGCTGCTACCGTGGCAACGCGGCAGGCGAAGGCATCCACCTCCTCGGGCCGCTCGCCGGCTGCGTGATTCGCGTCAGCCCCCCCATGACGATGTCCGACACGGATGCGCACCATTCGCTGGAACTACTGCAGGCGTTTTGTACGGAAG
>JBEIEK010000472.1:0-3822 GCA_040382995.1 Planctomycetaceae bacterium
CACATTTCCAGCGTTTTTTCTTTGCGCCTTGGCGCCTTTGCGAGAGGTCAAAGCTGGGATGGTGAAACGGTGTTAAGAACACCGGAAGTCGTCTTTGGGACTGGACCCCACGTGACAAGGCGAGCAGTGGATGTTAATCCCCCGGTAACGGTGCGTGCTCGCGTGGCCAGAACCGCATCAGGAACGCACCAGAGCGTTACCGGCCGATTGACATCGACCGCTCGCCCTGGGACGTTTTTTGTGATCCGTTCGGGCTGGGGCCTGACGATAGCTGGGGGATTGAAATGTCCCAATTTGCCTGTCCTTACACCGTTTTGTCATCCCAGGCAAAAGCCGTCCGACCATCTCTGCTGCAGAGTGGCGGTACAGCGTTGTCAGCGGTTGCCGCCGATTGTCTGAATATCCAGCATGCGGCGAGGTGGCGTGGTGGCGGTGGTGGCCGCAGTGACGGTGTTTGAAAGCAGATCTGAGGATGTGATTGTGGGTGGCGAGGGGAGCGGACGTGATTCCGGGGCTGGCTCTGCGGTGACTTTGCGGAGTGGGACTTCGGTGGGAAGCCGAACGGAGAACACGCTGCCCTTGCCGAATTCGCTGACGAGCGACACATCGCCACCAAGCAGTCGGGAGAGTTCGCGGACGATGGACAGTCCAAGCCCCGTGCCTTCGTACTCGCGCGTGGTGTGATCGCGACCACCGGGGGCGGTGGATCCCTGGCGAAACTTTTCGAAGATGTGTTCCTGTTCCTGCAATGGAATGCCAATGCCGGTGTCTTCCACGCTGAAGCTGACGGTGGTTGCGTCAATGATCCGGGAGGAGATGCGAACGCGTCCACCTTCGGGAGTGAACTTGATGGCGTTGGAGAGCAGATTATTCACGATCTGACTGATTTTTCCGCGATCCTGGATGAGTTCAGGCAGTGGTGGTCGGGGGGGATCCATGCGGAGGTCGATGCGACGGCGGTCGGCCAGCGGCAGCATTTGCTGCACCTGCAGTTCCAGAATCTCTTCCAGTCGCAGCGCTCCAGGATGGATTTCCATTTTCCCGGACTCGATTTTTGCCAGATCCAGCAGGTCATTGATCTGGACCATCAGCGACTGACCGGATGTCTGGATATTGGAAACGTAGCGGCGTTGTCTGTCATCGAGGTTGGGTGCTGTCTGCAGAATGTCACTGAAGCCCAGGATGCTGTTGAGCGGCGTGCGAAGTTCGTGGCTGATGGTTGCCAGAAAATCATCCTTGAGGCGGTTGTTGTTGAATAATTCCATGTTGGCCTGAGCCAGCTGATCAATTTTGGCATCGAGGTTTTCGTTGACCGTGCGGAGTTCATCGTTGACCGTCATCATGTGCCGCAGCATGCGATTGAATGCATGACTGAGTTCCTCGAATTCGTCGCCTGTACTGATGTCAGCGCGCAGATTCAGGTTACCCCTGGCAATCTCGTCGCTGACGTCCTTGAGATGCTGGACGGGTCTGACGATGATGAACCTGACAATCGCCCATGCGGTGAGCATCGCGAGGAACGAGGTCAGGATGGCAGTGGCCAGCAGCACAGCGCGATTATGGGCCAGCTGGCCATCAACGGTGTCCATGGGGAGCGTAACGGTGGCGATACCGTAAAGTGGGGGACGTTCCGAGGACCTGCTGAACGCTGCGTTGAGGGCCGCGTCCGCAGGGAGTTGTCCGGCGGCGTCGGAGTTGGTTTCCACGGGGGTTCCGCCCGACAGGGCCGCCTGATTGAAGACAGACATCAGGTTGCTGGGAAGACCGTCGCGGATGGCTCCGTCGGACTGATGGCAGAGAATGCAGTTGGCTTCCATGCGAATGGCGGAGTAGTAATAGAGCACGCGAGTGCCGTTTTCGGTCAGGATCTTTGCGTACTCGTCAACAGGACCGTCCCGATTTTCAAACCTGAGCCGCGCTTCGTATTCGTGTTCATCCTGGCCGGCACCAGTGATGCGGCGAAGATCCCACGCAGGACGATCAGTGACCGCTGGCATGCTTTTCTGGAAGGCAGCCAGCAGGATTGAGGGGTTGTCGGCGGAAGCCGCGCCGGTTGCTGGTTCGCCCAGCGGCTTCAGGAAACGCGTGTAGTGCAGCTGTTGCAGGAGCCGTGGAACCATGAGTCGGGCGGCTTCCACCTGCTGCAGTTCGACCATGCTGCGCGTGAGTGACGCGTACCACCAGAAACTGGTGGTAATCAGGCACAGCAGAGCGATGCCGAAGAGAAATCGGCATTTGCGTTCAAGGCTGGTCTCGCCGACCAGTTTCCTGATTGTGCGATAGGAAATCACGGCAGGGTCTCGACATTTGCGGGTCAGGAATGTCCGGATCTTCCCATGAAACGCCTGTGTCTGCAATTGGTGAGCGAGCGCGGGGAGTCGGATGGAGAAAATTGCCGGAAGACTCCGCCCCGGCCCGCCGCTTCGTCCCTGCAACTGCAGCCGCGAGGCCCTGCAGACCTTCAACGCCCCGGTCTGAGCTTGCAACGAACCGCGTTTCAATCCAGGATTCATTTGCTGCGGTACGTCCGACGGATGCATCCGGTCCGGCTGCATGGTTCCATGGACGGTCGAAAAAGGCAGGCAGGCTTCATGACGGTCATGCGTTTTACAGGAAATCCACGTCCCACGATTGGCGTGGAAATTGAACTCCAGCTGATTGACTCGCGTGAGCTTTCGCTGAGAAGTTGCATCGAGCAGGTGTTGGCCGCACTCCCGGAACACCTGCTTGATTCCGTCAAGCCTGAACTCATGCAGTGCTACATCGAGATCAACACAAAAGTCTGCAACACCGTAGCGGAAGCAGGCGACGATCTCCGCAGAAAGCTGGCTCAGCTGGAAGCCATCCTGCATCCCATGGGCATCCGCCTGCTCTGGGCCGGCACACACCCATTTTCATCGTGGCGACATCAGAAAATCACAATTCACGAACGCTATCACCGCCTCGTGACACTCATGGAAGACGTCGTCCGCCGGCTGGTCACATTCGGACTGCACGTGCACATCGGTGTTGATTCGGGTGACAAGGCGGTGATGATCTGCGATCGGATGCTGCACCATCTGCCGCTGCTGCTGGCCCTCTCTGCCAACTCACCATTCTGGGAAGGCCGCAGCACCGGGCTGCAGTCCAACCGGTCCAAGATCATGGAAGGTCTGCCAACGGCCGGGTTACCGTACCAGATGCGCAACTGGAGCGAATACGTCTGGCTGGTGAAACACCTGATGGGAACGGGATTCATCAACTCCATCCGCGAAATCTGGTGGGACATTCGGCCGCATCACCATTTCGGCACCATCGAAGTTCGCGTCTGCGACATCCCCCCTTCCCTCGACCACGTACTCGCCCTGACATCCCTGATTCAATGCCTCGTCCACACCATCTCCAACGACATCGACGAAGGGACGTTTCAATCCGAGTATCATCCGATGATGGTGGAACAGAACAAGTGGCGTGCGACACGCTACGGGGCTGATGCGTCATTGGTGAGCTACCGCGATTTTCAGCAGCGTTCCGTGCCGCAGCTGGTGGATGAACTGATCGTGCGTCTGACCCCTGCAGCCCGCGAACTGCAGTGCCTTGCAGAACTGGAATCGGTTTCCAACATTCCGCACAACAGCGGTGCCCGGCGACAAAATGAACTTTACGAAGCGACCGGAAGTCGCCGCAAAGTCGTTGAAAAGCTGCTGGAAGTGCCGGCATGGAAACCGCTGCCGGAGGAAGAACCGGCCGGCAACGCTGATGCCGCGGCGGGGTGAATTGGCGGGGATCGGGATGTTTTTGCATTCGCCTTTTCCGCAAATTCCCGCGCACCCGAGGCCACTG
>JBEIEK010000473.1:0-3815 GCA_040382995.1 Planctomycetaceae bacterium
GAGAGAGAGAGTCTGGATGTAGTAGCAGTCGGTGAGTGCGCGCCAGCGTTCAGTGACTTCTTCAGGAGAGAGCTGTTGTTGCAGGAGTTCGGCGAGGATGGCGGTACGCAGATCCTTGACGCGGCCAACGGCATCGCCCTGTCTGGCTCCGCCCAGCCAGCGGGTTTCGCAGGGTTGCAGGACGGCGTCGATCAGCTGCTGGATTCGCGGTCGCAGGGGCCCGCTGCGTGAATCGCCCAGAACTTCGACTTCCCGACTGGCCAGCAGGGCGCGGGCGAGCAGGCGGATCCGCTGGAGCGGCGGGAGGTGTTGGTTGTTTTTCCAGAAGGTTCGCTGTTCCAGCTGCGTGAGCACAGGGCCGACGGATTGCTGCAGATCGCCGACAAGCCTGTAGCGGATGGCAACCGGGTGTATGACAACCTTGCCTGGCGGATTGAGGGCGGCGCGGCGACGGGCGGCTGTGCGGGCGATGAAGGAGACCCCATCCATCAGTCCCAGCAGGCGATCATTGGACCGAGAAATCACGCCTTCCGGGAAGATCACCAGCGGACGTTCGCCGGTGGACACAATCTCCACCGCTGTATTGAGCGCCTCGCGGTCGAACCCTTCACGGAAAATGCTGAAGCCGCCCAGCAGCCGAATCACAAGACTCTCAAGCCGGCTTTGCCGAAACAGATGCCAGCTGGCAAGAGAGAACACGTGGCAGGGCACTTTGCGACAAAGCATCCCCATGAGCATCGGGTCGGCATCCCGCGAGTGATTGGGGCAGAGCAGGATGCCGTGGCCCTCTTTCAGACTGTCGCGGAGATGATCGAGGCCCTCGTAGTGGAACTGCACCAGACCGTAGCGTCGACGCAGAA
The DNA here is from genome assembly GCA_040382995.1 of Planctomycetaceae bacterium. Lineage (GTDB taxonomy): Bacteria > Planctomycetota > Planctomycetia > Planctomycetales > Planctomycetaceae > SXXK01. The sequence continues at coordinate 861 of JBEIEK010000473.1, forward strand.
ATGGTCTGAGCCACAGCCGAAACAGCCACGAGAACCAGCGTTTGCGGTATGGAGGCACAAACTGATACGGCTCGTCCACCACCCTGTGCATGTCTGCTGACCTGTGCAGTTCCGACTGCGCGAGAGGGAATTCAGAGCACCGGAGACGCCGGATCGGGGGTGTCAGGCTGGCCAGATTTGTGAGCCACCGTCGACTCGCAGCACCTGACCTGTCACGAACGCACCCAGCGGACCAGCGAAGAATTCGACGACACGAGTCACTTCGTCGACGAGCCCGATGCGGTCAAGAGTTCCGTCGGTTGCCAACCGCGAATCTTCCACTTTGCGAGTGCCGAGGAAGCGGCCCGTTCGCGTGTCTCCGGGGGCAAGCGTATTGACGTTGATGTTGAAGCTGCGGAGCTGTTCGGCAAGACACCGCGTATATTCCACAACACCGGCCTTGGCCGTCGCGTAAATCGAGCTTGAAGGGATGCCGCGGAAGGCTGAGATGGAGCTGAGTGTCAGAATGCGGCCGGTCTTGCGGGGCATCATGATCTTCGCCGTTTCCTGGCAGACCAGGATGGTGCTGAGAAGATTGCGGTCGAGGACGGCCCGCACGTCTTCGAGCTTGATGTGGACGCAGTCGTTGGGGTTGGGCTTGCCCCCGGCAGCTGCGATGTCGCCACCGGCGTTGTGCACCAGAATATCAATCGGCCCCAGTTCACTGCAGGTTTCAGCCACCACGCGCTGCACGTCGGCAGCGTTGGTCAGGTCGCCCAGCAGCCGGCACGTGCGGGTGTTATGAGCTGCGGCGATATCAAGCGCTGTCTGGGTCAGCGTCGTACCTTCTCCGTACTCGGCCGGACCATTTTCCCGCATGCCATGCACGCCAACCCGGCAGCCCAGAGCCGCCAGATGTTCAGCAAAACCACGTCCCAGTCCCCGACCTGCACCGGTTACCAGTGCCACTTTGCCTTCGAGCAGCCGTTCTGCCATGGTGTTGTTTCCTGCCTGCCAGCATCTGAAATCCGACGCGGGCACGTATATTTAGTTATCGTGATGAGTATTTCGCTGAGATTTTGAGCAGCGACACGTCGCCAGCCCGGGGCGGTAGTGTAGCGGGTGGACAGTGACATCCCAGCATTCCCGGGCCCTGGGAAAGCAGAAATTCCCGCGACAACGGAATTTCAACACAAAACGCCGGAACTCCCGGGAATCCCCCGGTCCGTCCATGTATCAACGCCCCCCACCGCTTAGAATGTTCCCGCGGTCCCCATCGGCTCACCCCCACGGCTGCATCATGTCGCCCCCTCCCTGGGCTCAGTCGCAGGCGGCGCAAAAGCCCATTTCCCACCTCCCTTCACGTTGCCAGGACTCTTTGCCCGCGGGCTGCCGCCCGGCGGCTACAAAATGCACTTCCCACTTCCCACTTCCCACTTCCCACTTCCCACTTCCCACTTCCCTTTGCGTTGCCAGGACTCTTTGCCCGCGGGCTGCCGCCCGGCGGCTACGCAATGCACTTCCCACTTCCCTGTGCCATCCGCGCACCGGAGTTTCCATCGATGTCCGACGTGAATGCCATCCTTGCCGGCGCCGCACTGCCACCCGAATGCCGCAATGTGGATCAGCTCCGCATCCAGCGCGCTGTCCGCGAAATTCTGCTGGCGGTTGGCGAGGATCCCGACCGTGACGGGCTCCGCGAAACTCCGGCCCGTGTTGCCCGCATGTACGCCGAGATCTTTGGCGGACTGCATGTGGAACCCGGCAGACATCTGCAAAAGGTATTTGAGGAACAATACGACGAACTGGTGCTTGTTCGCGACATTTCGTTCAACAGCATGTGCGAGCATCATCTGCTGCCGTTTATGGGACGGGCTCATGTGGGATACATTCCCCGCGGACGCGTCACCGGGCTCAGCAAGCTGGCCCGCGTCGTCGATGAAGTGGCCCGTCGCCCCCAGGTCCAGGAACGCATGACGCATACCATTGCGGACCTGATCGAAAGTGAACTGTCGGCGCTCGGAGTGATCGTTGTAATCGAAGCCGAGCATACCTGCATGACCATCCGCGGCGTTAAAAAACCCGGTGCACTCACCGTCACCAGTGCTGTCCGCGGACAACTCAGAAACAACCTCGGCAGCCGCGCCGAAGCCATGGCCCTGATCAACGGCAAATAACCATGATCGCCTCCTTCGTACTCAAACTCATCGCCGGCATCACCTCCATCTGGCTGCTCATGCCGCGGCGCGAAGTCGCCGACGGCTTCTTTCGCATTCAAATGCTCGTCGTGCTCGGACTCTCAGTGCTGCTCGTGCTGGCCCTCGACCCGGTGACGCTCGCCGGGCCCCCACAAGTCCCTCAGGCTGCCAGCCCGCAGGAACTGTCCGGCCTGCCGACCGCCGTTCGCTGGCTGCGTGGGATGGCCTTCGCCATCGCTGTTGTCTCCTACCCCGGCCACATTCTCTGGAAGCTTGGCCGCCGCCCGGCCGGCACATTCTGCATCGTCACCATCAGCCTGCTCAGCCTCGCCTCCCTCGCTCTGCTCTCCACACAGCTGGCCCGCGGGACTCCCATCGCCCAGCAACTGCTGGCCGACGCCTCCTCCGCCGCTGTCCTCGGCGCCGTACTCACCGGCATGCTGCTCGGACACTGGTACCTCACCACACCTGGCATGTCGCTCAAACCACTGCTCTGGTTCTGCCCCATACTCGCCATCGCCGCCACTGCTCGCCTGGTTGCTTCCACGCTGGCGATCACCAGCAGCGGACTGCCGCCAGCAGATCTCGTGCGTTCGCTCTGGCTGGCCCTCCGAATTCTCGGCGGCATTGTCGCTCCTGCCACCGCAGCGCTGCTCGTCCGCCAGATTCTGCGGTACCGCAACACCCAGTCAGCCACGGGCGTGCTGTTTGCCGTACTGATTCTGGTGTTCATGGGTGAAATGTCGGCTGCTCTTCTGGAACGTGATCTCGGAGTACC
>JBEIEK010000474.1:0-3801 GCA_040382995.1 Planctomycetaceae bacterium
CACCTTCCCCCATGGCACCCAGTCCGGGGGCACCACCGCCGCCAGCCGACATTGGTGACATGTTGCCACCCGATTCGCCGCTCATTGCCCCGCCCATGCCGCCCATACCGCCCATACCCCCGCCCGAAGACGCCCCGGCTTTTTCGCGGTCACCGCCACGCAGATGCAGGCGGTAGATTTCCCGAACGGCGGATTCCGTGATGCGTTCGGCCGTGCCGTTGGAGGTGGCGATGGAAGTGAGCAGTGCGCGGAGCAGCCAGATGTCTTCCTGGGCGTCCCAGATTTCCCGGGACTGTGGGTTCTTGGTGCGCCATGCGTTGTAGGGACGATGGGTAATGCGATTGGAATCGACGACGACGAGTCCTTTGCCATCGCGCCAGGGTTTGACGATTTCAAGGAGCGATTCCACTTCGTCCTTGTAGTTGGCGGCCCATTTTTCGCGTGTGAGCTGGTTCTGGATTTGTTCCTGGTAGGCGATGCCCTTCATTTCCTCGCGGATGAGTTCGGGCCACTGGCGAGCGCCGATCTGGCGTTCCCGGAGCGATTTTGCGGCGTTTTTGTAAGCATTCGCGTCGACTTCATTTCTTTTCTTCGCTTCTTCCACCCATTTCTGGTTGGGCTGGTCCTTGCCCTGACCGGATTTATCGAAGGAGCTTTTCACTGAAGCTGTTCGGGCGTCGATTTCCGCAGCGAGCTGGCCGCTGGCCAGAAACCAGGCGGTGAGCACGAAGATGGTGGCCAGACCGAAGCAGATCCAGTAGCGGTGCTTGATCAGGGGCTGCAGTTTGTCCATGGGACGAGCTCTTCTGGGGACAGCGGAGAGGGCAGGGATGACTGGGGAACAGAGAGGGCTGGCTGCTGAACAGAACGAAGATCAGGGGTTGGCCGGGGCTGCAGGGTCGGTTGCATCGGCCGGTGGTGTGCGGGGATCAGCATCCTTGCGATCGCGTTCGATCGTCGGTATCCAGACGAATTGAACCACGAAGTCCGTGCGAGACAATGTCTGGATGGCCTGCTGCCCTTTTTGTTCGAACACGGGGCCACCGGCACCGGAAACCGGGGTTTCGCCGTTTTGGCCGCTGAGGCCACCGGGAATTCCGGGACCTCCGGTGAGACCACCTGAACCAGGAAGCCCACCGGGACCGCTGAGCCCGCCTGGACCAATACCGCCGCCGGAGGGAGGACCACCGGGACCGCCAGGCATTTGTGGGGCAGCACCGTAGCCACCTCCGGCGAGTCCGCCGGGGGAGAGGCCACCGGGTGCGAGTCCCCCGGATTCGCCACCACTCATCAGGCCACCGCCGGAGAGACCGCCGGGCATCATACCGCCGCTCATCCCACCACCCGCACCGCCGTCAGCTTTGCCGAGATTGGGGTCGTAGCGGACGTCGTTGGTGTCGAACCAGGCGATGATGGGGTGAGAAATTCCGATCTTGCCGACGGGGACCTCGACGCCGCCGGAGTTGACCACCCATTTGCGGAGGTTTTCCACGAAGTAATTGCTGACAAACCGCTGAGCCTTCTGATCGAACGGCGTGTCCTTGTGGTTGTAGAAGTGGAAGCCTTTGAGAGTGATCACGTAACCGATGGCAGCGGGTGGCGGGGTTTGGTCGATCTTGCTGAATTCTTCCAGCTTTTCGCCGTCCACGAAGGCCTTGTGCCATGTGGAAACATCGGTGACGCGTTTTGAGGTAATCGATGTCAGCCGAATTTTCTTCTGTTTCATGATGTCGGCTTCGTCGAGTGCATCACCGGTGTCTGCGGGCAGACATTCGTTGATGGCCTTAAACAGCTCCAGCCAGAGTGCTCGCTTTTCCAGCGGCGCCACCAGCTGGCCGATTTCACCGACGATCTTTTTATGATTTCCGTCTTCGGCGTCGTACTGGCTTTTCTGAGTGCCAATTTCACTTTGAACACTGTCGACGTGTTTCTGAGCTGGGTCCCATTTGGACACGTTCCAGGAATTCAGCACGCTGGCACTGCCGAAGGTGCTGGCGCCCATGGCCAGCATGAGCCCGGCGGCGGCAGCGACAGCCCATGGCTTTTTGCTGCGAATGCGTCGATCGAGGGCAATTTCCGGCGGGAGCAGGGTGGTGCGGATGCGAGTTTTGCCGATGGCCTGCAGAGCCAGACCATAGGGCACGGCGAAGGTCATAATGTTGTCGGCGAACAGCGGATCGGTGAGCACGGAATCGCCGGTGACACCGGACAGCGTTTCCAGGCGTTCGACTTTATATTGCTGGAGGTTCTGTTCGAGGAACCGCTGGAGTCCGGCCAGTCGGAAGCCGTTGCCAACACCGATGATGCGGCTGATCTTTGCGGCCCGATTGACGCTGCCAAAGTAACCAATTGTCCGCTGAATTTCGGAAACGAAGTCATTGAAGACCGGACGCATCGCCTGAAAGACGGCTTTGGGATCCGGCGCTTTTGTGGCGTTGCACTTCAGATGTTCGGCTTTGGCGAAGGTGAGTTTCATTTCGCGGGTGAGTGCCCGCGTGAAGTGATTGCCGCCGTAGGGCACGTTGCGAATCCAGATGCTGCGTCCATTGGACACGAGCATGGTGGAGTTGTCAGCCCCCATATCAAGGATGATGGTGTATTCATCCTGAGCAGGCGGATCGGGCGTTTCGGCGGTTTTGCGGAACCCGAGCACATCGTATGAGAGGAAGTTGTAGAGCGCCAGTGGGGCGATCTGGACCAGTTCGACTTCGCGACCGGCGTTGGTGAACGGCTTCATCGCTTCATAGACGAGTTCGCGTTTCATGGCGAACAGGCCGACTTCGGCTTCCAGCATAAAGCCGCTTTCTTCGACGCCACCGCCGATGGGCTGGTAGTCCCAGATGACATCGTTCAGGTCGAAGGGAATCTGCTGGCGAGCTTCGTAGCGGACGATTTCAGCGACTTTGCTGGATTCGACTGGTGGCAGCTTGATGAATTTGGCGAGCGAGCTCTGGCCGGGCACGCTGATGGCCAGGAGATCGCCTTCGAGCTTGTTGCGCTCGAGGAAGGTCTTCATGGCCTCGCGGATGAGTTCTTCCGGGATGGCATCCGGCTGGCTGAGAATTTTGGGGTGGGGGATGTAGTCGAACGCGGTGGCAATCACGCGACCATCATCCGTGGACCGCAGCCTGACGGCCTTGAGCCCGGCCTGACCGATGTCAATTCCCCAGGCACTGTTCCCGTTTGCCATAAACTTCACCCAGCCCCTGTCCTGCAGGATTATTCTGTTCGCCCGTTGCACTCGCCCGTTGCACCGCGACCTGGAAAGGCACCCGGGAAAGTAAATCAGCGCCCGCGCCCCCAGTCAACTCATTTTGAAGCCTGAATGGCCTTCGGGAGTGGCTTTTTTCCGGGAATTGGGCGACTCTGGGATCCTGACGCGCGACGCGGGGCAAATGTTCCGGGAAATTGGAGAGAAAGTTGACGGAGCGCGGCAGATCAGGATCCGGTTCGCCCGCGGTGCAAACCCATCAGGCAATCGCTACAGGCGTTGCGGCAGGTATTGCCGATGTGCAGTGCCTGATGCGTGTATTCCAATCTTTGCAAATGCTTCAAAACCTGAGTGCCTGCAGCATCCGAAACACTGAAGCGGGCCATTGCCTGACCGCAACTGGTCCGTCTGCTGCAAAGGTGCTGCGCCGATCCGCCACGGAATTGCCGGACGGTCCGAGTTCTTCTTGACTCCGCCTTTCCAGCCGTTATTTTCCCTGCAACGGATTGCGAGTGCTGTGATTTCAGTATTCCGGGGTCTTTTCAGTTCCGTGCGGCAGGCCGTCGGGAAGAGGTCAACTTGGCGTCCAA
>JBEIEK010000475.1:0-3794 GCA_040382995.1 Planctomycetaceae bacterium
CTGGGGGATTGAAATGTCCCAATTTTCCTGTCCTCACACCGTTTCACCATCCCAGCTTCGCCCACCCGGAGGACTTACTGTCTGTTATCCGGTGTCGACGTTATTTGTGTTGGTTGCGTGCATCGACGCACTGGGCGACGACGAGGTCGCCGACGACGTTGACAAGAGTGCGGGACATGTCGAGGATGCGATCGACGCCGAGGACGATGGCGATGCCTTCGGCGGGTACGTTGACGGTCTTCAGCACCACGATGATCAGCGGGATGGAGCCACCGGGAACGCCTGCGGTGCCGACACCGGCAAGCACGGCCATCAGTACCACGATGAACTGCTGAGTGAAGCTGAGATCCACATTGAAGACCTGAGCCAGGAACAGCACCACGACACCCTCGAAGAGTGCGGTTCCGTTCTGGTTGCCGGTGGCACCGACGGTGAGTACGAAGTTGGCGGTTTCGGGTGCGAGGCGGAGCTTATCCTGGGCAACCTTCATGGACGTGGACAGGGTGGCACTGGAGGAGGACGTGCTGAAGGCGACGATCATTGCTTCCTGAATGAGCCGGAAGAAGCGGAGGGGATTCAGTCTGGCGAAAACACGGAGCACCGCGCTGTAGACCAGCAGCAGCTGGATCAGGAGTCCGGCAATGACCACGAGCACGAAGACGGCGAGGGCCTGGAGGATTTCAAAGCCCATTTGGGCAGCGATGCCGAAGACGAGGCAGCCGGCGCCGACGGGAGCGAGCTGGAGTGCCCAGCCGATGATGGTCATGGCGATTTCGTAGAGTCCGCGGAGTGTCGCGGTGAGTGGGGCTGTTTCGGCCTGTCGGAAAGTTGCTGCGATGCCGCAGAGCAGGGCGAAGGTCATGACGGCCAGCATGCCGTTTCCGGGCGACGACCCATCGAGTGCTCCGGTCATTTCCTGAATGGGGTTTTCCGGGAGCAGGTCAACGATGATGCGTCCGAAGGATTTGGCGGCAGCCGCCTTTTTTTCGCTTTCCTGGGCTTTGTCGGCGTAGGCTTTGGTGAGGCGATCGCGGGTTTCGACAGAGAGTGACTGACCGGGTTGAACGACGTTGACCAGGCCAACGCCGATGAGGACGGCGGAGGTGGAGAGGATGGCGGTGAAGAAGAGGGTGGTGAGTCCGATGCGGCCGAGTTTGCGCAAGTCTCCGACGTCGACGACGGCCAGATAGAGTGCGGACACGACAAGCGGCAGGACGACCATCTGCATGAGTCGCAGGAAGAGTCTGCCGACGGGTTCCGCGAGGCCGGTGGTGAGCTGAAAGAGGGATGATTCCTGGCCGGGAGGGCCTTTGAAGGCGTGGACGACGAGTCCCAGCAGAATCCCGGTGGCAAGCCCGATGAGGATGCGGAGGTGGCCGGAAGCGGGGCGGGGTTCCGGGGCTGGAGCATGCATGCTGCGAATTCCCGATGCGGGCCGGAGGATTAGAAGGGCGTCCAGACTTCTTCGACGAGGTCGGCATCCATGGTGTAGACGGGTGCGAACTCGTAGTCTTCGGGTGACCCGCCTTCACCTGCCTGCGGGTTAGCCTGCAGAACACCGGCCACGGCGACCATGCCGATGAAGGCTTTGGTGGTGAGCTGATTGGGGTGGGCGGCACCGAGCGTTTTTTGTTGTTCGGGAGTGAGTTTCACGTCGGACATGTCGGGGGCGCGGCTGGCGAGCGGCGGTCGGGCGCCGTCGGGGTAGGATTTGAGTGTGACGGTGATGAAGTCGTGAGATTTGGGTTTGCCACCGAAGCAGCATTCGCCATTATCCTTCAGCAGGATGAAGCGGGGGATGCCATCGGTAGCCTGTGTGGCCCACATGAAGCCTTTGAGGTAGACGGGCTTACCAACCAGAGCGGCGACCGGGGGCGGAATTTTGCGTCGACCGTTGTAGTACATGAACTGGTGGTCTGCGATTTCGCGAGGGAAATGGACGCGCTGGAAACCTGCGGGGACTTCGGTGTTGTAGGCGTAGGCCATTTTGACACTGCCGCCGGCGAGGCTGACGATGGCCAGCAGCAGGCCCGGGATGGCCATACTTCGACCCTTGACGGTGCCGCCTGCACTGCGGATTTTGGCAAGTGCTGCGAGGCTGACGAGGATGCTGAAGCCGGCGACGTAGAGTCCGAAGAAGCCCATGAAGCCGGTGAGTGAGAGCAGGCCAAGCGCGAGCGAGACGGGGGCCCATGGGGAGACGGGGATGTAGTCGAATTCGCCGTCCGTTTCGGTGTCGGCCCACGCGCGGCGAATGGCAGCGGGGCCGGGGGCAGGAGTGACGATTTCCTGCTTGGCAGGCCCGAAGGGAGTTTCGGGGATCGGCGGGATAGTGGAGGTGCCGATGGTGGAGGAGGGGGCATCGGAAGAGAACGATTGCGTCATTGCGTCTGGCCCTGTCGACCCGCTGCAGAATGGAGGAAACCTGACTGACACAGTTTACGCACTGTCGGGCAAAGGGGTGAAATCAAACCGGTGGAAAAGGAGCAGATCGGAAAAAATCGTGCGATTTCCCGTGATTCTGCGGTGTTTTGCTGGGAAAAGAGTGGCTGACTGGCGGAAAATCACGCGGCAGCCTGCGGCAGTCGACTACAGGTTAAAGCCCCCCAACTTCAGCCTGCGGCCCTCTTTTCAGTTGCCCGGAGGGCGAAAGTTCGAGTAACATCTAAGTCCGCTTCAAACCGCTTGCCAATTCCCGCCCACCGTTTCTTTCCCGCCAGAGGTGCCCATGTCCGCAGGCCCATCGTCGCTGCGTCACCCGGGAATCGCCCGCCGCACTGCTGTTCAGGCTGGCAGCATCGGGATTCTTGGGTTGGGGATGAACCATGTCACCGGGCTGCAGGCGATGGCCCGGGCCACTGCTGCCGGGCCGACACCGTCCTTTAAAGCCTGCATCTATATCTTTCTTTCGGGTGGACTTGGTCAGCACGACAGTTTCGACCCCAAACCAGCAGCCCCGGCAGAGATTCGCGGAGAGTTTCGCGCGATTTCCACGGCTGTGAGTGGTCTGCAGATTTGCGAACATCTGCCCGGACTGGCACTCCGCAGCAACCTCTGGTCCGTCTGCCGATCGCTCGGTCACACCACCAACGACCACTCCGCCGGCCACCACATGATGCTCACCGGCCGCTCGGATCTGCCGCCCGGGTTCAACCCCAGCGTTCCTCGCGGACAGGACTGGCCCTGCATCGCGGCCGTCGCCGGGGCGCTCACACCACCCCGCAACAACCTCCCCACCGCCGCCGTACTCCCTGAACAGCTCGTGCATTACTCCGGCCGCATCATCCCCGGACAATTCGCCGGAATCATGGGGAACCGCCGCAATCCGTGGTTCATTGAAGCGTCTCCGTTCCATTCCACTTCCTACGGCGCTTACCCCAGCCATCAGTTTGACCATCAGGACCGTGGCAACGCTGATCGCCGCCTCTTCGAAGCCCCCAGCCTCAGTCTCGCCCACGATCTGACTCACCCCCACCTGCAGCGTCGCGTCTCATTGCTGTCCAGCCTCGAAGACCAGTGTCGAACGCTGGATACCGCGGCCGCCGCACAGAACTTTGATCGCTACCGTCAGGGTGCCGTTTCGCTGCTCACAGACCCCAAAGTCCGCCGGGCCCTCGACGTGACTCGAGCGCCCGAAGTCGTTCAGGACCGCTACGGTCGCAACGCGTTCGGCTGGTCCCTGCTGATGGCTCGACAGCTGGTCGAGTCCGGCGTCAACCTGGTGCAGGTCAATCTTGGCAACGACGAAACCTGGGATACTCACGGAAACGCCTTCCCGCACCTCCGGGACAACC
>JBEIEK010000476.1:0-3793 GCA_040382995.1 Planctomycetaceae bacterium
CCAGCCCAGTTCCCGCACTCGCTCCGGCTCCCAGCCATAACGCCACAGTTCCAGCTGATAAGGCTCCACCGAATGCACTCGAAACTCGGATTCCTCGCCCCCGCGGACCCACTTTGGCCATGCATAGCCCAGCAGGCAGTCAGAGAGCAGTCGGAACTGATGGGGCTGCGGACACGGGGTGCGAATGTACGAAATCTTTGCGCCGTAGCCGTCCTTTCGGAGCACCACTTTCCAGTCGCCGGGAGGAAGGTCGCAGTACACGCTGCCGCTGGCCCGGGAAACTGCCGCAAACGACTCCCCACCAGCTCCGATGAATTCCAGCTGTACATCACCCAGCGCTGAAAAACGTTCATCGCTTACATACCCGATCAGTCCCATTATTCTCTCTCGCTTAAAGTTCAGTTTTTTTTTCAGAGTTCATTCGCGCAGCTGCACACGATCATCCAGCACCTGAACAGTGCCAAAGTGCCTGCCAAACAGCCCTTTGAAGAATTCCTCGCCACGCTGCGCCTCAGCACTGATCGGGACGACCTGCTGCAGCACCTTCCGGACTGCCGCAGTTTGTTCGCCGGTAATTTCAATCATCACTCCACTGGCTCGCAGCGTGGCCACGATGCTGCCCAGCGGCGCCCGCTCGGCCTGCAGCTGGAAGGTACGAGTCCGCAGTGAATCCCCTGGCACGCTGGTTCCCGCTGTGGGAGTTGCCAGACCTGCGGATCGCCTCTGTTCGATGAGGGCTGCGAATTGGGAGTGGCGTTCGAGTGCTGCGGTGAAGACGGCCGTGGTTCGCGTCCAGCGAATATCCGTTTTGGGCTGGCCACCAGCCCAGGCCTGTTCGAGGCCTGAGCGGAGTTCTGCCGGGAAACTGTGCCGCAGTTCGAATGCCTGATCGACGGGCACCGGAACGATCCGGATTTCCGCTGCCGACAGGCTGAGCTCGGGATAAAGGTCGAACTGGTTCAGCATGAGACAGGCAAGTTCGGGGAAGGTCATCGCTGGCAGCGTCGCGGAATCCCAAACGTCGTGCGGAATGATTTCCGGGTTGGCAATCCGCGTTTCGGCGTCCCGAGCGGCTGTGAGGAGCACTTCCGAGGGGACGGCGGGACGCTCCCACGACGGCCGCACGGGGAGCAGGGTTCGTCGCGGGATGGTGGAGGCCGGCAGGCGTTTCCAGACGGCGGACTGTTGTTCGATGAGCTGCAGGAGCAGGGGCAGTCGGTGTGCTGCAGAGGTCGGGCCGATGTAGACGTAATCCGGAGTGAAGGTGGCGGCAGTTTCGGGGATGAGTGCTGCCAGTTGCCTGAGCATTTCACGGCGCGGGAGAAAGCTGGTTTGCAGCGAGATGGGAATCGTGGGATCAAGGCGGCGGTCACGAAGCAGGCAGACACCCGATTCCCGCTGCACATCCTCAAGCTGTCGCAGCAGCGGCATTCGCTGAACGGAACAGCTGACGGATTCCGCAAGTACCTTTTCCAGCGCTTTGCCGGTCTGCAGTTTAACCGCAGACTGTGCCCACACCATCTGCGGCTGCAGGACGCACAACAGCCAGAACAGTGCCCCCGGGAGGGCGAAGCTCCTGCTGAGCCGCATACCTGAAGCAAGCATCACAGCGATCATGGGTCGCTCCGGGAAAACGCCTGCAATGTGAGTTAAGGTCAAACATGGATCGATGGCGGAACACGAACCCCGCGGCCCGGATCCGTGCCAGCTGTTCAGCTGGGAACGCAGGATTGTCACCGCAAAGGGAATCACACCCACCCCACAGACCCTAAAAACTGCAATGCCAAAGCTCACCATTGCCAACGAAGACACTCTCCACCGACCAACCGCCGATTTCCAGCCCACAGGCGGCTTTTTGATTGGTAAGCCGGTACCTTCCCCATATAAGATACCGCAGTTGAGAAATCGCGGCAAACCTTCGGTTTTCAGTGGAAACAGCTATGAAACCCGTGCATGCGGTTGGAATTGACCTCGGCACCACCTACTCCTGTATCGCCTGGCTTAACGAACACGGCCAGCCAGTCACCATTCCCAACGAAGAAGGCGAACTCTCCACGCCTTCGGTGGTCTTCATCGAGCGTGGTCAGGCCGTTGTCGGCACTGAAGCGCTGCGTCACGCAATCGTTTCGCCGGATCGTGTGATTCAGTTCGCCAAACGCTTCATGGGCGACAACAGTCGGTACTGGAAGATCGACGAACAGCGTTATTCGCCCGTACAGGTATCTGCTTTGGTCCTCAGAAAACTGCTGAAGGCTGCGGGCAGCCAGCTGGGCGAGATCCGGGAGGCCGTGATCACCGTCCCGGCTCAGTTCAGCGAAGCTCAGCGTCAGGCCACAGTGCTCGCCGGCTACGAAGCTGGCCTTGAACGCATCGAAATGATCAACGAACCCACCGCAGCGGCACTGTGCCATGTGCTTGGACAGGAAGGTCTGGCCTTCTCAGCCCTCGCCATCGACGAACAACTGCTGGTCTTCGATCTTGGGGGTGGTACTCTCGACCTTGCGGTCATTCGCTATCAGCCGGATGAAGTGCGTGTGCTGGCTGTTGACGGCGATCTGGAGCTGGGGGGGATCGACTGGACCAAAGCGCTGCTGGATCTGGCTGCGGGCAAGTTCATTGCGGACGTCGGCACCGACCCTCGCAGCACCCCGGAAGACCTGCAGTACCTCGCGCTCGAAGCCGAGCAGGCCAAGCGCAGCCTGTCGCTGCGTCCCCGCACGGTCATTTCCGTTCGCAGTGGCGGCACCATCCGCAGCTATCCAATCGAGCTTGCGGAATTTGAACAGGCCTGTCGACCGCTCATCGAACGCTGTGAGCTGGTCGTCAAACGCATTCTTGCAGAAAACAAGTTCGGCTGGGCTCGCATCAACACGCTGCTGACAACCGGCGGCGCGACGCGCATGCCCATGATCCGCGAATCCCTCAAACGGCTCAGCGGTCGCACGCTGAATACGTCGCTCTCACCCGACCAGTCCATCGCGCATGGTGCGGCCTACTACGCTGGTATGCTGCTTGCCGACCGCGAACGCGCCAGGAACGTATTCAAAGGCAGCACCGCTAAACGGCTCCCTGCCGTTCGCGTCCGCAGCGTCAACGCCCGGGCCCTCGGCATCCTTATCCGCGATGAACTCACCTCCGAACGCGTGCCCCACTATCTGCTTCCCGCCAATACGCCGCTCCCGGCTTCCGTAACCCATGTGTTCGGCACCGTCGTCGCCAACCAGGCTCGAGTGCGTGTGCGCATTGTCGAAAGTGGCACCGCCCCCGACCGCCCACCGGTGGTACTCGGAGACTGCGAAATCACGCAACTCCCACCCAACCTCCCGGAAGGCGCCGAAATCGAAGTCACCATCAGCTACGATCGCCAGGCTCGAGTGCATGTCACCGCCCGTGAACCACTCAGCAACCGCGCCGCTGAAGTCGAACTGGTCCGCAGCGAAAACATCCACAACGAGGGCGCCAATCCCGGCCCGGCTCCGGCTGCCACAGCAGATTCTGCAACAATCAGATCGCCCACCCCGGCTGCGCCTGTTACCGCCAGTCCGCCACCCACACCAGCGCTGCCATCAACACCGCCGGGTTCCCAGCGTTCACGACGTGAAGCCACCCCGGCTGCCGATGCCGGACTTGATGTCCGTGACCTGCTGGAACAACTGTCCGACTTCGGTCACTCCGGCAGCCCCGCAGCCTTCAGCGAACAGCCCGTGCTGCTCTGCAACACCTGCGGAAAACCGCTCGGACGTGGCGGTCTCTGCCCTTCCTGCGGACCATCCTCGCAGCCCGAAACCCGACG
>JBEIEK010000477.1:0-3793 GCA_040382995.1 Planctomycetaceae bacterium
CCCAGGGCGAGGCTCCTCCTGAGCCGCATCCCTGCCGCGACCGCTGCATCGATCCCTGCTGCTCCGTAAAGACGCAGCAATCGCTCACACGCGGACCAGCGTTCGGTGGCTCGGCAGGAGCCTCGCTCTCCCGAGTCTTCACCCGTCTGTTCACAGCATTCCAGAGAACTTCAAGGCCACTGGGCGTCCGCCTCCCTCACGGTCGGGGCTCGATTGTCAGCCGCTGGCTGATCATTGCGACGCTGGTGGATCCGGATCCAGCAGCTGAATGACGTGTTTGACGGAAAAGGGTTTGTGTACGAAACCGGCTGCGGCGGCGGAATGCCACTGCATCATGCACACGTGGTTGCTGGTGGCCAGAATCAGCGGTTCGCCGGCAGCTGCATTCAGGAATGCGGATTTCTTCTGCAGGATTTCTCGCGCGGCGGCGGGCCGCTGGAGGTTGTAGACACCGCCGGAACCGCAGCAATCGCGGGCTCCGGGGGCCAGCTGCCAGGCGTATCCGGTGGCGTCCATCACAGCGGCCGGAATTCCGGGACTGCGCTGTCCGTGCACGAGGTGGCAGGGGAGGTCCAGCCAGACGCGGGCGGATTCGGGTCGCCCGGTGCGGCGAACCGGGCCGATTTCCGCGAGGAATTCGAGGACATCGCGGACGGGGAGCAGGCCATTGAGCGTGCGGCGTGTGGCGAGTCCGCAGCCGGCGGAGTTGGCCAGGACCACATCGACGTTCGCCGTCTGGAATGCATCCTGATTGACCGCCCTGAGCCGCTCCACATCGTCCAGCCCCAGATGTTCGTGCATCGCGGCACAACAGCCCTGAGACTCGGGAATGACCACCTGCACGTTATTTTCGATCAGTACGCGAATGGTGGCGAAGTTAATTTCCCGGAAGACAGCGTCCATGAGGCACCCGGTGAGCAGCGCGGCACGTGGTCCGGTGGGGCGGTGCTGTTCCATGAGCTGACGGGCGTATTGAGCCGTGGACAGGGTGGTGGCAGGCTGGCCGGGAAAGAGCATGCGATGGGGGGCGAGTCGGCGGCGGCGGAGCCAGCGAACGGGGAGCATGGCCGCGCTGAACAGGGCTGGCCGAGCTGCCAGCCAGGCGGCGGCCCGCAGCAGCAGTCGCGGGCGCGAACGCCCGGTCTGCACATGTTCATGCCGCACCTGCTCAAGAATTTCCCCATACGGTACATTCGCCGGGCAGGCCGGTTCGCAGGCCAGACAGCCGACGCAGTCGCCGGTGTAGGAAGCGGTCCACGGGTCCGGGGGCAGTTGTCCGGCGGCTTCTTCGCGCCAGAGCCGCAGGCGTCCGCGGGGAGAGTTGTTTTCGTCGCCGGAAGCCTGAAACGTTGGACAGACTTCGAGACAGAACCCGCAATGCACGCAGCTGGTGAGCAGTTCCGGGAGTGAGCGGTGCGGCGTGGTATCAGTCATCTCCGGGAGAGCTCCTCTGTGAAGATCTTCAGCCAGCCGATTTCCTCTGCGACCTGTGGCTTGCGGGGCAAATGCCGCGACTGGACATCGCCACCGGTGCCTGAAATCTCATTCTCCAGATCATCACGCAGCTTTGTGAGCCTTACGAGTTCAAATGCCCCTGGCAAAGCCGCTGCAAGTCGACCGTGAATAACGCCGGGATAAAGCAGAGCCGTGATTTCAAACAGGCGATGCTCCTGCAGTCGTTCGGCTGTCTGCACGAGTTCATCCGGTGCGGTCTTGATGACAAAGTCCGGAAGTCCGTCTGCCGGGGCGAGCGTGGAGCGGTCATCTGTGGTGGGCGGGGCCTGGCTGAGCTTCAGGCGGTAAGCGACGGCCAGTTCCCTGAGCCGATCGAGGGCGACGGGCTGTTCGGCAACCGGGCCATGCCAGGTGATTCGCAGCTGAGCGGGGGCTGAGTGTGGGATTGCCGGCAGGAGCAGATCAATGGCATCGAACCAGTGCAGCCAGCAGCCTGCGAGGAGTTCAGCGGCAGCGTCCGCAGTGGCCGTGAGGGGCCCTTCAAGCCGAAAGACGGCGTGGGTGCCGCAGTCGGGACGCAGCCGCAGCACGAAGTCAGCCGGTTGTCCCAGGCTGCGGTTGGCATGCAGCAGAAAGCGGAAGAGATCATAGCCGGTTGTGGATTTGACGACGCGTTCCCCCAGACGCACGCGTCGGCCGTCAGGCAGCTCCCAGTTCATCCCGATAATGTTGTCGCAGAAGGGGCCGAAGCGGGATGACGCCGGAGCCCACGCGGTTGCCTGCACGTGTTCGGACAGTGTGGCCGCGGGATCCAGCAGGAGTGGGAAGCGAAAACCGCGTGGTTGGCAGTATTCGGTGAGCTTTCGCAGGGACCACGTGGCCGGGCAGCAGCAGGTGCCGTCGATGTCATCGAAGTAGGGGGTGAAAAATCGTTCGGATTTGAGCGGGGGCAGCGGAGCAGAGTGTTCGATCGGGGTGGGGGACGGGGCGTTTGCGGGGCTGGCGTTTTGCGGAGTGAAGCGGCGGTTGTCGAACACTTTGAGCGGGTTCAGCTGGTGCCGCGGGTTAAAGATCCGCGGGACTGCCAGCTGCAGCCGCATGGCTTCGGGGCCAAAAATCAGCGGCATGCAGCAGGTTTTGTCGTTGCCAATCCCGTGCTCACCGGACAGCGTGCCGCCGACTTCCACGACGCGCTGCATGAGTCTGCGGCTGATGGCCTCGACGGCGTGGACCTGTTCGGGTTTGCGGGAGTCGAAGAGGAAGTTGGGGTGCAGGTTGCCATCGCCGGCGTGGAACACATTGACAGCCCTCAGTCCCGCAGCGTCAGCTTCGTCGTAGACGAGCTGCAGGATTTCGGCGAGTGCCCGGCGCGGGATGACAGCGTCCTGGACAAGAAAGTCGGGGCTGAGCTGTCCCATCAGACCACCGGCAACCTTGCGTGCTTTCCAAAGTCCGCGGCGCACCTGTTCATCGTCGCTGAAATCAATTTGACCGGCGCCGGCATCGCGGAGCAGTTGTGTGACGGCGGGGGCGCGGGTGTCGGCCAGCACGCGTGGGCCGTCGATCTCCGCCACGATCAGAAAACAGTTGTGGGGCAGTCCCATTGCCATCGGACTGTTCTCGACCATCGCCACGCAGCGGGGGTCCATGAGTTCGATGGCGACGGGGAAGGAGGAATCGAGGGCGAGTGCCTGAACAGCGCGTTCTGCCGATTTGAGATCCGCGAAGGCCGCACGCCACGTCCAGCATTTTTCCGGGCGTGGAAGCAGTCGCAGCCAGAAGCGAGTGAAGGCGGCCAGCGTGCCCTCTGAACCCACCATCAGCCGCTTCCAGTCCTCCTGCCATGGCCCACGGCCACCGCCGGGTCCGCCAAAACGCAGAATTGAGCCATCCAGCAGGACGCCTTCCACGCCGAGCACGTAGTTGCTGGTGACACCGTAGCGAAAGCAGTGTGCCCCGCCGGCGTTCATGGCAATGTTGCCGCCCAGTGTGCATACCGGGCCACTGGACGGATCCGGGGGATAAAACAGACCATGTGGTTCGAGGGCGGCGTCGAGCTGGTTGAGTACGACGCCGCTTTCGACTTCGCACCAGAAACCGCGTGGGGAGATCTGCCGAATGCCGCGGAGGGCAGACGTGTGAATGACGACGCCCCCCTGAGCAGCGACCGGACCACCGGACAGTGATGTCCCAGCCCCGCGGAGCGTCAAAGGGACGTCCAGTGACCGCAGTGCGGAGACAATGGTGCACAGTTCATCCCGGTCGGCCGGAATGATGACTGCGTCCGGTGGATAGCGGCGATACCCGAGACCATCGGCATCGTAGCCAGCGCGCTGCG
>JBEIEK010000478.1:0-3769 GCA_040382995.1 Planctomycetaceae bacterium
CTCCCTGACGGTCGCGGCTCTGGGGGGCCAGCTGGGTTGTTGCATGGGTGTGGGGACGGTATTCTGGGGTGATTGGTGGTGGGGAATGGCCATGAGAGGATTGCTGCGAGAATTGCCATGAGTCCGGTGATCCTGCATCTGACGGATCTGCATTTCGGGTGGAACGCGACAGAAGACGAGCAGGCGCGGAGAAGGCGGTGTCTGGATTCGCTGGTGGCGGCCCTCCGAAAGCTGGGGCATTCAGAACCCGCCTGGAAGCCCACACTCGTCGTCCTCAGTGGCGACATCGGCTGGAAGGGGATCCCGTCGGACTACGAGCAGGCACATGTGTGGCTGAGCCAATTGCTGGACGCAATCGAAATCACTCCAGGCAACGTCGTGGTCTGCCCTGGAAACCATGACATTGACCGGACGGCGACGCGCGGAATCGCTGTTCCTCAGGATGCCGTCGAAGCGGATGATTCTCTGCGGCCACCTGTGCCTCAGGTTTACATCGAATCGTTCAAAGCCTTTACGAACTTTTGCCAGCACACGGCAAAGTATCGCGCGTGGCGGTTCAACAACGCAGACTCGTGGCTGGTGGGGTCCACAGAGCTCCAGGGCCTGAAGCTGCTGGCCCTGAATACTGCCTGGTACTGTCGGGGTGATGCGGACCGGTGCCGGCTCTGGGTGGGTCAGCCACAGCTGGATCTGCTGATTGCCGGACTGCCCACGGTGGCACAGCAGACGTCGGCCGATCCGCCCGTGGTGGCCATCTGCCATCATCCTTTTGCATGGTGGCAGGAGGCTGAGTTGAATGCTTATCCGCGGTCTGATGGTTCCGGGATCCGCCTCAGCACGGAAGAGCTCCTGGTCACCCGCAGCAATCTGATCCTGACCGGACATACGCACAGCGTTTTTCGTCAGCCGAATCACGTCAGACTCAGTGCCTATCACCTCAATGGTGGCGCGTCCTACGCGGGTGCGGGCTGGTTCAATTCGGTGCGGCTGGTGCGGATATCGCCGGCAGGATTTGAACATCGAACGCTGGGTTTTGATGCCGGCGATGCGGAGTCAGCATGGAATCCACAGCTCGCTTCAGGCCTGATCCCATTCCATCCGCCGCAACTCGTGACCTCCGTGCCACTGCCTGCCAGCTCGCCCGCCATCCAGCACTACCTGCATCGTCTCACCGAAGACACGCGTGGCATTCAGCTGCTGGGGATGGGACGCTCGTTTCAGGTGGATTTGCCGATTGACGACGTGTATGTGCCGCTGCGGATGGTGCGTTTCACGCGGCAGACAGCAGAGGACGAACCGGATCGCCTGCCGCAGGGGCTGGTTCGAGAGGACATCCGGGATCGGAAGTCGGCCGAGTCGGAAATGACTGTCGAGCAGGACCTTGTGGACAAGGGTCCGGAATGGATGTTCCGGCAGTGTCAGCAGCAGTCAAAGCGGGGCGTGGTGGTATTGGGTGAACCGGGGGCCGGCAAGACGACGTGGGCGCGACAGCTGGCATGGCGGCTGGCGAGTGGCACGGCCAGTCCCGAGGCGCTGGGGCTGCCCGATGGTCTGCGTCCGGTGCTGCTGCGTTTGCGAAACCTGACGACGGACGACCTGGCAGCAGGGCTGAGTCCGCTGTTGTCGCTCAAGAGCTTTCTGCAGCGGGAAACTCGCAGCGACGGGGCTCCGGCAGGTCAGCAGGATCCCAGCGAAGACTTCTGGAATGATCCGCAGCGGGGAATCCTGTGGATCCTCGATGGCCTGGATGAAGTGGTGGAGTTGTCTCTGCGGGAGACGGTTTCAGGCTGGATTCGGCAGGCCGTGCCGGGGCGACCACACGACTGGTTTGTGGTAACGAGCCGTTTTCAGGGTTACAAATCCGCCAAAGTGCTCCTTGGGGCGGGCTTTCTGGAATTCCATGTTCACGGGTTATCCAATCCGCAGGTGCAGACCTTTCTGGAACGCTGGTTCGCGGCTGCGCACCGTCGCGTGGATGGCCCGGGCCAGGTGGCGCAACAGAAGGCGCTCGCGGATACAACCACGCTGACCAAAGTTCTGGAAACCGCGCCCTATCAGGCGCCCAGCATGCGTGAGCTGGTCACCAATCCCCTGCTGCTGACGATTTTGTGCGTGGTGTATCACGAGGAGCACAACCTGCCCACAGGACGTGCCGAGTTGTACCAGCACTGTGTGCGGGTGCTCCTGGATGTGTGGCGACGGTCGAAGTATGAACACTCCGCGGCACAGCCGGCCCCCTTTAACAGTGATGCCGCTCAGGGTGTGCTGTCACGGCTGGCCTGGTGGATGCATCAGGAAGATGAACGCAGCACAGCGCCGCTGGAGGAGCTGGAGCAGGAGGCTGAGCTGGAGCTGAAAAAACTGGCGGAGTCGGCAGGTCTGGGTCGGGAGGGGAAAGCCTTTATTGTCAGGATGCGGGAGGAATCCGGGATCCTGGCGCTGGGGGGGGAAGGAAGCAGGAAGTGTGGCTTCCTGCATCTCAGTTTCCAGGAGTACCTGGCCGCCAGTTACGCGGTGCAGCAGGGTTTTGCCAAAGCCCTCGCGACGCGGATCGCCTACAGCTGGTGGCAGGAAGCCGCACTGTTGTCGCTCAGAAAATCGGTCCCGTTCTGTGAACAGTTCTTCCGGGAGTTGCTGGCGGCGGGACTGGCGGAGACGCGGGACGACCTGGTGCAGCGCTGTCTGACGGAATCCATCTCGTTTCCCGGCCAGGTGTTCATGGAGGTGTTGAACGATCCGCAGGCATCCATCGCCCGGCGCGTGGCCGTGCTGCGGCTGGTGCGGGACAAGCACGTGGAACTGCCGGAACTGAAGGGGCTGTGTGAAGCGATCCTTGCCGAGCGTGACGGGGCCCGGGGACTGAAAGATACGGCGCAGGAGATTCTGGCACGGTTTGGCTGGAAGTCAGGGACTCTGCGTGGATCTGCCAGCGGACAGCCGCAGCCGGGGGATGTGCGGGTGGATGAGCGAACCGGGGTGACACTCGTGTGGATCCCGCCGGGTGAGTTTCGAATGGGGTCGGAACGTGGAGATAAAGACGAGAAGCCGGTGCATACAGTGGTGCTGACCAAAGGCTTCTGGATCGGGCGATACGTGGTGACGAATGAGGATTACCGCCGGTTCCTGGAGGGTCAGCGTGATGGTGTGAAGCCGCCGGAATACTGGGACGACCGGAGGTTCAATCAGCCGCAGCAGCCGGTGGTGGGAGTCAGCTGGATGGATGCGGCAGCATACTGCCAATGGGCGGGAGGACGATTGCCGACGGAAGCCGAATGGGAGTACGCCAGCCGTGCGGGGAGCCCGCATGAGTACTGCTTTGGCGACGATGAAACCCAGCTGGGCGACTACGCGTGGTACCGTGGCAACAGCGGCATGGAACTGCATCCCGTCGGTGGCAAGCTGCCGAATGCGTGGGGTCTGTATGATATGCATGGGAATGTTTGGGAGTGGTGCGGGGACTCGATGCGAGAGTACAGTAAGAAAAAGGTTGTGGACCCGGTTGGTGGCGCCGCAATCGAGTCGCGGGCCATTCGTGGCGGGAGCTGGGACGACTACGCCAGGGGCGTGCGTTGCGCCTGTCGCTTCCGGTACTCGCCCCGGATCTGCTACATCAACCTGGGCTTTCGTCTCGTCCGAGATCAGGACCGGTCGTGAGCTCAGGCAAGCGGAGCGCAGTCGCGTCGGGGCGAACCCTGTTGAGCCGCCGGACGGCAGTCCGCGGGCAAAGAGCACTGCCAACACTGCCAACGTGCGTGGTGAAGGCAGCGAG
>JBEIEK010000479.1:0-3765 GCA_040382995.1 Planctomycetaceae bacterium
ATGTGTTCGGCTACGGACGCAAACCGGAATACTTCCGCTGGACCACAACCATGGAGCGACAACTGTACTCCGCAGCCCCCGAACCGCCGGAAATCCCGGAGGGCTTCGCCAAAGCACCGCAGAGTGGCGGGAAAAAGAAATCCGCTGCCGACGAAGGACAGTTCGCCCAATTCCCCAAAGCTCCGGCACTTGATCCCACTGGAAAACCGATCACGGTCGAAGCATGGATGACCGCCACAGCCCCCAACGGCGTCATCGTCGCTCGCGGTGGCCCCGCCGAAGGCTTCTCGCTCGGCCTTGAAACCGGTAAACCCGTGTTTCACGTACGTTCAGCCAACCAGCTCTCCACCGTCACCGGCTCCAAACGAATCGTCGGTGGCTGGCATCACGTTGCCGCAGTCCTCGCCACAGACCGCACCCTGAAACTTTACGTCGACGGCGAGCTTGTCGGTGAAGGCACTGCATCCGGCTTCATTTCCAAAGATCCCGCTCAGGGACTTGAAATCGGCAACGACGCCGGTTCCGCCGTGAGCGACAGTACCGCCACACAGTTCGTCGGGATCATCGATGAAGTCCGGCTCTACTTCGCCGAAACCGATGCCGCCACCGTGGCCGCCCGCTTCAGGGACGGTGCCGAAATGCATCCGGACCCGGCACTCGTCGTCAGCTTCGACGATGGCACCGCACGCGATATGTCGCTGCACCGCAACAATGGGACCATCAGCGGTGGCAGACCCGCCGAAGGTCGCTTCGGACAAGCCCTGCAACTCAGTGCCCGCCGACAAAACGCGGCAAAAACCAAATCCGCCGCAGTCCCGGCAGCCGGCGGTGACCGCAACAGCCTCATCGAACCCCGCTGGAACAAGGATGTGCCCATCTACGTCCGCGCGATGGTGCTCTCCGGTTCCCGACTCTTCATCGCCGGACCTCCAGACCTGATCGACGAAGAAGCCACCTTCCAGCAGCTGGCACAGAAAGACCAGTCCGTGGAAACTCTGCTGGCGTCCCAGGATGCCGCCATCGAGGGCCGTCAGGGCGGAAAACTGCTCGCTGTTAACGCCGATACCGGCGACATCGAAAAATCCATCGAACTCAACTCACTCCCGTCCTGGGACGGCCTCGCCGCCGCCCGCGGTCAACTGCTCCTGACCACACTCGATGGAAAAGTGATCTGCTTTGCCCCCTGAAGGCAGTCCCGTCTGACCAGTACGGGATTCACGGTGTCTCGGAAGTGTTGACGAAGGGGGGCTGGCAGTGTTCTTTGACCCCTCACCGCATCCCCTCTCCCCTCGAAAGGGAGAGGGGAGCAGGTAGTGACCTCGGCAGGAAAACGAGGGCCACTCCGCTGCACGGGCCCGGATTCTCAACAGACTGATCGACAATCGTCTTTCCTGTTTTATCTGTTTTACGCAGCCCAAACTGGAATTCGCATCGAGTGGTTCGCTGGGTGCGGTTGAATTGAATTCGTGGAGGGGAACGAGTAATTTCCGGGTGAAGTGTGTTGATGGAGCTTCATTCATTTCGGAAGGGTGGCGAGATTCATGCTGTTTAAGAGTCTGGGAGACCTGACAGCCAGACATGCCTGGCTCATCCTTGCAGCGTGGGTTGCAGTGGTGTTTGCCAGCATCGCCGCTGCGCCGTCGTGGGATTCGGTTGTTGAGAACGGTGAGTTCGCGTTTCTGCCGGAGGATTCTCCAAGTCGGGTGGCGAACGCGGCCTTCCGGGAAGCCTTTCCGGACGACCAGATGCGCAGCACACTGGTGCTGGTCGCGCGTCGTGAGAGCGGGGACGAGGGGCTTCTGGACGAGGACTTCGGTTATCTGTCTGAGCACGTCATCCCGGAACTGCATCGCATGGCCGGGATTGCCTACAGTCGCGATGGTGAGGACGCAGAGGCGAATGCGGAGGGCGAAGATGCTGCAGGCGGCCTGGAAGCGCAGACGTCCGCCGCGTCATCAGCCAACCCGGACGCTCCGGCGAAGAAGGACCAGCCGCGACAACTGGTTCAGGAAATTATGTCGTTTGAGGATCGCAAGGTCGGCGACCTGCTGATCAGTGAAAATCGTAAGGCGACATCGATTGTGCTGTCGATGACCACGGAGTTTCTGGATCAGGCGAACCGACCACTGGTGGACAGCGTCGAGAACTTTGTGCGGGACTTGTCCCGAATCCCATCCGGGCAGCCAAATTCACTCCCGGCGGGTCTGGAGATTTCCATCAGCGGCAGCGCAACATTCGGTCGCGACATGATGGTGGAATCGGCGAAGAGTGCAAAGTCGACCGAGCACTGGACGGTGATTCTGGTTGTGGTGCTGCTGATCGCCATCTACAGAGCCCCGATGCTGGCCATTATTCCCCTGGTCACGGTGGCAGTGGCGACCGCCGTTTCGCGTTCACTGCTGGCGATTGGTGCTCAGCATGGAATTGTCAGTCTTTTCAATGGCATCGAAACATACGTCACGGTGCTGGTGTACGGAGCCGGCGTTGACTACTGCCTGTTTCTGATCGCGCGGTACCGCGAGGAACTGGACGGTGGTCAGACGATCGAAGAGGCAATTTCGGGCACGATGGATCGGATCGGCGCGGCGCTCACGGCCAGTGCCTGCACAGTCATGTGCGGCATTGGAATGATGTATTTCGCCGAGTTTGGCAAATTCAGTCAGGCTGGAATTGCGATCACGTTTGGTTTGGCCATCTGTCTGCTGGCATCGCTCACACTCACCCCTGCGATTCTGCGGATTTCCGGTCGCTGGGCATTCTGGCCCGCCCGCATTGCTCAGTCACGCGACACATTCCCGACCGGGAACAGTTTGTTTATGCGACTGCAGAAGGCCCGCCTGCTGACGACAGGCTGGAGCACCATGGGGCGATTGCTTGAGCAGCGGCCATGGACTGCGTTTCTCGCCAGCATGCTGCTCCTGCTGCCGTTTTCCATCGCCGGCGTTGCCTGGTTCGGCAATCTCAGCTACGGGTTGTTATCTGAACTGCCGGAGACATCTGCCAGTGTGTACGGGGCGGCCGCCGCGGCGCGACATTTTCCGCCAGGCGAGGTGTCCCCGGTGACTGTCATGATCGAGGCGGAAGAACTGGATTTCAGCCTCGCCCGCGGCCCTTCCTACTCAGCCATCAAGGATCTCACCGACCGACTGCTCAGACAGAAGGACCAGCTCGGTCTGCACACTGTCCGTTCGCTTTCGCGTCCCAAGGGCCGGCCGGAATCCGCCAACACCAGCCTTGCGGTGCGTTCTGCGGTGAAGCGGCACGCCCGCGATTATTTTGTCAGTCCCGGCAATCGCTCCCTCACTCGCATCAGCCTGATTCCAAAGAACGACCCCTTCGCCCGCAGCAGTATCGCTGAGTTCCGCACGCTTCGCAGTGAGCTCCCCGCGCTGCTCCCTGACTCCCTTAGAAACGCACGGATCTGGTTTGTCGGCAACACGGCCGAGATCAGCGATCTCAAGGACGTGACCGACCGAGATCAAATTCGCATTGATGCCCTGGTGATGCTTGGCGTCTACCTGATCCTTGTAGCGCTGCTCCGCAAGCCGGGCATCTGTGCCTATCTGATGTTCACCGTGCTCTACAGTTACTTTGCCACACTGGGCTTCACCTTCCTTGTGTTCCGCGGCATGAATCCTGAAAGCTTTACCGGGCTGGACTGGAAGGTGCCCATGTTTCTGTTCACGATTCTGATTGCAGTGGGTGAGGACTACAATATTTTCCTCATGGCCCGAATTGAAGAGGACCAGAAAATTCACGGACCGC
>JBEIEK010000480.1:0-3741 GCA_040382995.1 Planctomycetaceae bacterium
GCACGACTTCCCTGAAGCCAGTGCCCACAGTCCTCGCCGAGAACCCACCACCACACCGCTCCAGCAGTTGTTCCTGCTGAATTCTGCCTGGACCGAACAGCGTGCAGCCGAACTGCTGCGACGACTGCAGGCGGCTGAGGGCGGAGACAGAATTCAACAGGCATGGCGACTACTGTTCGCCCGTTCGCCGGAATCAATTGAGATTTCTGCGGGACTGGAATTCATCGAGTCCCGTCAGGCTGCCGGAGCAACACCAGAAGTAGCCTGGCAGGACTACTTCGAGGCGCTGCTGAGCGTCAACGAGTTCCATTTCGCGGATTAGCGTTGTTGATTCCAGAGCAAAGGGCTCAGTGCTGAGCCAAATCCGCTGGCGTCAATCGCCCATCCTCATAATTATTGACCCGACGATACCTGCGGCCACAGGTGACCACGAGACACCCGTCACGTCGAAGTTAAAAAACTGATAGAGCACGAAGTCAATAATCCCAAACAGAATCAGCAGGCCACCTGCGAGTTTGAAAATCAGACCGCCGCCGGAAGACGACATGGAAGAGAATCCTTGTCAGAACGCAGACATGGGGACCACGCGGTTCCCTCGACATCTGGAACCTACCAAACATCCTCTCGTGACGGAAGTGAAAACCAACGCCCTTTCTGCTTGTTCACAGCCCGATGGCCGTTACAGTAACCCTGTCGTCCCTGCAGCGTCAGCCGTGAACTTCACGGCCCCTGCCAACTCTGTTTTTATTCGGATGCCGCCTGCCCCATGACAACCAGCCTTCCCGTTTGCACCAGCGCCACCCTGCCTTCCGTCGGTTTCGGCTTCTGGAAGGTCGATCGTCCTGTTGCTGCCGAAGTCTGCCGCACAGCGATTTCTCTCGGCTACAGACATCTGGACTGTGCCTGCGACTACGGCAACGAAGTCGAAGTCGGCCAGGGCATTTCTGCCGCAATCGCCCAGGGGCTCTGCACCCGCGACCAACTCTGGGTGACCTCCAAGCTCTGGAACACCTACCACGCTGCCGAACACGTTCGTCCCGCCTGCGAACGCTCACTTCGCGACCTCGGCCTGGATCACCTCGACCTCTACCTCATGCACTTTCCCATCGCACAGCGTTTTGTGCCCTTTGAACAGCGGTACCCACCGGGCTGGTTCTTCGACCCTGCCGCTCCCCATCCCAGCATGCAGGAGGTTCGCATCCCAATCTCAGAGACGTGGGCCGCCATGGAACAGCTCGTGGATGCCGGTCTGGTGCGGCACATCGGCATCTGCAATTTCGGCACCAGCCTGCTTCGCGATCTGCTCGCTCAGTCCCGCATTCGTCCCAGCGTGCTGCAGATTGAATCGCACCCATTCCTCACCCAGCAGAAACTTCTGCGCTACTGCAGCCAGGAACAGATTGCCGTCACGGCCTTTTCACCGCTTGGCCCAGCCAGCTACTACAGCCTCGGCATGGCGATTCCCTCAGACTCGCTGCTGGACCATCCCGTGATCCAGTGCATGGCTCTGCAGTACGGCAAGTCCTCCGCCCAGATTCTGCTCCGCTGGGGCGTCCAGAGAGGCACCTCCGTGATCCCCAAAACGGTCACTCCCGAACGCATGTCCGAGAACCTGAATATTTTTGACTTCGCTCTTTCTGCAGACGACATGCAGGCCATCTCATCGCTGGATCAGGGACGCCGATTCAACGATCCGGGTGTGTTCTGCGAAGCGGCCTTCAACACGTTCTGCCCGATTTACGAATAAAGGATACCCAGCCGAGTGTGCGGAATAGCCGGAGCGGTCTGGTGGCAGGCGTCGAAAGCTGTTGACGCCGCCGTGCTGCAGCGAATGACGGACAGCCTGCGGCACCGTGGCCCGGACGCCGGCGGCGCCTGGTTTTCACAGCCACAGCATCCGGCGTCCACAGGCCACCTGGTCTCCGCAGCCCCTCCACCGGCACCCGCACCTCAAACCCCGGGCGTCGCCCTCGGCCATCGCCGACTCAGCATCATCGATCTGGCGGGCAGTGCACAACCACTGGGAAACGAAGACCAGTCCATCCAGATCGTCTTCAACGGCGAAATCTACAACTACCGCGAACTCCGCAATCAGCTGCTTGCCGCCGGTCACCAGTTCCGCACGGATGGCGACACCGAGGTCATCGTCCATCTTTACGAGCAGCATGGTCTGGATTTCGTGCGGCATCTCCGTGGCATGTTTGCTCTCGCCATCTGGGATTCCCGGCTGAACCAGCTTGTGCTGGCCCGCGACCGCATGGGAAAAAAACCACTGTACTACCGGCTGGAAGACGGACGTCTCAGCTTTGCCAGCGAACTCAAGGGGCTGCTGCAGATCCCGGATGTCCCGCGTCACCGCAGCAACTCAGCACTGCTGCAGTTTCTCACCCTGCAGTACGTGCCGCATCCCCACTGCATCCTTCAGGGCTTCAGCAAGCTGCCCCCCGGAACACTGGCTGTCCTCGAAGACGGTCGTCTCGAACTCAAAAACTGGTGGACCGTGCCGTGGGACGAACCCGATCGCCGCACCCGCTCAGCCGCAGACCGCGAAGATGAGCTGCGGCAGACGCTCACCGAGGCCGTTCGACTTCGGCTCGAAAGCGATGTGCCCCTCGGAGCCTTCCTTTCAGGTGGCATCGATTCCACAATCATCTGCGGGCTGATGCAGCAACTGCTCGATCGCCCCGCCCGCACCTTCTCCATCGGTTTTCCCGTCGCCGCCTTCGACGAACGGCGTTTCGCCCGGATGGCGGCAGAGCACCTTGGCACGTCCCATCACGAAGACGTTGTCACCCCGGATGCCCTCGGCATTCTGCCATCGCTGATCTGGCACTACGACGAACCGTTCGGTGACAGCTCCGCCATTCCCACCATGTACCTCGCTCAAATCACCCGTCAGCAGGTCACGGTGGCGCTCACTGGTGACGGGGGCGACGAACTCTTCTGTGGCTACGATCGCTACCGGGCCGTGCGGGCTGCCGGCCGCATCGATGCCGTTCCACGGTCACTCCGCAGCCTGATTGCATCGCTCATCAGCCGCATTCCCGGTGGCGTCGAACAGCGGTCCTTCATCCGCAGACTGAAACGGCTCACCGAATCCCTCGCGGAAGCCCCCGAACGTCGCTACCTCAACTGGATCACCGTTTTCAACCGCTCAAAGCTGGAATGGCTGGCCGGCCCCGTGCTCCGTGATCTGCTTGATGACTACGACCCGGCGGATTTCATCATGCAGGCCTGGAATGATCACCCTTCCCGCGGCTTCATCACCCGCACCACCGCCGTCGATACTCAAACCTACCTGCCCTGCGACATTCTGACCAAAGTCGACATCGCCAGCATGGCAGCTTCGCTGGAATGTCGCTGCCCGTTTCTGGATACCGAAGTCGTCGAACTGGCGGCCCGCATGCCCATGCGCTGGAAACAAACCCTCCGCCGCTCCAAAGCGATCCTCGTCGACACCTTCAAAAACCTGCTGCCCGAACCCATCCGCAACCGCTCCAAGATGGGCTTTGGTGTGCCCATCGACCACTGGTTCCGCGACACACTGCAACCACTGCTCCGCGATGTGCTGCTTTCCGATCGCAGTCTCAGCCGCGGCCTGTTTCGCCCGGATGCCGTGCGTCAGCTCGTCGACGAACACACCTCCGGTCGCTTCAACCACGCCTATCGGCTCTGGAACCTGCTCTGCCTTGAAATCTGGCACCGCATGTTCCTTGACCAGCCTCCGCCCGCAGATCGCCC
>JBEIEK010000481.1:0-3737 GCA_040382995.1 Planctomycetaceae bacterium
ACTTCTCACTTCCCACTTCCCACTTCTCACTTCTCACTTCCCCAATGCGTTCCCAAACGCGTCTGCAGTGCACGTAGCCCGCGGACTGCCGTCCGGCGGCTTGGAAGGGCACTTCTCACTTCTCACTTCTCACTTCTCACTTCCCAGTTCCCCAATGCGTTCCCAAACGCGTCTGCAGTGCACTTAGCCCGCGGACTGCCGTCCGGCGGCTCGCCAGGCACTTCTCACTTCTGCCCTTCCCTTCAGCCAACAAAAAACCCCAGGCAACCGGTGGGGCTGCCTGGGGTCTGGTGACTGCAGAGTCTCTGATGGGGATCAGGATTTCTCTTCGGAGGAGCCGAGCGAGAACAGGGGTCCGGAACCGGAACCGGTGCCGCCCTTGAGTTCTTCGCGGGGGCGAGCAGGAGCGGCGGCTGTGGTGGCTGCAGCAGCAGGTGCTGCGGCGTCGCCTGGAGCGGCTTCTGTTTCCTTGACTTCAGACTTCCGGCTGAGTCCGATCTTGCGGTCGTTGGTGTCGACGCGGAGCACTCGGACTTCGAGTTCCTGGCCAACGGACACGAGCGTTTCGGGGTGTTCGACCTTGTGGTCAGCCAGTTCTGAAACGTGAAGGAGTCCTTCAAGTTCGTCTTCAAGCTGGATGAACACGCCGAAGTTGGTGATTTTGGTGACTTTGCCGGTAACCATGCGGCCCGGAGCGTACTTCTGGGGAATTCGAGTTGCCCAGGGGTCTTCGGCGAGCTGCTTGAGTCCCAGTGCGATGCGGCGGCGACCTTCGTCGACGGACAGAATCTGGCACTCGATCGGGTCGCCCTTCTTCAGGATTTCGTTGGCATGAGACACCTTGCGAGTCCAGGACATGTCGCTGATGTGGAGCAGACCGTCGACGCCTTCCTGAAGCTCAACAAACGCACCGTAGTTGGTGAGGTTGCGGACGGTTCCCTTGACGATGGACCCAACGGGGTAGCGAGCAGCGACTTCGTCCCAGGGATTGGGCTGAGTCTGCTTCATACCGAGAGAAATTTCCTGCTTTTCTTCGTTGATGCCCAGCACCATGACTTCGACCTTGTCGCCAATGGCCACCAGTTCGCTGGGGTGGTTGACGCGACGGGTCCAGGACATTTCGCTGATGTGCACCAGCCCCTCGATGCCGTCTTCGAGTTTCACGAAGGCACCGTAGGACAGCACGTTGACGACTTCGCCCTGAACGCGGGAGCCGACCGGGTACTTGGTGCTGATGTTTGCCCACGGGCTGGGGGACTTTTGCTTGAGCCCGAGTGCGATTTTTTCTTTTTCGTAGTCGATGTTGAGCACGACCACTTCGATTTCGTCGTCGATCTTCACCATCTCGGTCGGATGGCTGATGCGACCGTAGCTCATGTCGGTGATATGGAGCAGACCGTCGATGCCACCCAGGTCAACGAACGCACCGAAGTCGGCGATGTTCTTGACGGTACCGCGACGAATCTGACCGATCTGGAGGTTGGAGAGCAGCGATTTCTTCATCTTCTCGCGCTCTTCTTCGATCAGCCGGCGACGGGACACAACGATGTTGCGCCGAGCTTCGTCGATCTTCAGGATCATGCACTCGATGTCATGACCGATATATTCGGCAATGTCGTTCGGACGACGAATGTCCACCTGGCTGGCGGGAAGGAAGACGTTTACGCCGATATTGAGCAGCAGTCCGCCCTTGATCTTGCGAATGACCTGACCGCGGACGATGTCGCCTTCCGCGTGAGTGCTGATGATCTTTTCCCACTCGCGGCGACGATCAGCCTTGCGTTTCGAAAGCACGATCAGACCGATCGAGTCTTCGAATTCTTCGAGTTCAACTTCAATCCGCTGGCCGACTTCAGGCTGAGGTTCGCTGGGATCCCACTCATCCCGCTGCACGACACCTTCGCTCTTGTAACCGATGTCCACCACAACTTCTTCGTTGTCCACGCGGACAATTGTGCCCGTCAGGATCTGGTTCAGGTCGTACGCCTGAGCCTGCTCGTGGTAGATGTCTTCTTCGGCAAAATCGGGGAACGACGCGGAAATCACCGCATCCAGTTCCGCCTCGTCAATGTTGAACTCACGCAAGAGGTTCCGATCGACCATGTCTTTCCCGCTTTCCCGACCGGAAAACCAATGCGCCGGGGCGGCAGCAGCGGCTTCTGAATTCGGGGTAAAGTCCGGCACACCACGCTCCCCGAAACGCTTCGGAGTGTCGCTGGCGCAGTGCGCGAAGAACCCGGCAGTCTACTCGGTTTTCGGTCATGAGTCCAGTCGGGAATTCAGGGAGTCTGGCAGAACCCGCCGGAATTGGACGCTCAATGCCGACAGCGGAATCTGTACGGCCCCGCAAGCCCCGCCGCGAAGCACCACAGCAACGCCACTGAGGTTCCTGCAACCACGCAACGGGGCTGTGTTTTGCACCGGGCTGGTGAAACGGCGTTTGAAACACCGACGCTTCGTCGATCCAGCTTTGACCTCACGCGGGGGCGCAAGGCTGAAATGCTGGAAATGTGAACCTGATAACACTTTGCGTCTTTGCGGCCTCGCGTGAGGCCAACGGCCTGCGCGACGACCGAGCGGGGGAGAAATGTCGACTGGCAGGCGGAACAGAAATCTCCCCACTTCCCCGTGTTCACCCCGTTTCGTCATCCCGGTTGCGGACTCCACCCCGACCCATTCCCCCGCGACATTGCATGGTGGGAATTGCGCATCTCGCTTGTGGACATCTGCGAAACCTGTGGCATACCCGGGCTCCCGGACGTGCCGATGTGTCGCCATGTGCGGTTTCTGCGACACGAAACTCACCCTCGCGATCTCACTGCAGCAACTGCCGACACGAGCGATATGTCGAAGCTGACCGAGCTGATGACATCGGAAGCAGACGAATCGGGGCCACTGGAGTCGCCATTCGCCGGAGTGAATTCACTGTGCGTTTCCGGCCTGTAAGGCCAGCTCCATCAGCCAGGCATGAAATGTCAGGTTCAGCGTTCTCCAAGCCCAGTCGCTCTGTCAGCGCAGCTCTCAGCAAGTCGCTGCCGTATTCCGGCTGCCGCGCGTGCGGATCCATGTCGGGAGTGATGGTGGAAGCCTGTGCGCCGCGGGCGCGATTCTCGTTCGCCGATGCCGAGTTTCAGGCACCCTGCCAACGCCACCTTGGCACATGAATCGCGTGCTGGGAACGCCGGCTTCGCTGCCTGCATACTCAACGGTTTTGATGCCTGCACCTTGATTGTCACTGATCGCCTGCGTACGCCTTCGGGCTCGCGCGGGCGATTTTTGCGTGCGGAGCTGATGAGGTTTGAACTGCCATTGGGCTGCCGCCCATCCGCTGGCTGGGGGCCTGAATTCGTGTTACTGCTGCGGACAACTCGACCACTCCTGTAGTTTCTTCCAGCACACACAGCCGACGCTGTCGGCACGCTGCATTTGAGCGGCCCACCGAGCTCTCTGGGGGCTGTTGTGGTCTTCCAGTGCGGCCTCAATCCGCCAGCGTACTGCGATGTCGTTTTCGGACCAGTCCATGAGCAGCTGAACCAGCGTTTCCTTTCGCGTCCTGCGCAGGGCTTTTTCAGTCAGGGACCGTCGCTGATCAGCCAGACGCACCCTCATCAACACTGCCTGCTGCAGCTCAAGTAACTGCTCAGGTGTCGGTGGAATGTACCGCTCACTGCGGCTCATAAATCGCTCCCTGCAGTCCAGTGTTCGGATCTCAACAGCCCTTCCAGCACACCACGATC
>JBEIEK010000482.1:0-3724 GCA_040382995.1 Planctomycetaceae bacterium
AAAAATCCTTCGTGGGACTCGGGTTTCCGGACCTGCCACCGCAGACGCTTGAATCCGTTTTTGTGATGCCGGAAGCCGTCCGCCATCAGGATGTCCCGGTTGATGGCAATGGTCAGGATGAACGATCGATGGCGGCTCGCGTCGCGCGAGATCAGTACGCCGACGCTCCTTGCGGAAAGGGGCGACTTCCGGCGGATGAGGCACTCCATGCGTTTCCGCGCCTTGTCATCCTGGGTTGCCCGGGGTCAGGCAAGACGACGTTCATGCAGTACTCCGCCGTGATGACAGTCAGAGGGAGCTATTTTCAGGGTGCATGTCTGCCGGTCTTCATCAGGCTCCCGGAGTTTGCGTCGGCCATGGAGGTCGATCCGAAAATTACGTTTCTGGCCTGGATCAGGGCCAGAGTTGAATCTTCCGGTGGATTTGACTTCAGAGCAATGCTGCAGGATTGGTCGGAAGATTCTTCAAAGCGTCTGTTGTTTCTGCTCGACGGGCTGGATGAAGTTCCCGACGACGATTCCCGGAGTCGACTGATTGAGACCACCAGAAGTTTCATCAGCGAATTTCCGTCGCATCGATTCTGCGTGACGTCGCGGCCGATCGGCTTTGATGCGGAACCATGGAAAGCTCAGGGATTTGAGGTCTTCCGGTTGCTTGAGTACGGCGACATTCAGATTCGCAGGACGATCGCGAAATGGACTCCATTGCTCCAGTCAGGCGACAGCGTTCGGGTGCAGGAAAACCTGCAAAAGGCGATCTGGGAAAACGCGAGGGTTCGTCAGATTGCTTCCAATCCGTTGATCCTGACGATCCTGATCTTCCTGTGTCGCAGTCGCAATTACGTGCTGCCAAAGCGTCGTGTGGATCTCTATGAGAAAGTCGCCGAGGTCTTTCTGGAAACATGGGAGGCCAGCAAACGACCATCCGGTGAATTCTCGGAGACCCTTGGAATTGATCTTGATGCTCGGGATCTGGAATGGCTGGTTGCAGATCTGGCGCTGCAGATGCAGCGAAATGGTGTGGTCACAGCCAAACGGTGGTGGATTGAACAATGCTGGCATGAGGCGTTGGCGAACCGCCTCGGCTTTGACGACCAGGCTGCAAAGGATGCGACCGCTCGTTTGCTGAGATTCGTTTCCGGTCGTACGGGAATCTTCGAAGAACGGTCCCTTGACCTGTATGCATTTTCTCATCGCACGCTGCAGGAGTATTTCGCTGCAGTCGGGTTGATCAACGAGGCCGACAGTGACCGACACGGTGATCTGGTCGCGCTGATTCGTCCGTTTCTGTTCCACCCGGACTGGAATGAGACCGTGCGACTCGTTACGGCACGCATTACGCCTTCGCGAGCAGAGCGACTGATCCGCGTCATGCTGGATGATCCGGATCCGTCCGGACGATTTCTTTATCGCGGGCCGCTGCTCGCAATCCGCTGCTTACTGGACGGAGCGACAATTGCGAATCGCCATGCCGTGATCGAGTTGTTCCAGTCCATGGATCAGCTCGGAACGTCACAGTGGCTCGGGATCACCATGGAATGTCTGAGGCTTTTGGGGAAATTCGACGACTCGCGTTATGCAGCGCACGCAAGTCAGGCACGAGCCCGCATTCTTGACATGGCCAGAAAAGAACTTGCCTCCGAGGATGTTGAACAGATTGAGCACGCGCTGATTGAAATCCCTGATCTTGATATCGAGCAGCTCTCGGCAGAATTCAATACTTGTTCGGCGATCGTCAACGTCCCGTTTGCTGACGGTTCGGGCCAGATCGAAGGCATACCCAATTTCAAATTGATGAAAGAAGATGCTCAGGCGTGGCGCAATGACGCTGTGCGGCGATTGTTTGATCCCGAGACCCCGGATAAAGTCAAGCATACGCTGATTGAGCAGATCGCAATTCAGGGCGATATGCAGGTGAAGTGCTTTCCTGTATTGGCCCGATTTGTTGCGGAGGAGCCGGACAACGACCTGAAGGCTCATGCGGTCTCGCTGATCCGTCGATTTGCGAAAGGAAACGACGCTGCTGTCAAGCTGCTCAGAAAGCTGCTCGATCCCGCACAGCCGGAAACCATCCGCGGCGCTGCTGCCTGGGCCCTGGGAAGTGTTGCTGAAGGTAATGCTGATATTCGCCAACTGCTGCAGGGTCTGTTGTTTGACGTGAAGGAACGGACGGAAGTCCGGCAGAACGCAGCACTCGCACTTGCAGTTGCTGCCGCAGCGGACCCCGCTTTGGTAAACTCACTTTTGCAGTTGGCTGCAAATGATTCGGAAAAATCTGTGCGGCTGGCGTCGCTGCATGCCCTGAGAAACTGTGTTGCAACGTATCCATGCGTTCGCGAGGCTTTTCTGGATTGGGTGAAAGGAGACGGAAGCGAAGCTCGTGTGGCGAGTCAGATTCTGGCGAGATTATTGTCAGAAGGAGAGATTCAATGGGATCAGGGGCTTTGCATCCTCGTTGAGGATGTCATGCGACGAGTTGGCACCAGCGAGGCGCTCGGACAACCACGGCCCGAAATCCTTTCCGCCTTGAAAACTCTGGTGGAGTCTCGGGAATCCCGAGGAGGAATCAGTCTCCAGCAAACACTGGCGACTGCTTTGACGAACATCTCCGGGCGACTTCTCTACTGTTTCGTTTTTGGTTCCGTGGCGCGAAACACGCAATCTTTAGACAGCGACATTGACGTTATGCTGATTGGCGATGTCACAATTGATCTGGTGACACCACTGCTGAAGAACGCGGAACGAATCCTCGGAAAGCAAATCAATCCGGTGATCTACTCGGTACAGCGTTTTCAAGACAGGCTTCGCGAAGGAAACCACTTTTTGACTACCGTCATGCGGGAACCCAAAATCCCGATCAGCGTGGCAGGAACATTACTTTCAGAGAAGGAACTGAATGATGAGCTTGGAACAATGGCGACGAAACGGCTGGTTGATCAGTGACGACACAACTCCGGCGGAGATCGCAGACCTGCTTGCTGTCGTGGATCGCGAGCTGTCAATTGAATCACTTCCCCTGACGGTCGGCATGGAATTCCGTGATGTTTCCGACCAGATTGAAGTTGCTTCACGCAGGCGGGGACAGGCGATGTACGATCACGTTGGAGTGGTCGAAGAGAGAGACGCTGAAGTTTTAATTCAAACCGCGACAACATTGCGCAACATAGTGCTGGCATTTCTGGCACGGAAATACCCAAATTTGATGTCCACGTGAGTCGCGAGGAGCTTCAGCGGCCAAAACCCGCCAAACGCGCCCACTGACAGCCAAACTCTGAGTCCCGTCTGACCAGTACACCAACAGTCTGCGGAGTTGATTCTATGTAAACTGTTGTTTTGGCCGTCAGCTGGACGCACGAGCCGCCGGTCGAGCGTCCAGGCTCATTGCACCGGCTCCGTTTGCCATCAGAAAAAGCATCGTCCCCATCAGCGACAGATTTTTCATGAACTGAATCATCTGTATCTGCTGCTCCCGACCTTCAAAATTCCAGAAGTCGTGAAAGTAGTAGGTGGCGATCATCAGTCTGCCCAACAGGGACGCTGCGGCCTGCATGTTCTGGTTGCCTGAAAACAAGGGGGTTGAGATTCGTCGATCTACGCAAGATCGAACAACATGAATTCGCCGCTGGAATTTGCCTGAATGGTGAGTCGTGTCTCGTCGCTGACGGCTGCTCCATCGCTGGTATCCAGACGGATGCCATTTAACAATACACTTCCACGCAGGACCT
>JBEIEK010000483.1:0-3720 GCA_040382995.1 Planctomycetaceae bacterium
CTGGAAGGTTTCGCTGAAGAAGCCCGACAGCGTTCGCAACTGCAGCTGATCAACGGCAGCAATCATTCCGTGGCGGTCTTTTGGCTGAAGACTGGCACGGAACGAGTTGCCAGTCTGATTAACCTGATGCTCGCCAACCGCCCTGATGTGCGGCGGGCGATGATCGAGAGCGGCTCACGACTGTGCATTATCGGCTGGAATGAATTCACGACGGATCAACCTGAATTCGTCCGGCTCGCCCGGCATCCGCTGCGCGAGTTCGCACACAACATCCACCTGCGAGGTTTGGTTAACGTCGACCCCACCTTCGATGAACGCCTCAAAAAAACCTATGACACAGCTATGATGGCGGGCCTGTGGAAGGGCAAGTATGCCAGCGTCAACCACCACGAATACTGGGCCGAAGGCGTCCAGTCATGGTTCGACAACAATCGCGAGAATGACCACGATCACAACCACGTGAACACCCGTGAGGAACTTGTGGAATATGACGCAGGACTTGCAGAGCTCTGCCGCGAAGTTTTCGGAAACACCGAACTGCGATACACAAAGCCACAAACACGTCTCACCGGACACCTCACCGGTTACGACCCTGCCAAAGCTCCCACATTTCAATGGCCCCAGCGCCTGCAGCTTGCCCAAAAAATGATTCGGCAACAGGCCGCAGCACGCAGCAATGCTGTGGCGAAATAAGTCTCACTGCTCCAACTCATTCATGGACCACCTCATCGGGGGGGAATCAGGAAACCGGAGGACATCGGGCTCCAGACTACAGACCTTGACAAGAATGGTTTTGTCGGAGGCTTACCGTTCATTCTCCTCAAATGCTAAACAGGGCGATCTCAAATGCCGGCATTGCCCCGCGGCCGCCTCCGGCAAAATAGCTTCCCACTTGTTCTTCGACAAACAGCTCAGCGGGCGTAGTCATGGGATGATTTTGAATGTGCTGTCATTGGGGTTGCCGTTCCGCAGGCGCTGTCGGACGTAATTCCGTAATCTGTGTGAGACGGGATACGCGGGGCCCGCGATTCAAATGGCCGTGAATGAAGAGCGGGCGAGCCGGATTGTGGGCTTCGTAGGCCATCTGATACTGCTCCCGGGTGAGAGTCGCCCGAGCGCGGATAATCTGGTCATCGTCGAAAATCGTGAACACGACTTCTCCCTCTCTGGCACCAGCGTCGCCTTCCGTTCCTCTGAGTTCGTCAACAAAGGCAATCCATGGTTTCGTCAACGACTCCTCGGTCGGTCGGAGCTGTCGATAAATGTCTTCGATGGGCTCGAATTCGTCGCTGCTGAAGACGATGGATCGGGTTGTAATGCAAACGTCGAGATCAATCGGTTCCGACGGTGCCCAGGACGGGATGAACTCCAGCAGTCCGTCTCCCTGAACGGGGCGCATCTTCAAAAGGGCATCGCAGAGATTGGCGCTTACGATGGGATCTTCCTCATCAACAATGCTGTTGATCCGATCTTCTTCGATCGCCTGATCCAGACTCGCCAGTGCGCGAGTCAGCAGACTGGTGGTTCGACGGGCAAATGGCAGTTCCGAAGAGTTGAGCCCCGCCTGCTCAGCATCGACCGCACGCATCGGGCAGGAGATGGAAACGACAAAGCTTCGCTGTTCGGTCTGCCCCATCTGGCAGGCTTCCAGCAATTGAACCGCTTCGCCTCGACTGAGTTTCGGATGGTGCCTGCGAGGTGTCAGGACGGAATGGGCGGCAGCAAGAAGCGACTGCCTGGCGCCGGCCATCAGATCGATCGCCTGAATCAGTGGAAGAGTCCCTTTTTGAGCTCGCGAAGAGGCCACTCGAAAACGAAGTAAGTCCGAGTCATAATTCATCAAGTCCGACACGATGGATGAAGCTGGCCGTTTCTCGAATTCCACCAGACGCTCAACAGCTTCCCGCATCCGGTCGCCAAAGTCTGGACGAGAGGAATCAACAGGTATGAGCAACTGATCCAGTGAACCGGTCTCATTCCGGTTGAAAATCATCAACCGGCCCGTTGTGCGGAACTGTCGCCAGCCGCGGACTTTTGCGTAACCCATGACGTCGCGTGGTGACAGCTGGACGAGGCTTTCAAGCATAGTTTCAGGCATGGTCTGCATGGGCGATGCCCTCCACTTGATAATTGACCCACTGCTCCAGTGACCGCTTACGTGCGAGTTTACGCAGTGCATCGGGTGTCAGCACTTGTTTTTCAGGAAGATACACAGTTATCGTCTCCTGGTCTGCGTTCACTGGAGCGGGTGCGTTTCTCAGGCTGACCCATCGCAGGCAACGCCGCAGCACAAGCTGCTCGGGACTGCACGAAAGCCATTCATCTTCGCCGTGGGGCATTTGGAAAACAACAAGGTAAATCGGGGAATCATAACCAGCGACTGTTCGGAAATCGTTGTAGTGCCTGACCTCCAGCGGGAATGAATAACGACCGTTCGAGTGAGTCAACTGCTGGCGAGTGGCCTTGACCTGGAAGCGGAGCCGGAAGTTGAACAGCAGGCTGTCCGCCTCGAACCGTTCTTTCACGTCGGCATGAGCATCCCAGCCCCAGTTGTCCTGCATGCGTCCGCTGATGTGAAAACCGAATCCCGCCCGCGCGCAGGTTGCATGCAGCACCGCCAGGCTCAGTTGTTCCTGTTGATCTGCCAGGATCATAGTGCTACCTTGCATTTTGGCTGAATAAAGACCGCCTTGAGGTCCGGATGCTGCGAGCGATCGGAATCAACGAAGGTTCGAGTGTCCGCAAACAGGCTGCGGGCCCCGCAAGTCGGATCTGAGTTGGAAAACGCCACCTTCGGCGGATCGCATAGTCGCCAGTCGTTATTTGGCAAGGACTTGTTTGGTATTGACGTGAGTGGCAAAAAGAGACGACCTTTAGTGTGCTAAAAACGTTTCACGAAGAAACCACGGAAGGTCGCTCCATGACTCCGAATGATATCGAAAAACTCGGCAAATTGCTCTCGCAGTTCCTCGACAAATTCTCAGATTGTTTTGCACGCCCAGCTGGTCGGAGGTGAGTGTGGGTAATGCGCTTGCCTCGGCTGTATCAGTAGCACTGCCACTGTTGGGTATTGCGCCGGGGGCAAGTCAGGAGCGACAGGAGGTCGACTGGGAAGAGACGCGGTTGACAGATGGGTGAGGGAGATGCGCGCTGAGTGCTGACCCGGAATATCATTCCGACGATCGTTGCGTATGGCGGTGATGCCCCTGGAGATACCAGGAGCAGCGCAGAGTTGCAGGGATCGGTCATTGACTGACGATCACAATGTCTTGCGTTAATCCATCACCGAGCGCGCAGCGACACCGCTTGAAGGGGCAGGCTGCACGGCAGGTGGCGTCTTTGTCCCGGTCGAAGAAGTGCTTCTGCCGCGGGTTGTCAATCACGCGTTCAGGCCGCTTGTACCACATCACAACCCCAGCTCCATCCCGGATTTCAAATGCCCATTCCAGACGTTACGATGTCACGCAATCGAATGCTCCTGCGTCCAGTTCCCGCACGTCTCAAGGTATCACAATCATGTCGGCACCTCGCCCGCTCATCAGCGCAGTGATCCTCTGTGTCGTCCTCGCACAAGTCGTCCTGGAAGGTTTCGCTGAAGAAGCCCGACAGCGTTCGCAACTGCAGCTGATCAACGGCAGCAATCATTCCGTGGCGGTCTTTTGGCTGAAGACTGGCACGGAACGAGTTGCCAGTCTGATTAACCTGATGCTCGCCAACCGC
>JBEIEK010000484.1:0-3716 GCA_040382995.1 Planctomycetaceae bacterium
CGCGAAAGGTTGCAGGAACGCTTCGACTTCCTGAGCTTCAAGGTCGCGGATGGCAAGTCCAAGCGTCCAGCTGAGCGTTTGTTGGGAAGCGTCGTCCCAGTCCGCAGAAGGGCGAACGCAGGTGAACAGGAGCCTGGCGAGAGCCGCGCGGTGCTGAACGCTGAGGCGGGGCAGGAGGTCCTGAAGCAGTGGGCTGAAAACCCGGAGTGCACGTGGGTCGCTGTGACCACTGAGCAGGGTCTGCAGCCGCTGAACGATCGCAGGAAGATGTTCCGGGCGCAGCCGTTGCACCAGGGCAGTCATCCAGTCGCTGAAGTCAGTCCAGTGGATCGGAGCGTCAGAGTCGTCCGAGATGGACGACTGCAGGTAGTCAAGCATGTCGCTGGCGGCAACCGGGAGCAATTCATCAGGGAGTGCCGGGATGAGCCGATACAGGAAATGGCTGCCACGGATTCCCGGTTCAGGGTGTTTTGCATCGGGAGGCACCACCGCGGCGCCGGTTTTCAGGTCCCGCATCAGCCGGTTCCAGTACCAGCCTGCCAGTCCGATGGGCCAGCTTTCTGTGGCCGGTGGTTCAAGGCAGGCGTACCAGTCGAGCGCACAGGGGATCCGCCCCAGCATCAGCAGGCGGCGGACATCGTCGGGGACATCGAGCTGTCGATCGGACGGGTTTTCGTAGCGCACCCGAGAATTCAGAAGGAGCTGCAGGGGGGCTTCCCGGGCTGCCTCAGGGAAGGTTGGGAGTCGTCGCCAGAGCTGTCGCTGCAGGTCGTCCATGAGCAGTGTGTGGCTGCGAAACACCTGAGCTGCCTCGGTTAATGCCGGTGTCTCGGTGGC
This sequence comes from Planctomycetaceae bacterium, assembly GCA_040382995.1. Lineage (GTDB taxonomy): Bacteria > Planctomycetota > Planctomycetia > Planctomycetales > Planctomycetaceae > SXXK01. The sequence goes on from JBEIEK010000484.1 coordinate 838, forward strand.
TCCAAGTGCCAGTGTGAGCAGACAGGCGGTGGCTCGGACTTCCGGTGCACAGTCCGTGCAGCGTTGTTTATCCAGCAGCATTTTGAGGGCTGCCTGACGGCGTTTGGGGCTGATGCCCACGCAGGCCTGCAGGACAGATGTTTGATGACGAGCCAGAATGAGCGATTCCGGGGGCTTGGTGAGTCCGATTTCGAGCACTTCCAGGCGTTCCGCGTCATTCGGAATTTCTGACCAGGCGCGAAAGCTTTGCCGCAGGGCCCTGAGTGCGGCGGAGGGGAGTGTTTCGTCGGGTGCAGCGCCTTGCGTGACGCCGATGATCGAAGCGATGATGGACTGGGCGCGCTTGGATCGCGACAGGTCGCGTTCCCGCTGACCTTCCGCGACTGCCTGTTCCTTTGCGGCACGTTCCCTGAGCAGTTCGCGGAGCGTTTGACTGACACGTGCTTCAGCCTCGCGGGATTGCTGCCAGCCCCAGGCGAGTCCGGCGATGGCGGCGTTGAGTCCCAGCAGGAGTGTGCCGACGGCGAGCACCTGCGGGCGATGCCGCCGCACAAACTTGCGCCAGCGATAAAGCCGGCTGGGAGGGCAGGCTTCGACAGCTTCGTCCGCGAGGTAACGCTCGATGTCACGTGCCAGGCCACTGCTGGTTTCGTAGCGCCGCGAACGTTCCTTTTCCAGCGCTCGCATGACGATCCAGTCGAGCTCGCCGATGAGCGATTGCTGGAGCAGACGGGGATCCATGCGGCGTTGAGCAGCCAGGCCCGGCAGACGCTCGCTGCCGCTGATGCGTGTGCTGGGAGGCAACGGTTCTTCTTCACGAATAAGCCGCAGCATTTCGTCCCAGGCGGCTTTTTGCAGACGATGCTTGTCGAGCGGTGTGAGCCCTGTCAGCAGTTCGTACAGGACAACACCCAGCGAATACACGTCGGATCGCGTGTCGATGTCCAGATTGTTGAACTCGGCCTGCTCAGGAGACATGTAAACCGGTGTGCCCACCATCTGGCCGTGAGATGTGTGCAGGCTGAGGTCGGTGAGGTCGTAGTGCAGTGCGCGGGCAAGGCCAAAATCGATCACCTTCGGCACCGCGCGGCCGTCGTACAGACAGACGAGGATATTGGAGGGCTTCAGGTCGCGGTGCACTATGCCTTTCAGATGAGCATGCTGCACGGCCTGGCAGACCGGGATAAACAGCTGCAGGCGTTCCCTGAGCGACAGCTGGGCTTTGTCGCAGTATTCGGTGAGTGGTAAACCCTTGATGTATTCCATCACAAAGAAGGGCCGCCCACGTTCCGTGACGCCCCCGTCAAGGACACGCGCGATGTGTGGGTGATCCATGAGCGCCAGCGCCTGACGTTCGGCGTCGAAGCGCGCCAGCACCTGTCGGGAATCCATGCCCGCTCGGATCAGCTTGATCGCCACCTGCCGCCGCACCGGGTGCTTTTGCTGAGCCAGCCAGACGGCCCCCATGCCTCCCTCTCCGATCAGTTCAAGCAGTTTGTATTTGCCGAGGATCTCTTCACCCGCGACGTACTGGCCCGTGGGGACGATTGTGGGGCTGTTCTGAGCATCCGTGGGGCGGAGCTGCTGCAGGCGGGCGTCTTCGGCGAAGAATGATCGCAGAGCCGCCGCCAGATGCGGATGCTGTTGCAGGAGCAGTTGCTGGTCCGGCGTTTCGCCACGTTCACGCTGCTGCATGTAAGTGGCGATGACAAGATCCAGCTGAGCATTTTCCGGGGCGGAGTTGCTGTTGTTCATGTGCACACCCTTGATCGTTGCTGTCACCGAAGAAGCCGTGACGAAGAAAACTGACCACTTCTGCGGCAGACGTCAATGACGGCCGGGCAAACCGCGCGTTTTGACGCCTCCGGAATTTTGCTGCAAAATTCCAGCGGCAACAACCCAATCCCTGCAACCGGCAAAACCCGAAACACTCTTACGGATTTGAACATGGGCGGCGATTCAGATGTTGCGTGGTGAGTGTATAGTGACCACACTACATAAATCAACTTACAACCCCGCTATCTTTTGCTGATTAGCCCAAATCCATGCTCTCCAGTCTCTCCACATTCACGCTCTTCGGCATCGAAGCCCGCTCTGTGCAGGTCGAAGTCGACATCTCACCCGGCGCTCTCCCACGCACCACCATGGTCGGACTGGCCGAAGCCGCGGTGAAGGAAAGCATTCACCGCATCGAACGGGCGCTCGTCAACAGCGGCTATGCCCGGCCCTCCGACCATATCGTCATCAATCTGTCTCCGGCGGACCTCCCCAAAGACGCCGCATCACTCGATCTGCCCATCGCCCTCGGACTGCTGGTCGCCGACAGTCAGATTCAGGAAGAAAGCGGTCGCCGCGCCGTTTACGTGGGCGAACTGGCACTCGATGGATCACTCCGCGCCGTCCGCGGTATCCTGTCCATGGCGCTGACCGCCCGGGACGCCGGCGCATCGCACATCATCGTGCCCGCCGCCAACGCAAAAGAGGCGGCCGTGGTCGAAGGCATCGATGTCATCGCCGTCGGCACTCTCGCCGAAGCCGTCGGTTTTCTCACCGGACAGCTCCCGCTTGACCCCGTCGTCTTCAGCTGGCAGTCCGCACGTCATGATTACGGCGTCTACGACATCGACTACGTGGACGTGAAAGGCCAGGAAATGGCCAAGCGTGCGGCCATGGTTGCGGCCGCCGGCTGCCACCATCTGCTCATGATCGGCTCCCCTGGCACCGGAAAAACGCTGCTCTCCCAAAGACTCTGCACCATCCTCCCGGAACTCGAAGCCGAAGAAAGCCTCGAAACCACCCGCATCTACAGCGCCGTCGCCCAACTCGAAGCCGGTACACCGCTGATGCTGCGTCGCCCCTTCCGTTCTCCGCATCACACC
>JBEIEK010000485.1:0-3677 GCA_040382995.1 Planctomycetaceae bacterium
CCGTCAACAGATTCAGGCCCCCCCGGGACCCCAAATACCGCAGCAAAAAACCACCAAACTGCAGAAACCAAAACAGCGGATTGAAAAACGCAACAACACGCACGCGGCCACGGCCATCAAACCTCCGCACCACGTCGTTCTCGCCCGGCTCAATCCGACGCAGCCAGAACAGCCACTCCGAAATCGCCTTCCACCGCGCAGAATTTCTCCGCCCGACGCTCTCAGACCATTCCGAAAACGACCTCCGCCACTTCTTGCGAGTTCTTTGCAGCCAACGCAACATGCCCAGCCTTCACATCCGTCAGAATTCCAGGATTCGGCTCCAGCCGCCCCTCTGCCCATAGCCCATACTCGTCCCAAATCACCGCGGGCAAAATTTTTGCCAGCGCAATGCGCACTGTTGTCAGATTGTGTCGCCTTTTTGACGAATGAACAACAAAAAAAACAGGGTTTACACGCGTTTGTCAAGTTTTCTTTCCCTGTCCGCGTGCTCTCCCTGGTGCCCTAAGCACTACTCAACCCCTTATAAACCTTGGTGTTCATGAGTATACTGTCGACGCAGCCCGCAAAATCCTCACTTAACAAACCATCGCTCCAATCGGCATCTTCCACCGACCACCCCCGCTTTTTACCCTCCTTGCCCAACTGCACGTTGACCCGGCTTGTCAAAACCACACAAACTACCGAATCGACGGAAAATTATTTGGCAGCCTGTCGATTCGCCTCTCGCCGTCCCGGCTCTGCCCTTTCCCGTCCACCCCTGAAATTCGGGTCATCTCCATGCCTGCACCGTCACAAACCACCACCACTCAGCCACCCCACACCGATCTCGACCTGCAGTCCCTGCTCTCCCGCGGACGACTGCTGATCGCTGCCGTCCTCGCAATCTCCTTCCCCTTCCTCCCCGTCCTGTTCCGGTACTTCTCACAACTCTGGGCCCGCGAACACTATCAGTTCTTCCCCTTCGCAATCGCCGTGATGCTCGGTTTTGCAGTCGTTCGCACCGACCCCGCTCCTCGCTTTGAAGGAAAATCCGTCCGCTGGAGCCTCCGCGGAATCTTTCTTGCCATCGCCCTTTCCCTCCTCGCCGTCGCCGCTCTCCGCTCCCCCAGCCCCCTCACCTACTACGCCGCCTTCGCCATCCTCGTCACTCTTCTGCTCGATTTCTTCGTCGAACAGAACTCCGGACGGTCACTGACCTACCTCATCATTCCATTCCTCCTCACCATCCGCCCGCCCCGGAATATTGACGAACGCATGATGGCCAAACTCCAGGCCCTCACCTCCTCAATCGCCTCCCAATTCCTCAACACTCTCAAAATGGACCACATCCTTGACGGCAACACGCTCATCCCCATGGAAGGGCCAGCCCTCGGAGTAGCCGAAGCCTGCTCCGGCGTCCAGTCCCTCTTCACGCTGATGTTCATCGCCTCCGTTATCGGCGTTTATCACCGCTACCCCATGCTGCGAATTCTGCTCCTGACTGGCTCCGCCGTCTTCTGGGCGCTCCTAATGAACGTCACACGCGTCCTCAGCATCGCTGTCGCTCAAATCAAATTTCAAACCGACCTCACCACCGGCTGGCAGCACGATGCTGTTGGCTACGCCGCCATGCTCCTTGCCATCCCCTTCCTCCTCAGCACCGACCGACTCCTCCAGTTCTTCTTCGGACCCATTCCCGACGATCCCCGCAAGCACGCCCAAATCAACGTGCTCGTCCTCGGCTGGAACTGGCTCCTCGCCACCTCCTCGGATGTCCTCGATACCCCAGCGGAAATCGCTGAACGTCTCCGCAGACTCCCCGAATGGTCAGCACTGCAAAGCGGCCGCAGACGCATCCTTGCCGGCCTCGCTGCCCTCGTATTGCTGGCTGCGCTCCCCTCCTGGCGACTGCTGCTGACGGCATCCGGACAAGAGCAACCCCCAACCGCACCGGTCACAGCCCAGACCACTCCCCCGGAACGAACCCTATGAGCAGCAAACGGGAATTCAGTATCCCCAAACTTCGCAGAAACCTGCTTCTTCGCTGGGCCATTTACAAACGCAGGCTGGAAGCCCTCGGCAAGTCCCTCGGTCGCATCTCTCGCAGCATTTTCAAGCTCCGCGAAAGCGAAGTTGCCATCAGCCGCGACGACCGACGACGGATGCCAGCACGGCTCAGCTACATCAACCCCGTCTTCTGGATTGTCCAGTCCGCTCTGCTCATCATCCGCTATGTGCAGACTCGCGAATATGGCAATGTAATACGCGGTCTCCCCGCCGTCAGCGGCTTCGTCTTCCCGGTGGCGCTCTCGCTCTGGATCGCCCCCTCCTTCGACACCGAACTCCAGCAGGCCTACAGTCGCCTGTCCCGCGCTCAGGCCGCAGAAGACCTGACGGTTGCCGACTTCTTCGCTCGCAAGGTGTGCGCAATGCTGCCGGACGAATCAGCCGCCTGGATGCGTCTGGCTGTCGTCCGCGACCTGCAGGGAAAATCCGCCGAAGCGGAACAACTCGCGATCGATAAGGGCGTCAAACGTGGCTACGTCCCTGCCGCCGAATGGCTCGCTGACCGCCGCTTCGCTGCAGTCGTCGGCAACCCCAGCCCAGATCCACAACTGGAGAAGGAACTCGTCGAAGGTCTCAAATGGATCGTCGCCCGTCGCGATGCGGACGTCCGCGCCAATTTCATGCTCGGAACCTATCTCCTCTACCGCTCACAACTTCTCGAAGCCAGACCCGTCCTCCAGCACCTCATCTCACTCCCCAAAGGAAACTTCCCTGAAGCCCTCTACTCACTCGCGGTTGTCGAGGGCCAGCTTGGCGACGAAGAGGCTGCCCGAACCGCCGCCGGACTCGCCGCCGATGGCTTCCTCAAACGCGACGCACTCAAGGAATTCCGCGTCGAATCCTTCATGCAACTCGTCCGCTCAATGCTGATCGCACGCCGGGAAACAGAAGCCGTCCAGCTCATCCAGCAGAAAAACCTCGAACTGCCCGCCTTCCAGGACCAGTTCCGCCAACTCACCGGAGAAGTCTTTGCCTCCTGGTCCAAACGACTCCGCACTTCCTCCGGACGCTCATCCGAAGACATCCAGAAGGCCCTCACTGCTATCTCCCAGGCCGTGATCGCCGCCCCATCCTCCCCCATGGTTACCACGGAACTCGTGGAACTCGCCGGTGTCTCCGAAATCTCCGATGAAACCCTCGACGAACATCTTCGCACCGCCCTCGATGCCGGCGTCTCCCCTGGTGTCATCCACTTCATCCAGGGCACGCGCTGCATCGCCCGCAACCCACCCGATATCGAAGCCGGCCTCCAGCACCTCAAAATCGCAGATACCCACAACCCCGGTATGCCGGGACTTCTGAACAACATGGCCGATGCCATCGTTGAGTCACAAAAACCTGACCTCAAGCAGGCCCTCACCCTCGTCGAACAAGCCCTGAAACTGCTCCCCAATCAGCCCCATGTGCACGACACCCGCGGAAAAATTCTGCTCCGTATGGGCGATCCCCTGAAAGCCATCTCCGACTTCGAACTCGCACTGCAGGCCGAAGAACTCCGCCCCAGCGCCCACGCAAAACTCGCCGAAGCCTACAGCGCTCTCGGTGATCCACAACAGGCCGCCTACCACAAAGCCATGGTCGACAGCCTCGCAAAATCCCTGCAAAAACGCTCAGAACGCAAAAATCCC
>JBEIEK010000486.1:0-3648 GCA_040382995.1 Planctomycetaceae bacterium
ACCTGCGTCACATCGGCCGTAAGTATCCCGGAAACCGGTGCATTCTGCCGGTTGGCCAGCAACCACACGAACAGAACGCCAATCAGCAGTGCACAGAGCAGTGTGGTCAGGGTTCGAAAGCTGCCAGCAGCAAAGCCACTGAGTGCCGAGCGACGCTCCCGACTCAGCTCCCGTGCCTGGCTTACCCAACCCTCGTCCACAATCCTCGAAAACGGAATCTGCAGTTCCTCAGCAAACCGCACCTGCTCACGGTGACGCCAGAGTGCAATCTGGCCGAAGCAGAACACCCCCTGATTGTTCAGGAGTGACGCTTCCCGCTCGTTCAGGCCGCTGATGCGGGTCAGATCATCAGTTCGCGCTGGAACACGGTCATAAATCAGACCGTACTGGCGATCCATCTGATAGCCAGCCGGCAGCGTCGAGACAATTGGTGATTCCATATCAGCAGTCCAGCTCTTTCGGGACCAGTTCGGCGCAATCGGCCTCTCCCTGTTCCTTCGGCCCGGCAGCCCCCCCGGCATGAATGTTTCCGATGGCAGATTCCGGAGATCTGCCGCAAATCGCCCAGACAGCTCAGGCCGAACAATGAGACATCCACCCGGGCTGCTCCAAATTTTCCGCCGACTTGTCATCATTAATCCCCTACGGAATTCCATGATTCGGCGAACAGGGGACACGCATGCCCGGGCCAAAAGCCACATCAGCCAACACGTCACCCAAAGGCCAGCCTGCAGCTCAGCTGCAGGTAGCCCTCTGTGATCGACTGAACTACGCCAGTTGGCAAAATTCCGTACCTTTGCTGCAGTCCGTGACAATCACCAATCCCGGCAGCGAAGCCCTCTCCGGACTCACCCTCGAATTCGATTCCCAGCCTGCTTTCGCCCGCCCGCGCCGCTGGATCCTCGATCGAATCGCTCCTGGCAGCACCCTGTCCATCAGCGACCGTGAACTGGACCTGGATGCCGGCTACCTCGCCGGTCTCACCGAATCCGAACGGGCTCAGGTCAGCTTCCGTCTGCTGCGTGGCCCACAGCAACTCACCGAATTCCGCAGCGACCTGCGCGTTCTGGCCAGACACGAGTGGGGTGGCTATCCGCGGATGGCGGAACTGCTCGCGGCATTCGTCCTGCCCAACGATCCGGCCATCGCCGCGCTGCTGCGAAAAACAGCCGAAGTGCTCACAGCCGGCGGCCACTCCGCGGCACTCGATGGCTATCAGTCAGCCGACCCCGCCCGCGCCTTTATGCTCGTCGCATCACTCTGGTCCGCCGCCAGCAGCCTGCAACTGATCTATGCCAACCCACCAGCCAGTTTTGAATCCGAAGGCCAGAAAATTCGCCTCCCCGGAGACGTCATCAGCTCACGCCTCGCCACCTGCCTCGATTCCACCCTGCTGTTTGCTGCGGCGCTCGAAGCCATCGGACTTCATCCGGTCATCGTCCTGAAGAAAGGGCATTGCTTCGTCGGCGTCTGGATTACCCGCCGCACCTTTGGACAGGTCGTCGAACGGGATGTACTGGAGGTTCGCAAGGCCCTGCAGGCGCGGGAACTGCTGCTGTTTGAGTCCACGCTGATTACCTTCCAGCCGAAGGAGCCCTTCAAACAGGCGCAGCTTCGGGCGGAACAGCAGGTCAGCCATGCGCATGATGCCGACTTCGTCGCAGTGATCGATGTTCAGCGCGCAAGACTCTCAAGCGTCATCCCCCTCAGCTCACCCTCAATCGAATCAACCACAACCGCCGCTGCCGATCAGCCGGCGGACACTCTGCCACTCCCCGCACTGCCCTCAGCCGATCAGTTGCCCGTGCAGGTGATCGAAGAACGGCCCACCACTCCGGATGGCCGCATCCAGCGCTGGCAGCGCAAACTCCTTGATCTCTCCCTCCGCAACCGACTGCTCAACTTTCGTTCCACCAAACACGGCATCTCCTTTCTCTGCCCTTCACTGTCAGACCTTGAAGACTACCTCTCGTCCGAACAGCCGCTGGCCATCATTTCGCTGCCCGAACGCAACCCGGAAGCGGGTCGTGATGTCTCGCTGCACCGTCAGCGAACGGGTGAGGATCTGCATGGAGGATTCGCGGCGGAGGCGCTGAAACGCGGCGAACTTTCAGCCCTGCTGCCACCCACCGAACTCAGCGCCCGGCTCACCGATCTCTTCCGCCGCTCCCGCAATGACCTCGCCGAAGGTGGCTCAAACACCCTGTTCCTCGTCATGGGCTTCCTCCGCTGGAAAAAATCGCCCACCGACGATACCTCTTATACTGCGCCACTGCTGCTGATCCCCGTCCGACTGAAACGCTCCAGCGCCGTCTCCGGCTATCAGCTGGAACGCATCGAAGACGACACTCGCATCAATTCCACACTGCTGCAGATGATCCGCAGAGATTTTGAAAAAGACCTCACGTGGCTCGAAGGATCGCTCCCCGCAGATCAGTCCGGCATCGATGTGGCCCGTGTGCTGCAGGATGTGCGCGCAGCAATCCGGGACATTCCAGGCTTCGAAGTCCTCGATGAAGCCGCACTGGCCACCTTCTCCTTCGTGCGGTATCTGATGTGGAAGGATCTCGCTGATCGCCTCGACCAGCTGCAGCAGAATCGCGTCGTCCGGCATCTGACGGAAAACCCGGACCAGGCCTTCAGCAGCGGCGTCAGCACCCCGTTTCCGCGCAGTCAGGAACTGGATCGAAAATACCGTCCGCACGATCTTGTCCATCCGCTCCCCGCCGACTCCTCACAACTGGCCGCTATGGTCGCAGCCGCGGAAGGCCAGGATTTCGTGCTGATCGGGCCTCCGGGAACCGGCAAAAGCCAGACCATCGCCAATATCATCGCCCAGTGCCTCGCACTGAAAAAGACGGTGCTGTTTGTGGCAGAGAAAACGGCAGCCCTTGAGGTGGTATACCGTCGCCTGCAGCAGAACGGTCTCGGCGAACTCTGCCTGGAACTGCACTCCAGCCGCGCAGAACGCCGCAAGTTTCTGCAGCAGCTTCAGGAATCATGGGTTGCCGCCGAAAACCGCAAACGAGATCAGTGGGATTCCGTCAATACAAAACTCCGCAAACAACGCGACGAACTCAACGGCTACGTCGAAGCCCTGCATCGCAAAGCCCCATCCGAATGGTCAATTTTTCAGGCCATGGGCGTCGTCCTGCGGGGCAACGGCCGCCCCGTTCCCAAACTCAGCTGGCCCGATACCGTTCAGCATTCCAAAACCCAGTGGGATGCACTCACAGCACTCATTTCCGAACTGGCCGTCACCTTCAAATCCTCCGCCAGCTCCGAATTCCCCGGATTCCTCCGCAAGTCTGAATGGTCACCCGTCTGGGAGAACGAACTGCTGCAGCGATCCGAACAGCTGGAACAGACGTCGGCTCGCATGAGCGATGCGCTCGCCCACCTGACTCGAACCATCGGCATCGAAGAACAGCGCGACACCTCCGCCGAGAACCTCGAACAACTCAATCACGTCGCCCGCAGCCTGATCAGGGCAGCCAGCGGTTCCTTCATCGCCGCGTTCGCTCCCGACTTCCCGCAGAACGCCCCCGCAATCGCTCAGCTGCAGGAACACCTTGCCACCTTCCGCCAGGCCCGGGGGCAAACCACGGCAACGTATTCCACTGACGAACTGCCCCGTATTCCCGTGGA
>JBEIEK010000487.1:0-3646 GCA_040382995.1 Planctomycetaceae bacterium
GCACGCAACTGGACCAGCGGCTACATGCCCGCCAGCTATCAGGGAACCATCTTCCGCACGGCCGGAGCACCGATTCTGGACCTGAAGGCTCGCGACGGCGTGTCACGCGAACTGCAGCGGGAACTGCTCGATGCACTGCAGGAGCAGAACACCGTGCATGCCGCTGCCCGCGGCAGCCGCTCAGAACTCACCAGTCGCATCGCCAGCTACGAACTGGCCTACCGCATGCAGGAACACGCCCCGGAGGCCGTTGACTTTTCTCAGGAAACCGCCGAAACGCAGAAACTCTATGGGCTGGATCAGGACCGCACCAGAGACTTCGGCAGCAAGTGTCTGCTGGCCAGACGCCTGGTGGAACGCGGTGTGCGTTTCATTCAGGTCTATTCCGGCGGCGCCCACAACGACGACAACTGGGACGCCCACTCGGATCTCAAGGTCAATCACGACTACCACGCCGGCAACACCGACCAGCCAATCGCCGCGCTGCTGAAAGACCTCAAGCAACGCAACCTGCTCGATGAAACACTCGTCATCTGGGGCGGAGAATTCGGTCGCCAGCCAACCGCCGAATATGCTCAGGGCACAGGTCGCGATCACAACTCCTACGGTTTCACCATGTGGATGGCCGGTGGCGGAATCAAAGGCGGAGTCAGCGTCGGGACCACAGATGAACTGGGAGCGACCGCCGTCGATGATCCCTTCCACGTCAAACGGCTGCACGCCACCGTGCTGCATCAGCTGGGCATCGATCCCAACCGCCTGTCATACTTCCATTCCGGGCTGGATCAGAAACTGGTCGGAGTGGAACATGTGGAACCAATCCCGCAGGTGATTGGATAGGCAGTCCGCCAGCCGCAGGACGGCAGTCCGCGGGCAAACGGACGTCGCCAAGGTCCCTTGCCAGCGCGCGCACCTGCGGTGCGAAACGCAGCCGGGGGCTTCCGCCCGACCGCTGGCCCGACCGCTGGCACATCCGCTGGCACATCCGTTAATTACGGACCTGGCCGTCGCCGCGGACGATATACTTATACGTTGTCATTTCGCGAAGTCCGCAGGGGCCGCGGGCGTGGAAGCGGTCGGTGCTGATGCCGATTTCAGCACCCAGCCCCAGTTCACCGCCGTCGTTGAATCGTGTGCTGGCATTGACCACCACTGCCGACGAATCCACCAGCTGTTCAAATTTTCTGGCGGCTTCAAAGCAGCGAGTGACAATGGCGTCGGTGTGAGCCGAACCGTAGTGGCGGATGTGGTCGATGGCGTCGTCGATGGAATTGACGATGCGGACGTTGAGGATCAGGTCGAGGTGTTCGGTGTGGTAGTCCTGTTCGGTCGCGGGTACACCGGCGGGGGCCAGAGCGAGGCTGTCGGGGCAGCAGCGAAGCTGCACGTTGTGCTGCCGCAGGGCGGTGGCCAGCACTGGCCAGAGCGAATCGGCGATGTTGCGGTGGATCAGCAGCGTTTCGGCCGCATTGCAGACACCCGGACGCTGGCACTTGCTGTTGATCACGATATTCAACGCCGTGGCTTCGTCCGCTGACTGGTCGACGAAGACGTGACAGATGCCGTCGAAGTGCTTGATCACGGGCATAGTGGCCTCGCGGGTCACACGTTCAATCAGCGACCGGCCACCGCGGGGGATGGTGACATCGATGAGCCGTCCCAGCTGCAGCAGCTCGCCAACCAGTTCGCGTTCCGGAGACTGCACAAGCTGCACGGCGGATTCCGGGAGTCCGCAGCGGGTGAGCGGTTCGGTGAGCACGGCGGCGAGTGCCTGGTTGGTGTGCAGAGCTTCGCGGCCACCACGCAGGATGACCGCGTTTCCGCTCTTCAGGCACAGGGCGGCCGCATCGATGGTGACATTGGGCCGGGATTCGTAAATGAAAAAGACGACTCCCAGAGGAACGCGGACGCGACTGACGGATAAGCCGTTGGGCCGACGTTGACCGTCAATGACTTCGCCGACAGGATCCGGCAGCGAAATCACATGCTCGACGGCTTTCGCCAGCGACTCAATGCGGTCGGGTGTGAGCGTCAGCCGGTCAAGCATGGCACGGCTGATTCCGGCAGTGGTCGCGGCATCGAGATCCCGCTGATTGGCGGCCAGCAGTGCAGCAGTCTGCTGCCGGAGCCCGGTGGCCACAGCGGCCAGCCAGCGATTTTTTGAGTCGCCGGAAGACACGGCCAGCGATGTCGCGGCCGCACGGGCGCTGTGGGCAAGTTGCAGAGCAGAAGCGGCAAATGGAGTGGTCATGTGGGGGCAGAAGCGAAGGGTCAAGGCGGGCGGGAATGTGTTGAATGATATGAGTTTCGATGGCAATTGAAAACATCGGCATCCGGCAGACTGTCCACGTGCCGGTAACAGTACGGTCACTGCAACTGCCTTCGGGGAGCCGGGAAGTAGCCGCCAAACGGGCCCACATCCACCACGGATTCCCCGGTACCGTCCGCCAGGACCCGGATGATCTGCGGCGTTGCGGATGTGTTGTGCGGAGTGTGGTGGAACAGGACCCCGGAGTTGTCGGGCAACCATTGAGGACAAAGGTTTTGTCCCGGACGACTGGAAAGTCTGGTGAATCCGGTGCCATCAATGTTCACAAGGCAAATGTCAAACGCTGCAGGCTTTCCATTGGTTTGCTTCACAAAGGCGATTTTCTTTCCGTCCGGTGACCACGCGGGAAAAAGAAGGGAGCCGTTTGATTCCCTGAGGAGACTTCGGAGCTTCGTTCCATCACCGGACGCGATGAAGAGATCCGTATTCAGCTCGACGAGCGACTCGGGACGTGGCGCGCCCGGAATTGCCACTCGTTCATTCGCACAGAACACAACCTGTCGGCCGTCAGGTGACCATGAGAACCCGCCCTGGTTGCGAATCTCCACCGGAAACCGTCGCAGATTTGACCCATCAGACTCAATCAGCCACACACCACCCCCGTCGCGGAGTGAGTGGAAGGCGATGGTGGTTCCTGTCGGTGACCAAACCGGTTGATGGTTGTGATGTCCGCCATGTGTCAGTCGGGTGTGTTCATTTTTCTTGAGATCCATGACATAGATGTCAGTCTGATCATCTACCAGGGCCTGAAAAACAAACTGTCGACCATCCGGCGACCAGCGGGGAGCTTCGGCGCGGGTAAACGGAGCGGTCAGCAGCGTTTCGCCGCTGCTGGAACGCAGGTAGATGCCGACGTGACCATCCGCACGACCGGAAGTGTACGCAAACTCAAACGGGAACTCCTGAGCCGAGACAGTGGGGAGGATCAGCGAAAGGCCAATCAGCGGCCAAACAGCCAGGGAAACGACATTTCGCACGGTTCGGGTCCTCATCGCGACACATCCTGTCTGTGGTGAAATTCCTGCATTGTTTGACGTCTGCCAGTCTCACGGTGATGACTGGAGTTTCTGAACCGTTTCGTCAGAGTTTTCGCGTGCAGGACGAAGGTCAGGAGACCGGGGAACGCAGCAGAGGCCACCAGTCCCTCGCACAAAAAACTCTCCACCAGGGGAAAATCACAGCGATTTTTTCCTGACAATCGCACCCGCGCACCAACTGCACAACACCAACACGCCGCCGCTCCGCTCCGTCGGAGGCCAGGCGATGCTCACTCCCTCGTCCCTCGGTCGCTCTGCATCGCCTGGCCCCCGACTACGC
>JBEIEK010000488.1:0-3643 GCA_040382995.1 Planctomycetaceae bacterium
AGGGGGCGGTTGGTTTCTGGGCGAGGCCGAAGAGTTGTGCGATTGTCTGGGCGATTTGTCCGAGCGCCTCATCGGGCGGGAGGGCAATTTTCAACATACGTCGGCCATTTTCGTCGATTTCGGCGGCATCAGTGAGTTGTTGCTGGATGCGGTTGACGATTTCGGGGGCCGGGGGTGAGTTGGAGGGGGAGTTGGGGAGCATTTGTGCGAGGAAACCGAAGGCGGCGGACAGCAGTTGTCCGCCTGCGGCGGCCATTTGATCGCGTTTTTCGGCGAGGCGTGCGGTTTCTGCTTCGCGTTCGCGTCTCTGGCTTTCGTCGGCGCGGGCTTCGGGGACGGCGCCGAGGAGCACTTCCAGTCGGGATTTGAGTTCCTCCATGCTGCTGCTTCCGAGTTTCACTTCGGTGACTTCGGAATCGCTGTCGAGTGCCGCCATGGCCAGTTCTTTTTTCTGGCTGATGGTGGTGAGCATTTGTTCTTCGAGGGTCCCCTGGGTGACGAGGATGTAGACGTTGACGGGGCGTTTCTGGCCCATGCGGTGAGCGCGTGCGATTCGCTGTTCGAGGACGGCGGGGTTCCAGGGAAGGTCCACATTGATGACGGTGTCGGCAGCCTGGAGGTTGAGTCCGGTGCTGCCGGCGTTGGTGGAAAGAAACACGCGGCACTCGGGATTCGTCTGAAACTCGTGCACCAGCTGCTGTCGTTTTCCCTGGGGCACACTGCCTTCGAGGCGGACGTAGTGGACACCGCGTTTATCGAGGAGTGGCTGAATCAGATCGAGCATGGACGTCCATTCGCTGAAGAGGACGGCTTTATGATCACCGTCCACAAAGAGTTGCTCGAAGAGTTCATCGAGGGCCTGGAGTTTCGAGGAGTAACCGGGGGGATTCTTGTCGACGAGTGCGGTGCTGTCGGCGGCCATGCGGCACATCAGGAGTGCCTGTCTGAGCCGCAGAAGATCCATTTCGGTGAGGTACTTTTTGCGGACGATGGAGACAACGACTCGGAGGTGCGCGGCATGCAGGACGGCCTGTTCATCCGTTGGTGCCACGTGGAGGATTTCAGTGTTCCGCGGCGGGAGCTGTTTCATGACGAGGGCTTTGGTGCGGCGCAGCAGGACCGGACGCAGCCGTTCGCGCAATTCATCGAGGTGCTGGTAGCCGAGCACAGCTCCTTTTTCGTCCTGAATGCGATAGCGGTTGAAGAAGCGGAACGCGGGTCCCAGCTGGCGTCCGTCGACGAACTGCATGACGGAGAACAGTTCTTCGAGCCGGTTCTCCATGGGTGTTCCGGAGAGCACCAGCGCGAAGCGGGATCGCAGGCTTTTCACAACCTGTGTGGTTTGAGCTTCCCAGTTGCGGATGCGCTGGCCTTCGTCGAGGATGATGAGGTCCCAGCGGTGTTGTTCGATGGAGAGCACATCCTTGAGCACCTGTTCGTAGTTGCAGATGGTGAAGAAAGCGGGGCTGGCATATTGATCGGGGCGATCCTTTGCACCGCCGGTGACAAGGTTTGCGGTGCGGGAGGAGAAGCGGCCGATTTCACTGAGCCACTGGGATTTGAGTGACGTGGGGCAGACCACGAGAACGCGACTGATGCCGGCTTCGCGGGCCAGGAGTTCTGCGGTGCCGACGCCCTGAATGGTTTTGCCGAGTCCCATGTCATCAGCGAGGATAGCGCGACCGGCACCAGCCGCGAAGGCGACACCATCCAGCTGGTAGGGCAGGAGTTCTGTTTTGAGCAGTGTGGTTCGCAGCGGGTGTGCAGCGGGGTCCTGGCGAATTTCGGCGACGAGTGTCTGAATCCGCTGCTGATGGAGCTGCTGCTGAATGAATTCCTCGGCATCCGGATACACGACGACGGTTTGTCCGAGTCTTTCGAGGCGATCGATGCGGCGAATGAGATCGCTGACATTGGTGATGTCCGTGTTGCGGAGCGGACCGATGATTTTTTCCACCGGTTCGCTGGTACGATCGGGGGCTCCGAGCCGCAGTGCCAGTTCAACACCATAGCGGAGGTGCACGTTGGTGTCTTTTTGTCTGAGCTTTTTGGTGAGTGCGTCGGCACCGAGTCGGCGGCGAACTTTGATGAGCACGTGGAGGATGTGTTTGCAGGTACCGAGAGTGTTTTCGCGGTAATCGGGGCAGGTGCAGTAGGATTCGCCGCGTTCCGTGCCGCGGAGTGCGACGCGATAGGAGCGACCGCTGAGGCGGCTGGTGACGAGATAGTCGCACCAGGCGCTGGAGGGATCGCCATCGAGGACGCGGACTTCCATTTTCTCTTCGCGGGCGCGCTGTTCACGATCGCGCAGAGCAACAGTCGTAAGTTCTTCCTCATTGAGTGGTTTGACGGGCTGGCGTTCGGGGGGTGGCGCAGCGAGTCCGAGGGCGATGCGGTTTTCGAGGAGCACGGAGAGTGCGGCACCCATGTGTTCGCAGAGCGAGTCGCACTGGGAACAGAGCAGCTGCAGGCGATCGCGGCGGGCATCATTCAGTCGCACGGTGACGATGGCGTCATCGCCGGGCAGTGTGAGTTGGAAGTGGTCGCGTGTGAGCTGCGTTTGTTCCTGAATGTTTTCGATTGGCAGCTTGCCACCGGCGAAGAGTCGCTGGCGCCCTTCTTCGCGGCCGCCGAGGAGTTCACAGGCCTGCAGAAATGTCAACCGGGAGAGACGATCGAAGAGGGTGAGGTCATTCAGTTTGCGGACTGTCACGGCCATGACGGGAAAGCTCCGGGCAAATCAGACAAGGTATTGGCGTGTTGCCCTCAGTTTAGCGTGGACCAGCAAGGAATCCGAGCAACCGCAGCCGGACCAGCCTGACGATTGTCGGGGACACGCAGTTTTTTAGGCATGTCGGCTGGAAGCCAGCCGATCCGAGGGTTAAGGTGTCGGAGTTTCTCCCTTCCTAACGTGGCGATGTTCAGCAGAGAGCTCCGCAGCATGCGTTTTTTTCTCGTGAGCGATGATGACACCGCATCAGCGGTGATTCGGTCTGTGGTCTTTGCCCGGGGTCTGGAGTTCCCGGCGGGAAACCAGTGCCGCCTTGCGGATGTTCCCGGACTGCTGCGGACGCTCAGTCAGTCCCCTGCCCCGGCAGAGGCTCAGACCACGATTGTTCTGGTGATGCCCGAGAACACGGAAACGGGTCTTGAGGCCGTATCAGCCATCTGCGGCGGCGCCCCCTGTCGGCTGCTCCTCGTGGGCAGCATTGCGGACAGTCGGGTGGTGCTGCGGGCGATGCGGCTGGGTGCGGCTGAATACCTTGATCTGACGGACCTGGGCAGTGAGCTGAATCACGCGCTGGACAGGATCGATCTGCGGCGCAGGAAGGCGTTTACGATTGGCGTGTTTTCAGCGAGTGGTGGATCAGGTTGCAGTCTGGTGGCTGCAAATCTGGGTTGCGAACTGTCGAAAAAGCCCAGCTCCTGTGCCCTCGTGGATCTCAAGGTTGAAGGCGGAGATCTTGCCACACTGCTCAATCTGAAAACATCCCACACCCTCGCAGACGTCAGTCGCAACGTGGAAGGCCTCGACTCTGCAGTGCTGAAGAACTGTCTTGTGCCGCACGCCGGCGGAGCTCTGCTGCTGACAGCTGCCGGCGACTTCCCCAGTTTCGCTCCTGTGGACCCGCGCGCTGTCCAG
>JBEIEK010000489.1:0-3642 GCA_040382995.1 Planctomycetaceae bacterium
CGTCCAGGGTCGCTCAGGTCAGCACCGCATCCTCATCAGTGCCAAATTTCGGGGCAACGCCGACATCCAGGTTTTCTGGACCACCGAAGCGTCTCCGCAGACCAGCGAAGACAAATCCGTGCGTGGCGAACTGCGTGGCAGCGACAAGGAATTCCGCAGTCTGAAGCTGTACTTCGCCACCGACTCCCCCGTCACCTCTCTCCGCATCGATCCGCTCAGCCGCGCCGGCCGCATGGAAATTGACGCCATCGTCCTTTCCGACGACGCCGCCCCGCTCCCCGAAGCCACGCCCGTTTCGGACCTGAAGATCGCTCAGGGCTTCTCCGCTGAACTGCTCTACTCGGTTCCCTCCGAAACCATGGGTTCGTGGGTCTGCATGACCAGCGATCCCAAAGGCCGGCTGATCGTTTCAGACCAGTACGGCAAGCTCTACCGTGTCACTCCGCCGGCAAAGGGAAGCGATCAGCAGATCTCCATCGAGCCCATTCCGGTGGACGTGGGCATGGCTCAGGGACTGCTCTGTGCCTTCGACAGCCTGTATGTCATGACCAACAGTGGCGACAAGCCCAAAGTCGGCCTGCATCGCGTTCGTGACACGAATGGCGATGACATCTATGACTCCTCCGAACACCTGCGCGTGCTGGAAGGCGGCAACGAACACGGCCCGCACGCGATCATCCTTTCACCGGACGGCAAATCGCTGATTGTCGCCTGTGGCAATCACACCCCGCCCACCCAGTTCAACCGTTCCCGCGTACCCACCATCTGGAACGAGGACCAGCTGCTGCCACGGATGTGGGACGCCGGTGGACACGCCGTGGGGATTCTCGCGCCAGGTGGCTGGATTGCCAAAGTCAGTCCCGACGGCAAGGACTGGGAACTGCTCTCCATGGGCTTCCGCAACCAGTACGACATTGCCCTCAATCCGCTCGGCGAACTGTTCACCTACGACGCCGACATGGAATGGGACGTGGGATCTCCGTGGTACCGGCCAACCCGCGTGAACCACGTGACCAGTGGTTCTGAATTTGGCTGGCGTTCCGGCACCGGCAAGTGGCCCGAATACTATCCGGACAGCCTCGGTTCCGTGGTTGACATCGGCCCGGGTTCACCAACCGGCATCACGTTCGGTACCGGAGCAAAATTCCCGGCCAAATACCAGCACTCGCTGTTCATCAGTGACTGGAGCTACGGTGTGATCTATGCCGTCCAGATGACTCCGGACGGCGCTTCCTGGAAAGGCACCGCCGAACGCTTCATCTCTGCTGCTCCGCTGCCCGTCACCGACGTGATCATCAACCCGCTGGACCAGGCCATGTATTTCACAATCGGTGGCCGCAAAACTCAGTCCGGACTCTACCGCGTCACCTACACCGGCTCAGAATCCACAGCGTCCGCCACCTTCGATGAACAGTCCGGCAACGCTGACCGGGAACTCCGCAAGTCCCTCGAAGCACTCCACGAACCACATCCTGACGCCATCGCCAAAGCCTGGCCGCACCTGGGACACGCTGACCGCACAATTCGGTTTGCCGCACGCACCGCGATCGAACACCAGCCGGTCACCTCGTGGGCCGAACGGGCGCTCGCCGAAAAATCCAGTCCCGACGCCCGCATCAACGCCCTGCTCGCACTGGCTCGCTGCGGTCAGCCGGCTCACCAGAACGGCCTCCTCGCCTCCCTCGCAGAACTCAACCCCGCCCAGCTCAGCGAACCTCAGCAGCTTGATGCCCTGCGCGTTCTCAGCCTCTGCTTCATCCGTATGGGCAAGCCCGATCAGGACACAGCCCGCCAGGCTGCCGCCGCACTCAGCCCGATCTACCCGGCCCGCAGCCCACGCCTGAACCGCGAACTGTGCCGCGTCCTCGTGTACCTCAACGCCCCCGACGCTGCCGCCAAAACCCTTGATCTGCTCGCCAAAGCCCCCAGCCAGGAAGAACAGATTCACTACGCGTACTGCCTCAGAGCACTCGCAGGGCCGTGGACCATCGAACAGCGGAAAACCTACTTCGAGTGGTTCGTGAAGTCCGTCACGCTGCGCGGAGGCAACTCTTTCTCCGGCTTCATTAAAAACATCCGCCAGGAAGCCATCGATCGGCTGACCGAAGCCGAGAAAGTGGCCCTCCGCGAAGTCCTCGAAGCCCAGCCCACCGGCGGGCAGCCACTCGTCGAAGCCTCAGCCCGGGCCGCCGTGAAGGAATGGACCGTCGACGATTTCCTCGCTGACGTCGAAGCCGGGCTCAGTGGCCGCAGCTTTGACAACGGACGCCGCATGTTCCAGGTGACCGCCTGCTTCAAATGCCACCGCTTTGCCGGTGATGGCGGTATCGTCGGACCGGAACTCACCGCCGTCTCCCGCCGTTACAATGCCCGCACGCTGCTGGAATCCATCATCGAACCCAGCAAAGTCATCTCGGACCAGTACGAAGCCAGCGTGTTCGTGCTCGACAGCGGTCGCACCGTTGCCGGACGCGTGGTCAACCTCAACAGCGACCGCATCATGGTCTGCGAAAATATGCTCGAACCCGGCAACCTCACCACGGTCGCCCGCGACGAAATCGAAGACACGCTGGTGTCCAAAGTCTCCATGATGCCCGCCGGGCTCATCAACACTCTCTCCCGCGATGAAGTGCTCGATCTGATCGCCTTCCTGCAATCCGGTGGCGACCCCGATTCCCCGCTCTTCGCTCAGCCCCGCAAGTCTGCCCAGAACACCCCCGCCCAACCAGGAAAACCCAAAGCCATGAAACCCCAGTTCTCTGATGCCGGCCACGCCCTTGATCCGCTCGATCACGTCAAACAGCAGGTCGAACAGAAAGCCGCTGTGCTGCTGGATGTTCGCGAACAGGACGAATGGGCCGCCGGACATCTGGCGGATGCCCAGCTGCTGCCCCTCAGCCAGCTGAAGTCCGCCACCCCCGCCAGCATCGCCGAAACTCTGCCCAAAGACAAACCCGTCTATGTGCACTGCAAATCCGGTGGCCGCGTGCTCATGTTCGCAGAAGCCCTGCAAAACCAGGGAGTTGATCTGCGGCCACTCCGCGCCGGTTACGAAAGCCTCCTGCAGGCCGGATTCAAAAAAGCTGACTGACCCACTCGCCCGCTGTGGCCCGTGTCGCACGCCCCGCACCACTCAGGTGGCTTCGTGTCGCAACTCCTGAAACAACTTCGACGCATCGTCGTTCGCGGACGAATTCTCGATTCGCCCGCGCAGCGCGCTGGCTACGATGCCGATGGTCTCGGGTATCGCCGCTATCCACCGGACGCCGTCATCATTCCGGCCGACCGGGATGAACTGTGCACCGTCGTCTCCGGACTGCGGTCGCTGGACGTCCCCTTCACACTCCGCGGGGCCGGGACATCACTGTCCGGTGGTCCGGTCGCAGCTCAGGGTGGCGTCGTCATTCACACGTCAGCGCTCCGCGGCATTCGCCAGATCTCCCCGCGCGGTTTCTGGTGCGAAGTCGAAAGCGGCGTCGTACTCAACCAGCTCGATGCCGCGCTCGAACCACACGGCCTGTTCTATCCCCCGGATCCGTCCAGTGGCCCGGTATGCACACTGGGCGGCAACATTGCCATGAACGCCGGCGGGGCACACTGCTTTCGCTACGGTGTCACCAGCAACTACGTGCTCGGCGTGGA
>JBEIEK010000490.1:0-3631 GCA_040382995.1 Planctomycetaceae bacterium
GGAATGTCAAGAAAAAAGGCCAGCGTTTTTGCGGCGGTGAGTCCGGTGAGCAGAGAACCGACGAGTCCCGGTTCGGTGGTGACCGCGATGGCGGCGAGGTCCCGTAGTTGGCACCCGGCCTCATCCAGCGCAGACTGCAGCACGGGAAGCAACCTCCGCACGTGGGCGCGCGAGGCAATTTCGGGCACGACGCCACCCCACTCGTGGTGCAGTTCATGCTGGGAGGCGATGATGCTGGAGAGCACCTGACCGTCACTGCGGACCACGGCCGCGGCGGTTTCGTCGCAGGACGATTCGATGGCCAGCAGCAGTTGTCGTGGGGGCGCTGGGGAGTGCGCTGATGTTGATAGCGTGGAGTCTGGTGTGGCTGGCATGAGGACTGGGTTCACTGCTGCAGGCCGACGGGCTGAAGCGGACAGCGGGAGGCGACAAAGGAATGCGGCTCGCTCTCGCCTTCAAAAGCAACCGTCACGGTGGCGCGGTGTGATCCCCCGGACACTTCTGTGATGGTGCCGCGGCCATAGCGGGGGTGCCGCACGAGCATTCCTGGGCGATAGCCGTGGCTGCCGGGCGCATCGTCGGTGACATCAGCTGACGCGGTGTCTGTGGGGGGGGCGTTGAGTCCGGCGAGCTGAGTGCCGGTCATGAGCAGGGGACGGGCTTTGCCGCGCTGGAGGGCTTCGTCAAAGCGGCGACGGGCCTGGCTGAGGCGGTCGTCGAGCGGTGCGGAGGGTGTGGGAGC
Source organism: Planctomycetaceae bacterium (assembly GCA_040382995.1). Lineage (GTDB taxonomy): Bacteria > Planctomycetota > Planctomycetia > Planctomycetales > Planctomycetaceae > SXXK01. The sequence continues at coordinate 743 of JBEIEK010000490.1, forward strand.
GGGAGAGTCGGGGGTCATGCGACCGGAGTTGCCGCGGCTGGTGGTGCCGGAGCTGAGTTCCAGTTCGCCGCCGATTTCCCGCAGGAAGGGGCTGGAGATGGTTGTGCGTCGCGTACCGCGGAAGAAGCGGGAACTGGTTTGGGTGAGCGTCAGTGAATGCATGGCTCGGGTGATGCCGACAAACAGCAGCCTGCGTTCTTCTTCGAGTGCTGCGGGGTCACCGTCGCGAAGGGAGCGTTCGTGGGGGATCAGCCCGGTTTCGAGTCCGGTAACGTAGACGCAGGGGAATTCAAGTCCTTTGGAGGCGTGCAGCGTCATCAGGGTGACAGCGCCGTGTTCGCTGTTGATGCTGTCGACTTCGCTGCTGAGAGTGGCGATTTCGAGAAAGCCCTGGAGCGATGGTGGGTCGGCCGTCGGATCGGCTGGGGCCGGGATTGTCTGGTCGTCGTCCTCATTCGGGGCACTTCCGTCGTATTGCCTTGCGGCGCTGATGAGTTCGTAGACGTTGGCGGCGCGGTCTTCGTCGGGTTCTTCGTTGTCGTCCTTCCAGAGCGCCATGTAATCGATCTCGGTAATCAGGCGTTCGAGGAGCGGGGCGACGCGTCCATCGGCCGAGAGTGTATGCAGTCGCTGGATCAGATCGGTGAAGCCCAGCATGGCTTTGACGGTGCGAGCGGACAGGCCCTGGACGGACTTTGCCTGCAGAGCCGCCTGAAAGAGGCTGATGCGTTCGCGGGTGGCATAATTGCGCAGTCGCAGGAGTGACGTTTCGCCGATGCCTCGGGTCGGCCGATTGATCACACGTTCAAAGGCGGCGTCATCGGCGTGGTTTTCGATGAGCCGCAGCCAGGCGACAAGATCGCGGACTTCGGCACGTTCGAAAAAGGAGTACCCGGCGGCCACCTGGCAGGGGATTTGATGGCGTGCGAGTGATGTTTCGAAGAGCCGCGAGAGTGCGTTGACACGGTAGAAGATGGCAAAGTCGCGGAATTCACGGCGGCCGGCGGTGACTTCGGCGAGGATTTCCTGGGCGATGCCGTCAGCTTCGGCCTCACCGTCTGCGAAGATCGTCAGACGCACCGGAGATCCATCCGGGTTGGATGTGGTCAGTCGGCCACGGTGCGGGCGACGATTGCTGGAGATGAGCCGATCAGCGCAGCGGACAATGCGTCCGGTACTGCGGAAGTTCTGATCCAGACTCACCACGGCGCGTTCCGGATAGTCCCGCTCGAACGCGGAAATGTTGGCTGGTCGAGCACCGCGCCAGCCGTAAATGGATTGATCAGGATCGCCCGTCACACACAGATTGCGGTAGTCCTGTGACATCGCGTGCACGATCTGGTACTGGGCGAAGTTTGTGTCCTGATATTCGTCCACAAGGATCCACCGAAACTGTTCGTCAAGGATGCTGCGGAGTTCGGGTTCTTCCTGAAGCATCTGCACGACGTGCAGGAGCAGATCATCGAAGTCGACGGAGTTTTGTTCGCGGACGCGGCGTTCGTATTCCGGGAAGACCATGCAGACGGCCGCATCGATGGGGCCGGAAACCCGCTGTTCGAAACGACGCTGGAATTCACCGCTGGTGATCATGTCATTGCGGGCTCGACTGATGCGTGCAAGGACGCGACCGGGTTCGTGCACGGAGCTGTCGAGGTTGAGGTCCTTCATGATGCGGCGGATGATGGCCGTCTGATCGGACTGATCAAGAATCGTGAAGTTGGCCTTCAGCCCGACGCGTTCGGGCCAGCGTCTGAGCAGCCGTGCACAAAACCGATGAAAGGTGCTCACCTGCACACGACTGCCACCGGTCAGCCGCCCGGCGCGTTCGGACATTTCGCGAGCGGCTTTGTTGGTGAAGGTGAGAGCCAGGATCTGGTCGGCAGCAGCTCCGGTTTCCAGCAGTCTTGAGATGCGGTGCGTGATCACTCGCGTCTTGCCGGACCCTGGACCTGCCAGGACCAGCAGGGGGCCTTCGGTATGTTCAACTGCAGCCTGCTGGGCTGCGGTGAGCTGGCTCGACATCGGCAACTTTCATCCGGGACGGTCAAAAAACGGGATCACGCTGTCTGCGGCTGCTATTGCTGCAGATGCTGCTTTGCGAACTTCAGATACTGTTCCCAGTCGTAGTCCGTCACATCGTGTTTCCCGCTGCGAATGTGATAGCCGACGTCGGTGTGGATGGGTTGATTGAGTTCGGGCAGGGTGCTGGAGGGGAGTGGCGACTTTCCGAACAGCTGGTAAACGGGACCGGCGTGAAACAACCCCAGATACTCGCCCCGCGGATCGGCCCACTGATCTTCAACCGCACTGGCCACATACACCGGGCGGGGTGCGGCGAGTGCGATCAGTTGATGATGATCCACCGGAAGTGAGTTTTCGTTGTTGTCGTATTTGCGGTGGTTGAGACAGAACCAGTGGGGAAACACGCGATTGATGCGGGCGACCGTTTCCCCGAAGGCGCGGCGGCTGAGGGCAGCGCCGCCGCAGCCGGAATTGTTGGAGATGACCAGTGCGAAGCGTTCGTCCTGAGCACCTGCCCAGAGCGATGTTTTGCCGAGACGGGAATGACCAAACACGGCGACGCGACGGCCGTCAATCGCGGGATCTTTTTCGAGCACATCGAGGGCTCGGCTGAGTCCCCAGGCCCAGGCGCTGATGGAACCACCAGAGGTGGGTGTGCGTGAGCCCTGCTGATCGGCAGGGAGCAGGGCATGGATGCCGTTGCGAAAACCGTCGTCGAAATCCGGGTCGACGTCCCCGTAGTAGATGGTGGCCAGTCCGAAGCCGGCGCGGATGATTTTTTCGAGAGCCCAGCGGCTGGATTCGCTGCCCCGCGTCGACTCACCCGCCCGATTATTCTCTACTTTTCGTTCGCGGTCGTTGCGGACC
>JBEIEK010000491.1:0-3627 GCA_040382995.1 Planctomycetaceae bacterium
CACTTCTGTCTCCGCCGTTCGCCAGCCGCTCAAGGCCATTCTTGTCTCACCGCATTTCCTGTTCGTCGTCGAAACTGAGCCTGAAGAAACTGGTATCTTCCCGCTGACCCCGCACCAGCTCGCCACCCGGCTGGCCCTGTTTCTCTGGTCGTCCATCCCCGACGAAGAACTTCTGCAGGCCGCCGATTCCGGAAGGCTCGCTGACGAAGCAGAATACCGTCGCCAGATCTCACGGATGCTGGCCCATCCCAGGTCAGCTTCACTCGGAGAAAACTTCGGTCTGCAGTGGCTCGGGCTCCGGAACTTTGAAAACCAGCAGCCGGACAGACAGCTGTTTCCTGAATACACCCCCGAGCTGGCGACAGACCTGCGCGAAGAAGCCGTCCAGCTCATCACAGCGATTTTCCGGGACAACCGTCCGCTGTCCGAGCTGCTTTCCGCAGACTACGTCATCGTCAACAGCCGGCTTGCAGAGTATTACGGACTTCAGCCTCCGACCGACTCCAGCTGGCAGAAAGTCTCCGTCACTGACCGCAGACGCGGCGGAGTGGCCACGCTGGGAGCGGTTTTGACGGCCGCATCCTATCCGCGTCGCACCAGTCCGGTGCTGAGGGGACGTTGGTTGCTGGATGAGCTGCTTGGTAATCCCGTGCCACCTCCACCCCCCGGCGTTCCGCCGCTCGAACAAACCGCCGTCGATAACTCTCATCTGACATTGCGTCAGCGTCTGGAAGCACACCGACTCAAACCCGAATGTGCTGCCTGTCATGACCGCATGGATCCGCTGGGTTTTGGGCTGGAGAACTTCGACGCCATCGGTCGCTGGCGCGAGCAGGATGGCGGGCTTCCCATCGATGCCGCGGGCAAACTGCCTTCCGGAGAACAATTCACAGGCCCGGCCGAACTAAAAACGGTGCTGCTCAGCCGGCAGCATGACTTCCTCACCCACCTCAGCCGCAAACTACTCGGATTCGCCCTCGGCCGCGAACTTAACAAATTCGATGCCTGCGTGGTTGAATCCTGCGTCAAACGACTTGAGGCAAACGGCCTTCACAGCCATGCGCTGATTGAAGAGATTGCCTGCAGCTACCCATTCCGCAATCGTTACTACAGGAAATCTGAACCCACACCTCCGCCCCCGGTAAGCCGTTCCACTCGCTTCTTCAACGCGCTCCAAAAACTTGCCGAAAAATCTGCTGCCATCAATCAGCAAAAACAGGCTGCTGAAAAGTCGCCACCACCACCGAATTCAAATCCCGAGGTCCGCAAACCATGACCAACCACAGCAGACGCAGTTTTTTGCGAGGTACAGGCCTGACTCTGGGACTGCCGTTTCTGGCATCCCTTCAGCGCCGTGCCTCAGCAGCCTTCACGCCCACGGCGAACGTCACCCCAGGACCTCCCCTGCGGGCCGCCTTCATCTACTTTCCAAATGGTGTTTGGGAAAAGTCCTGGATTCCTGAAAACTCTGGCCCGGACTACACGCTCAGCCCCACACTTCAGCCACTCGCCGACGTGCGCCAGCACACGCTCGTGCTCACCGGACTGGACAAGAAACACAGCCACGGTGGCGACGGTCACTATGCCAAAACGGCCAACTTCCTGACCGGAATGCCCGTCGCCAAAACCACCGGGAAGAACATCAGCAGCGGCGGAATCTCCATCGACCAACTCATCGCTCAACACACCAGCCAGTTCACACCACTCCCCTCGCTGGAACTGGGCACCGAACCTGTCATCAGTGGCATCGACAGCAACGTCGGCTACACCAGACTCTATGGTTCACACATCTCCTGGCAGTCCCCAACTCGACCAGTCGCCAGGGAAATCAATCCACGACTTGTCTACGAAAGACTCTTCGGAAAACGACTTGCCGGCCAAACCGCCAAAACCGCAGACTTCCAGAACCTGCTCGATTTTGTTCTTGAGGACGCCAGTCACCTTCGCGGCAGACTTGGCCGCGATGACCAGTTCAAACTCGACGAATACCTCGATGCTGTCCGTGCCGTCGAACGTCGCATCGAATTCGCCTCCAAACCCCGATCTGCAGGCTGGGAACCCGGCTCCGCTGCCGAAGTACCGCCACCTGCCCCCGGCATCCCTGCAGACTTCCGAGAACATATCTCGCTGATGCTCGACCTCATGGTACTCGCCTTCCGCACCGACTCCACTCGCGTCGCCTCCATGATGTTCGCAAACGATGTCTCCGGAAGAAACTTCTCATTCCTTGACGGAGTTACCGGCAGCCATCACGAACTGTCCCATCATGAAAACAACGCCGGAAAGATCGGACAGTACGAAGCCATCAACCGCTGGCACGTCGCCCAGTTCGCAGAACTCCTCAAAAAACTTCGCGACATCCCGGAAGGTGACGGAGCACTCCTGGACAACTGCATAATTCTGTTCGGCTCCAGCATCTCCGATGGCAATCGCCATGATCCTGACAATCTCCCCGTCCTCCTCGGCGGCAGCGGGGGTGGCTCAATCCCCACGGGTCAGCATCTCGCATCCAAAGGCCAAACACCACTCTGCAACCTCTACACCTCCATCCTCGATCGCATGCAGATTCCCGTCGAACAGTTTGGTGACAGCACCGGCCGTCTGTTTTAAGCCTCAGCCGCATCAACTCTGCACAGGCACCGCCATGGATCGCAAACGAGTTGCAGTTCTCTCCGCGGTTGCCCTCGTGGCCAGTCGCATCGCCGACATCGGCTCAACGTTCTACTTCAATCCCACACTCAGTGCAGAAGCCAACCCGCTGGTGAGCCGGCTCGGCCTTGGTGCACCCGGACTTCTCGGGGCGAATGTGATCCTGACGTCATTCCTGCTGTTCCCGTTGTTTCTGTACTGGCGATCCCCCGCGGCCCCGACTGCAGGCAAAGCCTACACGCTCAGAGATTTCATCGGCCTCCGGTGGTATAACCGCAGACTCTCGCGACGGGAATTCTTCACCGCGATCTTGTTCTGTGTTCCGATGATTCAAAACTGGCTGCAGTTGCAACGAATGCTGGCTTGCCCAGTTTCCTGGGCCCTCACGTTACTCGGCTTTCATCATGCTTTTTCGTGGTGGGCCGTGTCGCACTTCCAGTGGCAGAGCTACAGCAATCTTCGCGGTCAAACTGTCATCTGGAAATACCCCACGTTTGAGGCGATCTTCGGATTTGTCGCACTGATTGTCTTTACATGGATTCACATCCGCAGGGAATTTCGGCAACATCTGCATTCACAAGCTTTCGCAGCGACTGTAGTGAGTCAGCCAGATCCCATGCCCGGCGAAGAGGTCCAGGACGCCCACTGACGCAGACAACCCCAGGAGCCAACTCATGACTGCCCATCAACACAACACTGCTTTGGCCGGTAATCGCCGTCAACTGCTGAAAGCCTCGGCATCTGCAGCCGCAGGCTGGATGCTGAACTGCGGCCTGTACGCTGCCCCTGTACAGGCCGCCACATCGCGGTCAACTCTCAATCGCCCTCAGGTTGGTGCGATCGGCCTGCGATATCAGGGCAGCGTCATCGCCCACAAGACCCAACTTTACGGTGACATCACGGCTGTCTGTGACGTCGATCGCCACGTCCGCGATCAGGCCAAAGCTGCTTTCGGCAGCACGCCTTTTGCCTGCGAGA
>JBEIEK010000492.1:0-3605 GCA_040382995.1 Planctomycetaceae bacterium
GCTGCCTTCGACGGCCGTGGCTGTGATCCCCGGAATGTCCGCCAGCAGCCGTGCTCCGGCCAGCTGAGTACCTGCGAAGGTGAGGCGTGTGGTGCGGCCGATTTCGGCGGAGTGGGGACTGGCCTGAGCGATGCGGGGCTGAGCAGCAGGAGGTTCTGCAGGGCCCTGTTCGGCTTTGATTTCAGCCGCAGCCGCACCAGCCGCCTCGGCGAACAGTGCGGCAGCATCAGCATCCGAAAGGGCTTCGGCAAAGACGCAGATGTCATCACAGAACAGCCGCGTGAATTCACCGTCAGTGAAGCTGGAACCAATGGTGAGCGGTGTTTCGCTGACGCAGCGGGCCAGTGAGGTGTCGGTGAGCCAGCAGACAGCGCCCTCGATAAAGCCACCGCTTGCCTTCACCGGCGCCAGCGGAACGCCATTGACGAACAGACGCACGCGGACATCGTCCGCATCGGCATCCGCGTCGGCACCTGGAGCATCCCCCTGATCGAATGAGGCAGACAGGTGAACACGACGACGGTAACCGATGGCTGCCTTCACACTGTAGTTGGCCACCTTGTAGCCATTGCCATCGTGAACGTACAGCTGGAAGTTATCACTGACGGGATGAAAATTGATGCCGTAGTTCGTGGGCGTACCATTGTTGCCGTTGCGTTTGGCGAAAAGTCCATGGAAGTCGCCATCGGTGAGCGGATGCAGGCTGGCAAAGAAACCACTGATGGTCACAGCTTCGGGACGGCTGGTATCGCCCTTACCGTCAATGCTGATGAACTGACGGGATGTGGGCTCCAGAAGCAGACAGCGACCTTCGCCGCCCGGGACAAACACATTGGCGCTGCTGGTGGCGGCTGCCGGAAGTGTGACAGCGTCAGCAGCTTTGCCGGCCGTGGCCGTATCCGCCGGATTTCCGGACGCTTCGTCCAGCCGCAGACGCACCACAGCACGGTCACGAATTTCGGCAGCATTCGTTGCCGGCATGGTGGCCGGAATGACGGTAAACGCAAACAGCAGTGCGGCGAGCAGCAGCCGCGGGTCAGGCAGGTGGGACATGACAGGTTCCGAGCGTGGGGAATGCGAATCGAGCGCGGGCCCCTATCGTGGCAGGAGAACGGCGCGGGAGCAAGTGTTGAGGCGAGTTTCTGCAGGGAAATTCGGACGGCGGTGCGGATTGTCTGGCGGAAACCGCGATTTGGCTTATTGCCCGGGCCACGGATCAGGATGAATACGAATTGTGGCGATTTTCGACTGGTCACTTGGTGCAATGACGTCGCCTGAGCGGATGACCCGGCCGTGGACGCTGCGTTACCCGTGTGAACACGCCGAATGCAAAAAACAACCCACTGGAATAACTCGCACAAGCCGTGGGTCAGAAATCCAGCAATCGCCCCAACGGATGAGCACACTACCGCCCAATGGCCTTGAAGTTCTCTTCATCACCGCAAAAAACGCGAAAGGCGTGCAGTGGATGTCAATCCCCCGGTAACAGTACGTGCCCGCGCGGTCGGGGCCGCACCGGCCGATTGACATCGGCCGCACGCCTTTCATGATCGAAACCAGGCGTGCTCGGAAGGCTATGAACCGCAGCAGGGCTTCATAACCGCACCTGCTCAGCAGCGCCGCGGATTCCGAAGATGCGGGCATAGATCAGGTAGAAGGTGGGCACGAGGACGAGCACAAGGACGGTGCTGGTCATTAGGCCGAAGCAGAGGCTGGCGGCCATGGGGATCACCAGCTGGGCCTGGAACGAGGTTTCAGCGAGGATCGGGGCGAGTCCGGCGATGGTGGTGAGTGACGTCAGCATCACCGGGCGGAAGCGTCTGGCTCCCGCCTGCAACACCGCCTCTTCCAGCGGTGTGCCCCCGCGGACTGCGGAATTCAGAAAGTCAACAAGCACGATCGAATCGTTGACCACGATCCCCGTGAGTGCCACAAGACCGAGGGTGCTGAAGAGCGTCAGCGGGAGCCCCATGACCCAGTGTCCCAGCACCGCACCGACGATGCCAAACGGAATAATGGCCATCACGACCAGCGGTTGCCCATAGGAAGTAAACTCCATGGTGAGCAGGACGTACATGGCGATGAGCGCGATGAACAAGCCGATGCCAAGGCTTTGCACGCTTTCTTCATCCTGTTCCTGCTGACCTTCCCAGCGAACACGAACGGCGGGATACTTCTTCAGCAGCTCAGGAATGAATCCCGCGCGGAGGTCGGCGACGATGCTTTTGGCGTTCCCGCGGGCTTCATCAAGATCAGAGGCAATCGTGATGGAGCGTTTCTGGTCGATGCGGTTGATCTCTGAATAACCGCGGGTCACGGTGACATCGGCCAGTTCCGTAATCGGTCGCTGAACTCCGTCACCAGCATCCACTCGTATGTCTTCAAACCTGCCAATCGCTCGCCGATCGGCTTCGGGGTAACGCACCATCAGTTTGACTTCATGCCGGCCGCGCTGCAGCCGCATCACTTCTTCCCCGTAATACGATGCCCGCACGGTGCGGGCGATGGTCTCCAGCGGCACTCCAAGGGGCTGGGCACGTTTCTTCTCCGTCAGCTGCAACTCCCACTTGCCGGGCGTTGAGTCATCGGAGACATCGAAGACTCCGGTGTAGCCCGACAGCTTCACCTTCGTTTCCTCGACTGCACGCTCCAGTTGCTGCATGTCAGAAGCTGCAGCCAGAAGCTTGAATTCGATGGGTTTGCCGCCCGGTCCGCGGGCCTGTGAACCGAAGGTGAGCTTTTCAATGCCAGGAACTGACCCGACTGCCGCGCGCCATTCCTGAATAATCTGTTCGCTGGTGGCGTCGCGAAGTCCGGCATCCACAAGTTCCGCATACACGGAGCCGGCGTGACTGCCTTCGGTCACCTGACCGCCTCCCGGAGCATTCTCGCGCACGATGCCCACCATGCGATGGGTCACGACAATCAAGGGACGACCGGGCGTGGAATGACGCCGATTAATATCCAGGATCGCCTGTTCAATGCGGGCGGTGGCAGCATCGGTGATGCGGCTGGGCGTGCCGTCCGGGAAAATCACGGTGGCCATGACTTCAGGGGCATCAAGTTTGGGGAAGAAAACCGACGGCACCGTGCCACTGGTGACCAGTGCCGCCGAAAGCAGCAGGAAGGCGATCGCAAGGCTGACCGTCACCAGCGGATTGCGGGTGCTGAAGCGAATCACAGGCTGGTAGACAATACGGATAAAGGTATCGAGCACAAAATTGGTGCCGCGATTAAGCCCGATGGTGAACGGTGACGGACGCCCGGAATCAAGAGCAAGGTGACAGGGGAGCGCAAAACAGGCTTCCATCAGCGAGATCGTCAGAATCGCAATCACCGCCAGCGGAATCACCGCAAAGAACTTACCCATCACGCCCGTCACGAAAAACATCGGCACGAAGGCGAAGATGGTTGTGGCAACCGACGAGAAAACCGACGGAACAACTTCGATTGTGCCATCGATCGCCGCCTGCAACGGAGTCTTGCCCATCGCGCGATGCGCAGAGACGTTTTCTCCGACCACGATGGCGTCGTCAACGACGATTCCCAAAGCAATCAGGAACGAAAACAGCGAAAGCATGTTCAGTGTCTGGTCGAACTGGAAC
>JBEIEK010000493.1:0-3573 GCA_040382995.1 Planctomycetaceae bacterium
AACACCCCGGTTTGCCCCCTTTGTACGCCGTTTCGTCAACCCAGGGCTCCGCGGATCGAAGCCGGAAACGGACCTGGCTGAATCCCGAACTACCCAATCAGCTGCAGCATTGGAATCAGCGAATTCCAAAACCGCATCCCTGCCGCTGAAAAGGTGCGTTCAACTCCCATTGTAATTGTCACCCTGGAACGCCAGTGGCCCCGCCAGTGGCCCGTGAACCGATAGCGGTGGGGCGTATGGTGGGGCGAAACACGACCGAGACCGGGTAAACTGAGGCGCAACAAAAAACACTGAGTTTCAAAAACCCAGTGTTTTCGCAGTTCTTCGGTTCAATTCGCTTCCCCTGCGGGAAACCGAATGGGCGATGAGGGACTCGAACCCCCGACTTCATCCTTGTAAGGGATGCACTCTAGCCAACTGAGTTAATCGCCCTGAGGAGCGGCAGTATGCGCTGCGAAATTCTGTTTGCAAGGACAAACAAAATGGGATTTTCGGGATTCCAGGCGATGTTTCAGGTGGTGGTGGAAGGATCTGAGGGGGGCTGTTGGGGGTTTTGGAGAGCGTGTTGCTGGAGGTATTCTTCGAGCGCTGCGGCGTCGGCCGGGGAACGCCGCGCCATGCGGTAGAAGGCGACGCCGAACCCGGTGAACACGGTTGCCGGCATTCCCAGCATGAACAGGATGCTGAGCATGTAAGCCCGGGGCCGGAGACTTTCGGTTTCGTTGGCATTCTTGCAGCCGGGGCAGGCCATGACCTGAGTCGTGGTGCCGACGGCAAGGGCGATGGCGGTTGCGATCAGCAGGGGTTTGAAGAATCGCAGCATGAGAACACCTTTGGGTTGGATCCGAAAGCCGTACCAGGAGACGTTTACAGAGCGGAGCCGGGATCAATGGGGGTTGGCTCGATGGTGCTCCAGGGCCAGTGATAGAGCATTCCGTAGATGATCACTCCGGTGATCGACACAAACAGCCAGATCGGCAGAGTGATTCTGGCGAGCCGGCGGTGGCTGGTCCAGCGCTGTTTCCACGCGTGGTAGAAAATTCGCAGAGCCAGAAAGGGGACGAAGGCGGCCAGAATGACGTGGGGGACGAGGATTGCGAAGTAGAGAATCCGAGCCAGATCCGAGCCCACAAAGGCGCGGCCCCGCTGGCCAGTCCAGCGGTACAGGGCCTCGTGGTATGTCAGGTAGGAACCCAGAAACACAACGGATACAGCGAAGGCTGTGATCATGAGGTTGCGGTGCAGGTCCCGATGATCGCTTTGAATGGCGAGGTAACCGGCAATTAGAAGTAGTGTGCAGAGCGTGTTGAGGCCAGCGTTGACGCTGGGGAGAGCGCGGATCCAGCCGGGAAGTTTTTGGTCGATCTCCCGGTTCCGCTCAATCGTGCTGAGTTGCTGCGGTGGCTGATTGCTGGCGGGGGAAGGTGGCTGCGGGTCCGCTGATTTGGGGGGAGCCTTTGGGGAAGCCGTTGGTGCCGGTGGTTCCGAGGCGCCTGAAGGGGCCGTGTCCGGAGTTGCGTCGGGGGCAGCGTCCGGGGCCGGTTCGGATTCGTCGCCGGACTGAACCGGAAGAATATTCAGACTCACCGGCGGATTCTGCCCGTCCGACTGGGTCTGCAGGATCGGGCCGGGGGTGGGGAACTCGTCGCGACCCTCGATCACCCGCCGCAGCTTGACCACGTCTTCAGGGACGGTCATGAGCCACGTGCCGACGGGGATGCCGTCTTCGTTCACAAGCACGGCGCGGTTGGAATGGGCGACTTCGTAACCCGGCTTGCGAGATTCTCCGAGGTTGGGCTGAACGAACTGAGCGAACCCGCGGCGGATGTAGTCGTGGATGGCGAGTTCGTCACCTGTGAGGAATTTCCATCGCTGGGGATCTGCCGAGAAGGTCTCGGCGTACTTTTTGAGCACTTCCGGGGTGTCAAAGCTGGAGTCGACGGAGAAAGTCACGAACAGAAAATCCGGTGCAGATTTGGCCACACGCCGGTGCAGTTCGGCGACATCGCGAGTCATCAACGGGCAGGGGCCGACGCAGCGAGTGAACACGAAATTGGCCAGCCAGCGCTTGCCTTTGAGATCTGCCAGGCTGAGCGATCCGCCCTGGGCTTCGGGAAAGGTGAAGTCCGGCAGGGGCCGAGTGGGGAAGCTGAGCTTGATGGTTTTGGTGCTGGCCGTAACGGGAGGGGCAGTTTCTTCCGTGGTGGTGTTGCTGGTGTCCTGTGCGGCCTGCTGGGAGGACAGTGGAGCGGAGCGGCGGATGACCACGAGCCACAGTGCCGCAAGAACCAGCAGCCAAAGCAGACTGCCGCCGATCATTGCCACAAGTGACATGCCGAATCGTGCCGGCGTCGCTGGCGTTGCGGAGTGGGAAGGAGCCTGGGAAAGCATGCCTGAGGCCTGAAGGTGAGCGGTAGCAGCCGTTCGGAGACAAGAACCTTGTCCGGTTATCATATCCGAGTTTTCGGGAACTACTTCATTTTCGCTGCGAAATGATTGCGAATAAACCCGCAGTGTCTCTGGTATGGGAATGGGCGAAGCGGCAAATTGCGACGCATTCGGGGCGGTGAATGTCAACGCCACTGCGGGTTAGCTTCCGGGGTTCACCAGAGCCTGATCAAAGTAGTTGATGCCCATGCCGGCATCGATCACGATGCCCTGAGCGTTGATGCCGGAGGAGCGAGGGCTGAGCAGGAATGCGGCAGTGTTGGCAACTTCTTCGGTTTGCACGGCCTGCTTGCGGAGCGTCGCTTTTTCGGCGAAAAGGTAACTGTCGACATAGCCTGGAATCCCGGCTGAAGCGCTGGTTTTGAGCAGTCCAGGGCAGACAGCGTTGAAACGCACCCGGGAAAACTGGCTGAAGGACTTTGCCAGAAAGCAGATGGAAGAATCAAGTGCTGCTTTGACCGGAGCCATGTAGCCGTAGTTTTCGGCCGCCATGCGCGTGGTTGAGATGGAAATGGTGACAACGCTGGCAGATTGGGGGTCCAGCAGACTGCGGAAGGATTCAGAGAGCGCGATCAGGGAGTAGCAGGAAATGTTAATGGCCTGCAGAAAGGCAGCCCGAGGGGTCTGGTGGAACGGAAGCCAGCCTGCGGAATAGTCCGCGAAAGCAATTGAATGCACCAGCCCATGCAGCGCCGGCACCTGGGCCGCCACAGCGTCCTGCAGGGCGTTGATCTGATCCTGGTGCTCGACATCGCAGATGAACACCGGCGTATTGGGAAACAGCTTGCTGACAGATTCTGCGCGACTGGCGGAACGGACTGCGAAAAGCAGATTGGCACCCGCTTCCTGAAGCACCTTAGCGGTATGCCATGCAACGCTTTTCCGGTTCGCAACGCCGGTCACGAGAATATTGCGGCCAGCCAGCTGCAGAAAGTCCATGAGGCATTGGTTCCGTGAGGGGAGAAAGAGTTGTCAGTTGTTGGGAAGTATACGTGCTGAGCCGCCGGACGGCAGTCCGCGGGCAAACGGCGCTGCATAGGGTTCTGGGAGGAGAAGCGGGAAGGCGAGCGGGGGATGTCAATCCCCCGGTAAGAGCCACTGGAGAGCGCGTTGCAGATGCATTCG
>JBEIEK010000494.1:0-3564 GCA_040382995.1 Planctomycetaceae bacterium
GCTGGATGACGATGCTCTCGGCTACGGCTGGTCGTTTACGGACGACGCGGATCTCGACGGCGACGGCGAGCCCGATCTTGAAGTCCCCGCCGGCACGATCGACCTTGCCACCGTGATGGCCCATGAATACGGTCACCTGCTGGGCTGGCAGGATCTGGATCCGCAGCAGTACCCTGATCACTTGATGGCGGGTGAGCTGGCGGTGGGTGAACGCCGCGGCGTGGAGACTCTGGATGTGGTGGCCCGTGGTTCGGAACCGGCGGTGCCGGCGGTGCCGGCGGTGCCGGAGGTGTCGGTGGTGGTGCCGGCTCGCGGGGTGGATGTGTTCCGTGAGGAGGAGGTTGGCGACGTTGGGGCTGGGATGATTGTGGTCCCGGTCCGGGGGGGTATGCCGGCGATTGGGTCTTCGGTGAAGAAAGCAGAGGGCGAGTCTGGAGTCGACCTGACAGGCGTTGTTGATGTTCAAGACAGCAAGCGACTGGGAAGAGACGCTGGCATTGATTCCGATCTGTCACTGATCGACGACCTGTTCGCAGATTTGAGTCTGTTGCCATAACCCCAGAGCCGCAGGACGGCAGTCCGCGGGCAAACGGCCCAGCAAACGCAACTCATCGCGTGCATCCGCCGCGGAATGCCTCGCGACTTACCGAAAATACACGCCTCGCACCCAAAAAAAACTGGACATCGGACCGAAATTCGGGGAGTCTCTCGGCCTCATCTCGACACAACCTCATCGTGGGCCTTGAGCAGACATGCGTTCCAAGCAAGACCGGCTTCAGGAAAGTAGCCAGCCTTCCAGGTTTCCCAGAGTGTTGCTGGTGATTGTGGCGGGCCTGATCATCCTTGGTTTGCTCGGCATTGCCGCAGCGGTGCTGCGGCTTGTATTGGATCCGCCGCAAAGCCCAGCGGGCTCTCTGGTGACGCAGTTCCTCCTCGATGCGACCGGTGAGCTGTCAGCGTCCGATGTCCTGCGGGCTTCATCGGAAGCATGGATTCATCAATCACCTGGCACACTGGCTACGTTCGGGTATTCAAAAGCCGCCGTGTGGTGCCGAATCCAATTTTCAATGCACTCGACGGAAGCCACGGTGGTTGAGCTTCCGACAACTCGCATCGACCACGTGGACTGGTTTTCGGTGACGGGTGACCGAACAGAGTATCTGTGCAGCAATGGGTATCGTGACGTTGCCGACTCCGCAGTGGCATCTGCTCAGTATCCCCTGATTCAACTGCCGCCTGCCGCGGATCAGGAATATCAGGTTCTTTTCAGGGCCACTTCAGATTGTGCACTCGCAATACCAATCCGGGTTGGACTCGCGGCAAATCGTCACGCAGTCGACCTCAGTCGCAGTGCTCGGGCTCAGTTTGAGATTGGCGGGGCGGTTGCAATAGTGGTTGTTTGCCTGACACTTGCACTGTGCTTCCGCGACCTCTCACTTGGTTTACTGGGCTTTTGTGGACTGTCGGTCGTTTGTTATGGCGTCCTGTTCGATACTGTTCTGTCTCTGCCGGGATACCGTGTGCCTGCATTGATGCCGCGTGCAGGCTGCAACTTTTTTTGCACGCTGCAGGCCGCCGCAATGCTCGTGTTTTCAGCCGCTCATGCCGGTTTCAGAAATCTCAGTCCGTTCGATCGCAGATTGTTTGCGTCCGCCTGCGTCATCAGTACGGCTTATCTGATCCTCCATGCATGGCTGCCGTATTCAAAGCTCGTGCCGTGGCTGAATGGACTGTGCGTGCTGAATTCAATGTGCAGCGTCTGGGTCATCAGCATTCGCTACCGTGACGACGGACGTTTGCTGAACATGGTTCCCGTCGTCGCGTTGATGGTGTCGCATCTGCCCGGATTGCTGTTGATTCTCTACTTCCACGGCTATGCCATCACTCTGCTGTCGCCCCAATCGCTGCGGATGATCGCTATGCCAATTGTCTTCTGTGGACTGGCTTTTTCTCTGTTGCAGCGACGACGCATCGCAGAAAATCTCAGACTGCACGCAGCCCTCGCCAGCGTTGGCGAAACCGAGGCGCGACTCGTGGCGCTTAGATACCAGCTCAATCCGCACATGCTGATGAATTGCCTGACAGCCATTTCCAGCCTGTCGAGACGCGCCCCCGAAGAGATCCCGACCGTCATCCGAAACCTCTCCAACATTCTGCACGCCAGATTGAAACCCGCCACTGGCCTGCTTTGGTCGCTTGAACAGGAACTGAATCTGGCCCGCAGCCTCGTGGCGCTGGAACAGGTGCGTTTTAACGAACAGTTAAACTTTTCCGTCAGCGCCGACCCAGATGTTCTGAATTGTCGCCTTCCTGAAATGCTCCTGCAGCCTTTAGTCGAGAATGCGATTAAATACTGTACAAATGACAACCTTGCACCGGAACTGCGAATCGAAGCGTGCGTGGTGCATGATTTATTGCAAATACAAGTCGTGAATTCGCTCAAAAACGATGCCGGAGTCACTCCCTCAGAGGGGCTTCATATCGGTCATGCCAACGTCAGGAACCGGCTGCAACTGACCTATGGTGGCATCGCGGAGTTTCACTTCTCCATTTACGGCGGTCTCGCCATCGCGCAAATTCGAATTCCCACAGCCCTTGAATCAGCACCCAATGACAAGTCTCCGCTGTCTGATTATTGACGACGAGATTCACTGCCGACATGAGCTGCGATATCTTCTGAATCAGCAGCCGGACACGATTGTCGTTGGTGACTGCGGCACCATCGCCCAGGCTCGTCAGCAGATTCCTGCTCTGCAGCCCGACATTCTGTTCCTGGACATACACCTCGGCCTGCATGACGGCTTTCAGTTGCTGCAATTGCTGCCCGTGCAGCCTCTGACTGTGTTCGTCACCGCGTTTGAGACGCATGCACTTAGAGCCTTTTCCGTAAATGCCCTCGACTATCTGCTTAAACCCGTCCAGACGGATCGATTGGTCGATACCCTCGCACGTGCTCGACAACGACTCCTGCTCAGCCCACCATCACCCAAAGAAACACTCAATCCATCCTCGCCAGCTTCTGACCTGCTGGTACCGCTGGCTGGAGCCGGCAACGCCACTGCCATTCACGACATCATGCTGATCGAAGCCAGAAATCACCATTCCCGCGTCACGCTCTGTTCAGGATCCGTTCTGGCCATTCGGCGGAAAATGCGCGACTGGCTCAGTCTGCTCCCCAGCCGATCATTCATGCAGGTTGACCGCTCCATGCTGATCAATCTGGATCATGTGATCAGCGTCGAATGCTGTTCCCGCGGCGGCAAACTGCTCCTCGGAGCCGAACGGCTGCCTGTCACCATCGGTCGCACTGGGTCGGCACGGGTCCGTGAACTTCTTCTGACCCGGAATCCGGCGCCCGCGATAGCCGACAGCAACGGTATGGCACCATGGGAACAACGGCTGCGCCGCCCGCATTTTCATCGCTCTACCTGTCAGCACTGTGATCAGCGCCCATCGTGTACGTAGTTCCCCGGGCTCGCCGCAGGCAACTGAGGCGTGCGGAGCTAAGCTTGCGTTGGCTTGTTGTCAGCAGCCGGGCTGCAGAGCGGGCTGAGGGCGTCGGGA
>JBEIEK010000495.1:0-3564 GCA_040382995.1 Planctomycetaceae bacterium
AAGAACTACGACCCAGCGCCCACGCAAAACTCGCCGAAGCCTACAGCGCTCTCGGTGATCCACAACAGGCCGCCTACCACAAAGCCATGGTCGACAGCCTCGCAAAATCCCTGCAAAAACGCTCAGAACGCAAAAATCCCTAGGACACCACATCCGCACAACGGACCTCCAGTCCGTCGGGCTGTGCTGGGGACGAAATGGATGCCCGTCAGACGCACGCAAGACCCGCGGAGCAGAACTGCGACGGCTCACAAGGAACCTCGCCCCGTCGGGCCAGTTCTTAAATCCGCACCCGCGACACGCCGTGTGGATGCACACGCCCCACGTCTCACTGACGGCGTTAAAGTCGCCGCTGGAACGTGTCAGGGGCGAACGAGAATAGCTCCCGCGGCAGCGTTGGCAGCGTTCCCGCCCGCGGACCAGCGATAGGGATTGACACAGGCTGGTGAGAACCGTCAACGCCTTCTCCCGCTGGATTCGCTGAAGACATCTTGAGTTGCCCTGCGGTTATGACAGGATCTCTCTCCGCAGCCTGACTCCGCAGCTCACAGCCTCCACTCCCACTTTCCACGCCGTCCGCCTGCAGGCCCAACCACGCCCTGCTCGCCAGACCCCGCCAGGATGCCCCACCGCCATGGATTCTTCGTCCGGACATCAGGTGGATTGTCCACTCACCTATCTCACGCTGCGAGCCGCCTTCCTGTGCGCCCTCGACAGCCTGATGCACAACTGCCTCTCGCCACCCCACAGGGACGATGCAGACGCTGACTTTCTTCGCTTCTACCCCCCGCTCGCCGGCATGGCCCCACAGATTCAAATGGAGTGCGTGCTGCAAACGTGGCGACGCTGGATGTCCCAGCAGCCGGATTTCCCCAGTCCTCTGGATGCTCGAATCCTCTACGCCGCCACGGAACTCCTCGCACATCTTGCCGCCGACAGCAGCCATCCCATGCTCCGAGTGCTTTTCGATGGCCCGCGAAGAATCAGTCATCTCAACGATCACTGGCTGCCAGCCAGAGCACGCTGTCTGCAGATCACCCGCGAAAGTCGGTTTTCGCAGGGCATTCTGGAAGAACTCTCCCTCAGCGAATCAACCGGAGAACAATTTCTGAATCCGGATTCCGCCCCATTTCACAATGAGATAATGGAGACTCTGGGCAAATGGCGGGCTTCAAGAGGTTTGGCACAATGGGGAAGTGGCCTCCTGACTGCTGCCGAACAGGAGCTGGTTCAGGACTTTTTTGAGGAACATCCGGGGCTGACGGAGTGAATTGCGGGGCATCTACGATATAGTGGGCGAATCTCGGGGGAGGCTGCGGTTGTTTGGTTTCCGCAGTGCTGGCACGGGCAAAACCCCCGATTACTTCGCAAACCAACGCCTCCACGGAAAATCGGACTCTCCCATGGCAAAGGCAAAGAAGGCAAAAAAAGCAAATCCAAAGGCTGCCCGGCCTGCAAAGAAAACACCCATCCGCAAAGCCACAAAAAAACCGCAGCCCAGTGCCCGGAAAAAAACTGCTGCGTCTAAATCTGCGGTGAAAAAAGTCGTCGCAACCAAAACCGCCAAAAAACCGAAAGCTAAACCAGTCTCTCGGCGACCCAGAACGGCGTCGTCCGCCCCGAAGCCTGTAACGGCGGGAATCACCCCCGCAATCGTCCCGCCGGCCCCCGCCACACCGCCCCAGGAAACCCCACCTTCCCCCGCAGCAAAATCGCCGGTGGTCGCATCAGCGCCGCTTGTGCCCGCTCCCCCGCTGCCCGTCGCACCCGACCTGCTGGCAGACAACGATCCCCTCGCTGCCCGGAAGAAAGGTGTTCGCAAAGCCACGATCACCAGCGGTCTGCAGGACCCCGCCAGTTCCCGAAGACTGGGACGCTCAAGAATCCCCGTCGACGCCCCCCTCGATGTTGTGTTCCAGAATGACACCCAGGCACGCGAAGCATTTTCCTTCCTCGGCATCCACTCCATCCGGGAACTGGAATCATTTAGCGCCGATGACCTTGTGCTGCGACTGACCGGACCGGCCAAGTTAACAGTTGGCCGGATCCGGAAAATTCTTGCCATGAACAACCGCTGCCTGACCGGCGACGAAGATTTCGCAGTGGATTTTCAGGAACAGCAGCGGAACCCCGCACGCGGTGACCTGTAACGGTGCACCCCGGCCACTGCGGTTTCCTAATGAGCAGCCCCGGCTGGCGGATTTGCCAACTTCTCTGCCCTCTCAGCATCCGTCATTTCCGCCCAGTCTTCAAGGCAGGGCGGGCAGCAGAACCCCACCTTCTTCCCATTCCACTCCCGGATCAGCTCCGGCGGAGTTTCCTCAGCTGTCACAGGATTGCCCATCACCGGGCATTTTGTGTTTGCCAGTTCAATCGCTGCCGTCGTGACAGCCTCCGGCGACTGCTCGCAGCCAGTGACGAAAATTGCACATGTGGTAACCAACGCTCCAATTCGGCGAACCGTAGACATTCTCTGACTTCCGTTATGTTGAATGTACTAAAAGTAGTAAACGCGGACATCCCGATCATACAGACCGTGCGCTTCAATTTGCACCGATCATTTCGGCCTGAGTGCGACCCGCGCACTCATGTTCCCCGTTTTGGGAATTCTCCAATCTGGTGGCCGGGCGCTGACCACTGTACTGTCGCTATAATCAGGCCAGCGGCGGGGCGCTCCTCAGACGCACCCGCAAACTCTCTCGCTGTACCGCTCCCTGCTCCTGCTGAAGGTGCTGTCCATGGCAGACCTGCTCTCCGCTGAATCGCTCGCAGCCCTCTTCACCCTCACGTCACTGGAACTGGTGCTGGGCATCGACAACGTGATCTTCATCGCGATCCTCTGCGGTCGCCTGCCAGAGTCAGAACGGGACCGAGCCAGAAAGCTGGGACTGCTGCTTGCCGTTGTCGCCCGTGTGCTGCTGGTTTTGGGGATCGGCTGGGTCATGGGACTCACTCGCCCACTCATGCAACTCGGCTCCCTCGCTCTCACCGGCAAGGACGTCATCCTGCTGCTGGGCGGTCTGTTTCTGATCTTCAAGGCAACCAAGGAAATTCACCACAAGCTGCAGCAGGCCGGTGCGGACGCAAGTCCCACAATGCAGCGCGCCACCATCACCGCAGTACTCGCCCAAATCCTCATGATCGACGTCGTTTTCTCACTCGATTCCGTAATCACAGCCGTCGGCATGACCGAAGGCCTGGCAAGACCCATTCCCATCATGGTCATCGCCATTCTGCTCTCAGTTGCCGGAATGCTGATCTTCTCACGATCCATCGTGCTCTTTATCGAGCGACATCCGGCCGTGAAAATTCTGGCTCTGTCGTTTTTGCTTTTAATCGGAGTGCTGCTGATGGCAGAAGGCTTCGGGCACCACATCCCCAAAGGCTACATCTACTTCGCCATGGCATTCTCGTTCTTCGTCGAAATGCTGCAGCTCTGGACGGTTCAGCGCCCGGCCGCCGGAAACCGGCCGCGCGAAAATCAATACTGATCACGCTGTGCCCTCCGCCGAAAGCCCCACATGCAATCCCCTGACGATGACATTCTCAACGAACATCACTCCG
>JBEIEK010000496.1:0-3528 GCA_040382995.1 Planctomycetaceae bacterium
CCAGGAGATCCTCCTTCGACATACTCAATTCTTCTGCATAGAGCTCATTTGCTGCTCAGTTTCCGCCACCGATATCCGCCAGATACTCCGATCTCGCCCCGATCTGGCTCAGTCCCTGCTTCCCGACGAAGTTGCCGAACGCTGGCTCAGACTTTGTCCGTCACTGCGCACCACCAGCGTTTCCCCAGAGCCCCCCACAAAGCTCGAAATAGCCGGCCTGACGCGCAGCAAAAAACGCATCCGCAGCATCCGCAGACAGCTCAGCGATGTGTCCTGGTGGATGCGGCTGCTCTGCCAGACAATCGCTCAGCGTGTAAACGCCGCAGGCGGCCTCGACGGTCCTGTCCACCGCGGTCGCTTTCGATCCGTGCGTCTGCCGGCTGATGACCTGGCCAGTTCAGACCTTGCCAAAATCGATCTGGCCGCCCTCCCACTGGGATGCTCAGACAATCTCACCCCTTCCTCCCTTCGAGAGCTCGCGTCACAAATTGCCAGCCAGACGCGGTCATGCCGCGCGACGACGGTTTCGGAACAGCAGCCAATCAGCACCAACACGCTTTTGGCTCCATCAATCAACTCCAACCCACCAACAATCGATCTGCCCGTTCAGTCTGCAACGCAGCATGACCTGCTGCCGGCTGAATTCGCCACCCTGCCTGTGGCTGAACAGCGGGCCGAGGTGTGCGTAGCCACCGCAGCAGTCGTGGTGGGTCTGCTGTTCATTCAAAAGCTGCCTGTTCTCAAGCATGTTCGCACGTTGACTGGAAGCGTCCCACCGCTTCAACAGTGGCAACTGCAGGTGCTCTGCAGTTCCTTCGCGTCCATTCGATCGCCTCCCGACACCCCGCGACGGCGCTCGCCGCGTACAAAGACCGGTTGCAGCAGGAACCAGCTGTGCTGATGCAAATTCCACCGCTCAGTCAACACCAGGGTGTTTACTGGACCAGCGCTGGGCCTGCAATATCTACAGCAGGCCGAGTGTGACGAGGTACTGCCAGAGGGACAGGGCTGCGAGTCCGGTATAGACGGCCGCACACGCAGCAAGGCAAAGGCAACGCCACAGGGGAGGTCGGACCTCCACCGGCAGGAATCTCAGATTCACTCGCAGAATCTGTATGGCGCCGATGGCAAGAATGGGGCTCGCCAGCAGTCCAAGGACCTTGAAAAGGCTCAGAGCGCTGTCCCCCAGCCAGAGTGCTCCGACGCCCCACAAGGAAAACAGCATCAGCAGGGCGAAATAGATTTTTCCGGCACCGAACTTGCGCAGCGCCGGCCAGCCAGCCCAAAGTGCGTCCGTGCAGACTCGTGTCAGAACATCTGTATTTCCCAGTTGGGTTGAGAACAGGATCCAGAATCCATTCAGCAGTGCGAGGGCCCAGAAGCCGGTCCAGAGTTTTTCGGCCATGTACTGGGCCTGGAAAGCGCCGGCGGCGTTGTCCGCAGGAATATTGCCGGGGGTGATGATTGCCTGAGCGAGGTTCACATTCAGATACATGCCAAGGACGCAGCCACCTGCCCAGAGCAGGGTTTGATCGAGGAGTGAGTACCGCCACCAGGTTTTCCATCGGGCGAGGTTGGTTGCGGTGGGACGCAATACAGTTCCAATGGCGGCCACGGAATGTCCATCACCGCGGAGCATGCTGCCGATGGATCCGGACCACCGACCCATACCGAGTCCCTTATCGCGAGTCCAGTTGGAAATGGCGAGGTTACCAAGT
Organism: Planctomycetaceae bacterium; assembly: GCA_040382995.1. Taxonomy (GTDB): domain Bacteria; phylum Planctomycetota; class Planctomycetia; order Planctomycetales; family Planctomycetaceae; genus SXXK01. The sequence goes on from JBEIEK010000496.1 coordinate 1,719, forward strand.
CCACCAGAGCCGGCCGTTGCCGCGAAGACCCCCAGCAGAACCCAGTCGGCTTTTTTCGGGAGGGCTCCAGGCGTGATAAAGCCGAGTGCGGTCCGAGTCCAGATTTCCCACGGAACGAACAGGCAGTTGGCGACAACAAGGAACACGAAGATGGCCGTAACCATGGCCCACGAGAGCTTCTCCAGGATTCGCTCGATTGACCTGCCGGACTGCAGAAGAACGACGCTCAGCAGCAGCACACCCAGCGCGATTCCGAACAGTGAACCACGGTCAGCTCCGGCGGGATCCGGCAATTTGTGTCTCCAGGCGGTGAACAGCACATTCGCGCAGCTGAGTGCCATGGCGGGCGTGGCGAGCTGGGCGGCACCGATGATGATGTAGAAGATGGCCCAGAAACGCGAACCGGGGTGCAGCCGCATGATGCCGGTGAGCACCGGTTCCCCGGTGCACAGCGTGTAGCGAATCGCTTCGAGGTTGAAGATCATCTGCAGAAAGATGCCCAGCGTGGCGACCCAGAGAATGGAAGGACCGTAGCGGACTGTCATCAGCGGTCCCACGATCCATTCACCTCCTCCGATGGAACCTGCCAGCAGAATGGCACCGGGGCCAATGGTGCGAAGCACGTTGGGGAGGGTGATTGGAAGTGGTTCGGGGAGGTCGCCGCGCGTCCACGGTGGCAGTTGTCCGTGGTCTGCGGATCCGGGCATTTTTGTGGTGGTCGCATCAAATGGATTGCCGGTTGCCATTTCGCTTTATTCCTGCCTGCCTTTTCCCGGGTTGAAAATTCGCCTGCCGAACCCCTGCGGCAGAAGTTCTCAATTCTGACAAGTGCGGCGCTGAAAACAACCACGGCTCGCAGGGACACCTGCACGTGCTTTGCCCCCGATTTTTTGATATAAATCACGCACTTGGGCTCTCTCGCAAATTCCCCGGAAGACCAGTTTCATGGAAAGTGCTCCAGCCAATCCTGTCGGCATGTGCCTCAACGCTGCCCAGTATTTCACCGTCGTGGACGAAGTGCGCCAGCTGGCGCGGGATACCTGGGCTGTGCGGGTGCTTTGTCCCGACCTTGCAGCAGCGATCATTCCGGGCCAGTTCTTCATGATTCGGCCAGAGTCCGGCAGTGATCCGCTGCTGGGCCGTCCATTTGCTCTCTACGACATTTACTGCGACGCCTCCGGTCGTCCGGCTGGTGTCGAATTTGGGTTTGTCAGGGTGGGACGCCTGACGTCGATCATGCCGACATGGCAGGCGGGTGATCGAGTGATGATCTGGGGACCGCTGGGGAACGGTTTCCCGGTTCCTGAGTGCCGCCATTTGATTTGTGTGGCGGGGGGCATCGGGCAGACTCCATTTCTGGGGGTGGCCCGCGAAACGCTCGGATTGGCCCGCTACGGTCAGCCTCCGCGCCTGATTCGCTCAGCACCGGAAAAAGTGACCTTATGCTACGGCGTGCGATCTAAGGCGTGGCTGGCCGGGCTTGATGACTTTCAGCTGCCGGGACTGGAACTGCAGATTGCTACGGATGACGGGACGGCCGGTCACCACGGCTACGTGACAGCCCTGCTCCAGCGGGAACTGGAGCGTGCGTGCGAGGGCGGTCGCAAACTGGAGGACGTGCACGTCTACATCTGTGGACCTGAGCTGATGATGCATGCAGCGGCTGCGATCTGCGAACGAGCCGGCGTTCGCGCGTGGCTCTCGCTGGAGACTCCCAGGGCCTGCGGCTTTGGTGCGTGTTTCAGCTGTGTGACAAATGTACGGACCGAAGATGGTGGCTGGGACTATCGTCGCACGTGTGTGGAGGGCC
>JBEIEK010000497.1:0-3491 GCA_040382995.1 Planctomycetaceae bacterium
CCGGAGTGCAGTCGGGGATTCCCGGCAGAGGCCACCTGGGGGCCAAATTGAGAACGCCTGGGAACTGCGTTTTCAAGCCACGCAGTTTCAGCGTTCTCTAATTGCGCAGTGGGGTGTGAGTCGTCTACTTCCCTGAATTTCTTCGTCAGGGAGGATGCGGGTCGCGAACGGTAACGTCCACGTTTTGAGAGCTGGCAGGAATCCACCCCACCGCGACCAAGTGCTGGGAACTTCGAGCTACCGGTGACGGTGCGTGTCCGCGCGGCCAGAATCGCATCAGGAACGCACCGAAGCGTTACCGGCCGATTGACATCGACCGCTCGCTATGGGGCGTTTTCAGGTTTCCCTGGTCTGCGACGACGCCGAGGGAAAGCGGAGGAGTGGCATGGTTGAGTTGGCCAGCCGGCTATTTGCAACCCGATGAAATTGCCGGGGCCGTTGAGAGGAGAAAGTGGAGAGGAGACCGAGCAGATGGGAGAAAGGAGAACGGTTGGAGACCTTCAAGCTTCAGGAAGCCTGCTGGCTTTTCCACAACCTCTACTCTCAACTTTCTCCCATCTGCTCTCGATTTTTGGCCTGCGGCCAAAAATCGGGGTGACAAGACACCGTTAGAACTTTTTGTGGAGGGGCTGGCCGGTTGGGATAACGGTTTGAAACGCGAATTGGGTCAAGCCGACCAGAGCTGAGCCTCAATGCTGTCGTCGAAAACCGGCGGGAACGGCGGGAAGGGCGTGGTCCCGGACTTCGGGCAGACTACCTTCGGGCTCCTGTACTTCCCGAATCGAGGCGTTTTCTCGATTTCTGTTGTACTTCGCGGATTGTCGATGGTACATTCCGCCTTGAATAATTCTCCGTTTTGGCGAATTTCGAGAGACAGAACGTTCTATGCCTCGTGAATCAAACAGTGGCCGACCGCGAACTCGTGAACGCCTCAGCAAGCTACTGCGCGAGGGCGGGGACGTTTTGTCCGTCGAAAGCGCCGCCAGGATTCTGGGAACCGGCAGCGAAGAAGCCGCCAAGTCACTCGCACGTTGGTGCAATCAGGGCTGGCTGAGCCGTATCAAGCGCGGTGTCTACGTTCCGGTGCCAATCGAGGCGATGGGTACGGAACGCGCCATCGAAGATGCGTGGGTCATCATTCCCGATCTCTTCGGCCCGGCCTATGTGGGTGGATGGTCTGCGGCCGAGCACTGGGATTTGACCGAACAGATTTTCAGGGACATTTGCGTCTTCACTGCGCGCGCTGTCGCAAAGCGTCATCAGGTCTTTCACAATATCCCGTTCGTGGTGACCCATACTCCGCTGGAACAGCAATTCGGGACGAAGACCGTATGGAAGAAGCAAAAGAAACTGTCGGTCTCCGACCCCACAAGGACAATCGTGGATATGCTCTCGTGCCCCTGGAGGGGCGGGGGTATCCAGCATGTTATTGACTGTTTTCGGGAGTACGCCAAAAGCCCGCATTTCAATGCCGACCAGTTGGTCAATTACGCCGACCGTCTCGGCAATGCCGCCGTTTTCAAGCGGCTGGGGTTCCTGGCTGAACGGCTCCTGGGCGACAGCCACGCCCTAACCGTTGCCTGCCGTTCGCGGCTCAGCAAGGGGAATGCCCAGCTTGACCCGGCGATCAAGGGCGACCGCCTCGTAACACGCTGGAGGCTGTTCGTGCCGTCAACGCTTACCATCGAAACGGAGCGGCTGGAATGACCAGCTTGGTCACCAGCTTCAAATCCTTCCGCCTTTCGATACCTTTTGGGGCGAACTGCCATCCTTCTTCTCGTGGCTCGAAAACCCCGAATCCGCCGTTGTCAGCGGGTTGGCCGCCATTCCGTCGCAACACGCTGGCGAAGCCACGACCATTGCGATTGAACCGGGAAGCCCATTCTTCTCCACACTGGAACGTGTGCGTTTCGCCGCAGTCAACCGTCTATGCGTCGAACTCGATTACCGCAAGGACGGCGGTGCTCGCTCCACCTATCTGATTGAACCTTACTCACTGCGGACGACGGCCGACGGGAAAATGCTCTTGTATGGGGTAGAACTGCCGGCAGGTGAAATTCGCTGTTTCAGAACCGATCGCATCGCGGGGGCTGCGGTGACGAGGCAACCCTTCGCACCGCGTTACTCGATTGATTTCATCCCCGAAGGCCCGGTTCGTCTCAGTGCCCGCCAGATGACGTCGAACAGCCTGACTCAGCCGCGTCGCGCATCGTCGTCAACCAGCGTTCTCTGGCAACCGCCCCAAATGCTGGGCTGCTCCATCCCCGCATGGTGCATCCGAGTTGAGTCTCATCGCAGGCACGCATCAACGCCCTGCGACGAGCCCGGGAACGCACGGACCTGCCCAGTGCCCCGCAGGGTGCCGACCACAAAAGCGATGAAAATGCGGGCGGCGAAGCCGGCGTTCCCAAGCTTGCTGATGTGCTGATTAAACGCGACTCGTTTCACGGCGAATGGAACTACCAGATTTTTCCACGAACGTAGCGCCCGAATTGGACAGGTAAATTGCGTGCAACGCCTTAATGGCGAAAAACCTGGTTTGAGGCTTTCAGCGGTGAAGGAGTTGGGTATCCGTTTCGGTAGAGCGAAGGGTTCCAGAAAGATGGAAGGCGTAATGACGAACGATCCGGAAAACAAATCAGCGACAATGCCTGTGGCTCCACAAGCTGAAGCCGCTGCTGCCCACTCCGTGTAGCGGACAGCGAAACCGCACGATTGGGCAGAGCCCATGTTGACGGCACTACGCAGATCTCCTGGCGAGCGGCGCGGTGTTAACCCGCCGGTAAGAAGCGGTTGCGAAGTTCGCTAACGCGGGCGAAAAAATCCCCATGTCGCAGCAAGCGCGTCGGCGGCCTCTTCGACGTCGGTGATGTCGCCCCAGGGGCCGTTGCGGAGAAACGCATGAGCAAACTCATGCGCGATGACGTAGAAAGCAAAAGCCTCATCGCAGTGTGACAGCTTCAGCCGAAGCACGACGCAGCGAGTCCCGAAGCCGATTGGACCGGGTGTCGGCATGAACAGAGTCCAGCCCTGTTCCGGAGTGTAATTGTCGATCGTGATGCGGAATCGGTGATCGCTCAGAAAGTCCTGCAAAACCTCTTCCGGCAGCTGCGTTAGAACGCGAACCACCCGAGCATGAAGGGGAGCATGCGGTTCGAGTTCTCGCGTGATGCTGATGAAGCGGTGAGGTTCTGTGGCTGGCTGCATAGGCTGAACGTATCGGAGTTTTGAAGGATGTTGTCTCAAGGGGAGGCAGCGGACATGAGTTCGGTTGCAAACATGAGTCCCATCGCAACGCCACGATTATCTTTGCTGTTGATGGCCGGTCGGTCAAAGTCATCCTTGTACTGGGGAGCGATCCCAAACTGCGTATACAAAAACCGCGAATTATGCTGGGGAATCCGTGGTTTGGTTTCCGCGTTCAGTTTTGCAGGACATCTCCTGGGGGTCCCAGTGCCATGTGCCGAGTTGATGACGGCGTTTGTGTGACC
>JBEIEK010000498.1:0-3472 GCA_040382995.1 Planctomycetaceae bacterium
CACGAAAGACACGAAGCACACGAAAAAATGCATGGGGCACAAATCATCAATTGCGATTCCATTCATTTCATTCTCCTGACCTCTTTTGTGTATTTCGTGTCTTTCATGGTTCACGATGCGAACACCCTGGGACCACGAAAGACACGAAGCACACGAAAAAATACATGGGGTACAAAACATCAAATGCGATTCCATTCATTTCATTCTCCTGACCTCTTTCGTGTATTTCGTGTCTTTCGTGGTCCTCAACTCCCCATCTTCTCCGGTACCAGGAACATTACCGCCACAGGGAACATCCTCGCCTGCGGCTTTGCGAAACGGGCTCGAATGGCTGCGGTTTCGCGTTCGATTTCCTCCGGAATTTCGTTGACTCGCGCACGCATGGCGTCTTTGTTCCGGTCATACCGCTCCTGCTCCTCTGTGGCGAACAGCGTCGGTTGCACATAAACAGGATCGTTCAGCTCGTCTTCAATCGATTTCTTCAGTTCCGTCAGAATCGAAGCGATATCGCCCGCTTCCTTGTCAGCTCGTTCAGCCAGTTTCTTCTGCAGGCCATCCACCAACTGCTTCATTCGCGCTTCCAGGGCGGACGCCAGAGACGTCCGGAATGCCGGATACAGTTCCAGCAGACGCTGCTGTACCTGCTGAGACACTGCTCGATCTGTCGCTCCGGCAATCGCCGCTTCTGTCTGACCAACATTCAGGCGACCGCTCCACTTCTGGTCCTTGATCAATCCGCCAGCGGCAATCATCTCCTCGTGCAGTCGATGACTGTCTCCGCCAATCACTACCAGTCGGGCGAAGGCAACGACCGCCGGAAATTCCAGAACGTCATTCGGCACCACTCGCGCCGTGACTCGCTGCAGTTTCGATCGCCCTTTGTCCGCCCACACTTCCGCTCGCAACAACCGCAGACACATCTGCGGCAGACGATGGTTCAAATGCACCAGCACCACGTCATCCCGACCTCGCGACACCGACTCGTCAAACGTAATCGGACGAATGTCCTTTGTGTGCGGATGCTCAAGTCCCTCTGCACAGGCCGCCCAGCTGCCTTTGAGTGCCGGCAGAGTGTAGAGGCGGGGGGCGTGGTGGGTTGTCCGTGAAGCGTGGTCCGTGGTTCGTGGTGCGTGGTCCGTGGGGCGGGGTGCGGAGGTTCCGTAGGTGGGGGCCGTTTCTGCGGTCAGAATGGGGTCGCTGGAGCGGCTGCTGCGTTGCTTCTTCGAATTGACTGCGACACGCACTCCGTTCCCACCTGCGTTGTCTCCTGCCACTGGCCACTCATCACCCGCTGCCAGCCCCGGCTGTCCGGCCAGTGAGAGACCGACCTGCACAACCTGAGCAATGTTTTCGGGCGACAATCGCAATTCACGACGTGTTTCACGGTACTGAGCCATCAGGGCCTGCACCTGCTTCTGCAGATCCCGCTCGAATCGCAGCATGCGGCGAATCGGCTCGGATTCTTTTTCGGCCTTCTCTGTGTCCAGTCGCGTGCGACGGCCCAGCATGGCTTCTTCTACCTGCTGCGCAATCACCATGCCCACCTTGCCAAGGTCTTCCCGGATGGTTTCGATCTTCAACGCAACCCGCATCAGGAATTCCAGGTCCGCATCCATGTCGGAGACGGTCCCACCGGACTGGCGGTTCTGCCGTTCTGCATAGCCCTGACCCACGAAGTGATACACCAGCACCTCAGACGCCTTTTGGCCGTGCCGGTCCACGCGACCATTCCGCTGTTCCATCCGGTTGGGATTCCATGGAATTTCGTAGTGAATCAGTCGGGAACAGAAGTTCTGGAAGTCCAGACCTTCTGAGGCGGCATCAGTAGCCAGCAGGATGCGCACGGGACTGATGTCCGGTGCGGCCTGGAATGCGGCCTTCACTTCTTCTCGTAGTTCCGGATCCATGCCACCGTACATTGTCAGCAGGCGGTCCCCGGTGGTGAAGCCTTCACTGGCAAGAACTTCCTGCAGCCAGTGCTGAGTCGCGCGGTATTCCGTGAAGATGATGACTCGCTCCTGCCCCCACTTTCCGCCGGGTTTCAGGTGCGTCTTCAGCCACTCAATCAGCTGGCGGACTTTGGAGTCCCGCTGGCCTGAGGCTTTATCCGCCCAGTCTCGCATGGTTTTCAGCAGGGCCCGTTCCTGTTCTGTGGGTTCACGGAACAGGCGAGTGGCCGTGTCGAGTGCGTCGTTGGTGGCTTCGTCGTACTCGGTATCGTCCGCGTAATCTTCGTCCATGCGGTCCAGCTCAAGCTGCAGTGATCGCTGGGTGGGGCGAGCCACCTTCCTGCGAGCTGTGACCAGTGAGCGTTCATGCTGCGTCAGCGTGGTGAGGAATGCCGCGGGGCAGGAGAACAGTCGTTTTTTGAGCGTCTTCAGCACGAACTCGGTCGCGAAGCGTTCCGTTTGATCGTCGGCGTGGGACGTGCGGAGTCGCGTGTATTCCTTCAGAGCCGCGTGGACTCTGCGTTCTTCGTCCGAATACGGAACCTCGATGGGCTTCAGAATGCGTGGCGGAAAGCGGCGAATTCCGAGGTGATTGAAGGCAAACGACGGATCACTTTTCAGGCGGCGAACCATGACGGCTTCCAGCTGCCGGCGGTCCGGATCGCTGATGCGTGAAAATCGCTGGTTGTCCAGCAGTTCCAGCAAGGCGCTGAAGCTTTCGCGATATCCGTTGTGCGGTGTCGCTGTCAGGAACAGTTTGTGTTCAAAGTGCGGCACCAGCTGCCGCAGCGACTGTGTTCGCAGCGAATCGGCCGCGTACTGACCGACTCCGGAAGGAGCACAGTTGTGGGCTTCATCGACGATCAGCAGGTCGTATTTTCGCGGGTAAATGGATTCGCCCGGTGCGGGCAGGGTTTCACGGAACAGTCGCATGGGCCGTTCGCGTTTCAGAAAGTCAATGCTGGTGATCAGGCGTGGGAAGTGGGACCACGGATTCACATGAATGCCTCGGCGACGACGCAGTTCACGCATCAGGCTGGAATCCACGATGCGAAAATCGAGACCGAATTTGTCTCGCATCTGTTCCTTCCACTGGATCTGCAGGGACGAGGGGCAGACGATGAGAATTCGGCGGGCGCGGTGCCTGAGCATCAGTTCGAGGGCCACCATGCCGGCTTCGATGGTTTTGCCAAGGCCAACGTCATCGGCGATCAGCAGATTGACGCGCGGCATCTGGATGGCTCGGACGACCGGATCCAGCTGATAGTCTTCCAGTTCGATACCGCTGCGGAACGGGGCCTGAATGTTTTTGTGGTCGGCGGATGAGGACGCTCCCCAGCGAACGGCATCGAGGAACGCATCCAGTATTTGTGGGGAATCAAACCCGGTGGGCTCGGGCAGTGCCACCTTTTCGATGATTCTGGCCCCCGGTTCAATTTCCCAGACGACCTGCAGTTCCTCCCCCAGACCGTCATCTTCGATGGACGCGAGGGTGAGCAGCGTCTGGGCGGAGCTTCCGGGCA
>JBEIEK010000499.1:0-3470 GCA_040382995.1 Planctomycetaceae bacterium
CGGTGTTTCCGCTGGCATTTCTGGCGCCTGATCCGCGATGGCGGCCGCGGAAGAGCCAGATTGTGGAACGACCGCCCTGCTTCCTGCGACCCAGCCACCTGCGTCGGTTGCCGCCGCCGCCGCCGCCGCCACCTGCCGCAGCTGCATCCGTGCGGCCTGCAGTTCTTCGGACGTCCGCGAGAACTGACCAAACCTTGCCCAGTTCAACGCCTGCTGGCGATCAATCAGGCGACCACTGCGCCGCCACCGCGCCCCCGCTTCTGATCGCTGGAAAGCTGTCACCTTCTCATAAACCGCTTCGGGTCTGAGCTTTCGCAGTTCGTCAGCTGATGTGATTCCGGCAGCAAACAGCAGGGCGGCATCGCCGCGACGCAGCATGGGGACTCGAGTGGCCAGTTCTGCCTGACCACGCAGCGCCTGCAGTCGCTCCACCGGCACTATAAATCCTCGAAGCCGGATCGACTCCTCCAATTCCGGCACCGTTCGTTCCAGCAGATCGGCAACGCGCACGAACCGTGCAGCTCGCAGCGCTTCCAGTTCTGCCAGACTGATCCCCGCCAAATCCTCCACACCGTGATCCAGTTCAAGGTAGAACAGCCAGTTTGCGCCGCCACGCAGCGACGCCACCACGTCAACAGGGGAGACTTCCGACACTGCAGGCGCTGGCGACGTTTTCAGCGCGGGCTGAGCAGTGACTGTCGGGCTTTCAACGGCCTCGACAGGCTCGGCCGCGTCCACCGTATGCAGCACCAGCCTCGGTTGAGCTGTCTGCGGCTCGCGAGTTTCCGTGGCCTGGATCAGGCGGCGAATCTCCACATGCGAAAGGTCTCCCAACACATGTACCAGAGAATCCTCCACCAGCCACAGCACCTGCAGGCCCTGGTCCACGGACTCCCTCACAACATCGACAAGTGCGTCAGTAGAGCGGGGGGCCTGTCGCAGCAGCTCATCGGTGAGCAGCAGTGGCACAACCCCCTCAGCAGCTCCGCAGACTCGCAGCAACGCCAGACGCACGGCAAGACACACCACGATCCTCTGGTGCCGCGGCAAACTCAACAGTCTCACAGGAGCCGCAGACGACACGCCATCCGGAATCACGAACAATTCATTCAGCTCAAGCCGCACACCTCGAAACACCGCCGGGCAGAGCCGCTGCAGGAATGCGCCGGCCGTTCCCAACACGCTGACACCGCGGGTCGCTGACAGGTGCTCGATCGCCTCCCGAAGCCTCCGCTCAGCACCATCCAGCTGCCGCCGCTGCTGCTCCAGCCGCAACACCTCCGCATCCAGCGCGGCAAACTCCGCCTGCAGCAGATCCAGCTGCTCGAGCGCATGGGCCGGAAGCACAACCGGTGCTGGTGAACGCAGCGCATCGCTCAGTTCCGCAATCTGTCGCCGCAGCCGCTGAGACTGTTCCTCCAGCTGACTTCGCTCCTCATCCAGCTGCCGGATTTGCTGCAGTAAAGCCGTCGCAGTGCCGGTGCCCACCAGGGTTGCCACCGGCTGATCACCAGCCGCGGTCCCCGATTCCCCAAGGGCCGCGAGCACCGCATCGATGGCCTCGACGGCCATTGCAATCAATCCCGCCAGAGGACCATCCGGCTGCTGCTGCTCCAACTGCTGCTCGTAATCCGCCAGCTGATGATTCAGCGATGCCACTTCCTGACGAACCTGCTGCAGCGATGAGCCGGCAAGGCCCATGTCCGCTTCGTTCAGGCCACCAGCATGCCCAGCCTCCGCCAGACGCTGAAAACGCTCTTCCATTCGCAGAATGGATTCCCGCATCGCACTCAGAGAACGGCCGCTGAGCATCAGACAGGCTCCGCCAACTGTCCGCAGCGATTCCAGATCCGCTGCTGCCGCCGCACGCATGCTCTGCCATCTCGGCAGCATTCCTGTCGGTGGTTCCGCGGTCACGGATCCACCATTTGTCACCGACTGCTGCAGTCGCTCCCGCTCCGACACTAAAAACGCTGAGCGTTCAGCCAGTTCGGCCAGCCGGGTCTCGCAGCTGACCTGCTGTTTACGGATCTCTGCTGTTCGCTTTCTCGCTTCCGCACCGGTATCGCGGAGCACGGAAATCCTCCGCTGCAGCTCACCCTGCTGACGCCGTAATTCAGAAATGCGGTGCACAACACCGCCCTCCAGCCCGTTTCCATCACGGTCAGCAAGCACCTGCGACAACGCCGTGCGTGCGCGTTCCAGTTCCCGCGCTGACCCAGAGGCCGATTCACCGGCGGAGACCAGCCTTGTGAGCATCCTCAGATCGTCCGCTTCGACGGCTTCCGCGGTGCAAAAATGACTCAGATCCTCTGACTGCAGCCACCGTGGCACAAGTCCGCTGGCATCCGCTGCCGCCACCACCTGCTCAGGTGAGTCAGCGCGAAACAAATCCACTCCCGAACCTGCACCCGGCATCTGCCGCAGCAGGTACTGCCGCGTCTTCGAATAAATCCGCAGTTCACCTGCCACAGCCGCGGCCCTCCGCCGCACCTCACTCTGCAGTGGCAGCACAGACGATTGAAACCGAGCTTCAGCCGACTGCAGGTTTCCAAGCAGATCAACCACACCGTCCAGCCAGTCTTTCAGCCGATCCGAAGATCCACCCGTCAGCACCGTCAAGCCCCGCGACAGGGACTGCGTGGCCGTGGCGTTTAAACTGCAGATGTCGTCAATCCGGATGTCCTGAAGATACATGGTTCGTCCTCATTCACACTGTTCAAAGAAGTCAGATTCAGAATCAGGCAGCCCGCTGCAGCTGATGCAGCAATTCAGGAAACTCGCTCCCCGCCCCCATTCCCTGCCGCGCCAGACCTGTGATGCCTGCCAGCAGATGCGAACTCCCCGTACACAACTCCACGCGGAAACCATTCGCAAATCGCAGACGGTAAGGCCATGCGCCCCCATGCCCCGCGTTTAATAGCCCCCGCAGTGCCTGCAACAGGTCCCGCTCTCGGAACGCTCCATCATCCCACAGCGAAACCCGTAATACACCGTCAATCCGCCAGTCCACCAACTGCACACCGCAGCCACGCAGCAAACTCCGACTCCGCTCCGCCAGTCTTTTCAACAACTGCGGGATCGTCGTGCCCGTCTCGCAATACTCTTCGATGCTGTGAAACTCCAGCACCTCGCTCAACCTCTGCTCTGCCCGCAACTGGCCTGTTGAGGCGTTCACGGTCACAAGCACACAGCCCCCGGCAATGCCCGACTCGTCAGCCGACAGCCGCTGCGGGCTGCCGGCCCCCACGTTCAGCCAGCCACCCGGCTGAGCCGATGGACGGAGCCCTGCTGCAGGCATGCTCTGCACATCGCTGACACCCGTGACACTCCAGCACAGGCCCGTATCGTCACCTCGAGCGATCGCGCCCAATTGAAGTCGCCATGCTCCCGCGGACCTGTGTGACGAAAATTCAGCCGCACCACCATCTGTGGTTACCCAGCACCCGCCGCCTGACTTCAGCGCGACC
>JBEIEK010000500.1:0-3437 GCA_040382995.1 Planctomycetaceae bacterium
CCGTTACCGGGGGATTAACATCCCCCGCTCGCCTTGTCACGTGGGGTCCAGTCCGAAAGACGACTTCCGGTGTTCTTCACACCCTTTCACCATCCCAGGGCGAAGCTCCTGCTGAGCCGCATCCCTGCCGCGAGCGCTGCGCCGATCCCTGCTGCTCCGTAGAAACGCAGGCAATCGCTCATGGCGCGGACCAGCGTTCGGTGGCTCTGCAGGAGCCTCGCTCTCCCCAGTTTTCACCCGCGTTTTCACAGGATTCCAGAGAACTTCAACGCCATGGGGCCGAAGCCACGTGATCGCTCCAAATCCAATCAAGGAAACACCTTCTGCATTCAGGTGCCATGCACCCCGGATACGGTCGTTTGTCGGCGACGATCTTGATGCAGTTCAGCTCGCGGGTTTTCACGGCACAAGACTGTTCGTGAGCGATTGAACCGCGTCCCCACGCCTAAAAAATCCGGGGGGATTTGGGGGTGGCCCCAAGGCGGCGGTCAAAACAGCACCACGAGGTTCCTCGTCCGCTCCTCAACATCTTTCGACAGGTGAAACTCTGATTCCCGTCTGACCAGTACAAATCAAGCACTGAGCAAGCGCTGGCCCTGATCGCCGTGGGATTATAGGGATGAAATCGCGGAAGTGAGATCCTCGCACTCTTCTGTGTTATCATCAATTACTACCTCGGAGTGATCATCCTTCGACTCCACCTGCGGCAACTTTTTCGCCACTTCGACGACCATGCTGAGGAGATTCAGGGGAACTTCGAGCTGAAGAAAGTGCTTCGCTCCATCGATCATATCGGCGTCATTACCAGCAAGCGAAACGATTTGCTCCAGCAACTCCTTGATGCGAAATGCATGATGCTTGATTTGTTCCACTGCGGATTTCCGTTTTTCACTGGTCAGTGTCAGCGTAATCAATAGTCCCGTTGCCTTCGCATACTCCAGGATGTCACCAAATCTGAGGTCTGCATCATCTGCATTCTCGAATTTTGAAACCTTGCTTTGACTTCTGTTGAGCCGCTTTGCGACGTCGTCCTGAGACAAATCGTACTTCAGCCGATGGGCAATCAGTACGTTCACCAGAGCCCTTCCTGCAGATCGTGTCACGATTCGAGATGAGCAGGCTTCGTCCCCGGTGACTTGTCGCACCATGTCTGCGACTGAATCACTCGACTTAAGATCCATTATTAACGTTCCTGAATATTGTGGTGGAAATGGCTGAGTGAGAAGAAAATGCTCACTCGGCTCCTCTTGATTCGAGCTCCTTTCGCAGGTCTCGCACAAATTTGCAGCAGTCCTTCACGTCGCTGCTTTGCTGATCCTTGTCTCCGATCGTGATCAGATAAAGAATCTGTTCTGCTTCAGATGGAAAAACGTAGAGACGGATTGCCTTCTTTCCCTTTTTCAACGGGGATTGATCAATCGCATGAATCCCCAATTGCTCATTCCTCACAAACGCAGACTTCACAATCTGCATCGGCTTGACACCACACTTAAGTGATGTCAGGTAGATATCCAAATTCCTGAGAGTCTGCTCAACCTCGTCTGGGTGCTCCTTGATCAACTGCTTCAGCCGCGATTCGTACTTCGACGTCCATTTCAGAATCCACATCGAAAAATTCCATTTCAGACTGACACAGACGCTTTATCGGCAAATTCCTTTCGATTTTATTCCAATTGTGACTGGCATCAAGAAAAAAGGCAACCGCAGCTCAACGCTTCTGGTCTTCTCCCACCGCAACCGTCCGACAATTCCATTCCTGTCAGGGTCCGTCGTGTCGTGCCTGGTGTCTTCCGGTTTCCAGATTCTCCTTCATGGGGTGTTCGAGTTGCAGCCGTTGCGGCGCGAGCGGATTGATTGGTTGCGGGCGCCGGGCCGAGCATCGCGGCGGGCGGTGTGGAACTGGGTGGGTCAGCGGCGTCACTGGCAGCGCGCGCGCCTGAGGTGCGAATCGCAGCTGAGAGCTTCCGCCCGTCCGCTCAGCCGCATGGCGGAAGCCCAATGGCGTTGACTTTCTGGCAAAAGGCGCTGCCGGGAGGGCGAAGCTCCTGCTGAGCCGCATCCCTGCCGCGAGCGCTGCACCGATCCCCGCTGCTCCGTAAGGCGTGCCAGGGTGCCATGCACCTTTGGCGTACCCTCGTGTTTCAGAAGTTTTGGAGGACTCGCTCTCCGTTGAAACGCCTCGAACCGATCATGCCAGGCGGGCGGTCGATGTCAATCGGCCGGTAACGTCCCTGGTGCGCTCCAGCTGAGCCGCTGGCCGGGCGGGCACGCACCGTTACCGGGGGATTGACATCCCCCGCTCGTTCCAAATCCAATACAGGAAACATCTTCTGCATTCAGGTGCCATGCACCTTTGCATGCAGGTGCCATGCACCCTGGTTAAGGTCGTGGTGAGTGTCAGAGGGGTATTACCACTCCCTCACGGTCGCGGCTCGGTTGGAGTGGCAGGCGGGCCTGTTTGGGTCAGCTCGGGGCGTCACGCTTGCACATTTCCCGGCCACTGGGGACGATATCGGCAAACATTTCCTCCTCGACCGTTCATACCCGACCATCATCCATGGCAAAAAAAATCGCTCGATCCGGTCCTGGTCCGCAGAGCTCCCCTGCCCCGTTGCCGATTCGTCGGGGCTGGAAGTTCTGTCCGGTGTGCGGGCAGGCCGCGGCTCAGCGGGGGAAGAACCCGTTTCGCTGTCAGTCCTGCGGGTACTCACATTTTTTCGGCCCCGTATCGGCGGTCGGTGCCATTACAACGGATCCTGACGGGCAGGTGCTGTTGCTGGTGCGAGCCAAAGACCCCGGCAAAGGCTTGTACGGATTGCCGGGCGGATTTATTGATGCCGGCGAAACCGCAGAGGAGGCGCTGCATCGGGAGGTGAAGGAAGAGATCGGACTGCGTGTGCGATCCTGCCGATATCTGACCTCATTCCCGAACGAATATGTTTATCAGGGTTTTATCCTGCCGGTGACGGATCTGTTTTTCGTGATGGAGGTGCATGATTTTGACGAGCTGGCTCCGGGTGACGGAGAGATTTCCAGCTGGCACTTTTGTCGACCGGGTCGACGGGAACTGAGTCGGATGGCGTTTCAGTCCAACCGTCGGGCCCTGGAACTTTTTATTCAGCAGAATAAGTGAGGAGTGTTCAAATGTCGCAGTCCAGTCGTCGTCAGTTTCTGCAGACATCAGCTGCTCTCTCAGTGCTGCCGGCCCTGCCGGCTCGCAGCAGTGGTCTGCACATCGCTCCGTTTCGCATCGACGTGACGGCGCCCACTGGCCACGGCTGCTGCGGTGGCTGGATCAAACCGATCGAGGCGGTGGATGATCCGCAGGAAGCCATCGGCTTTGTGCTTCTGGGCGCGGGTGCGCCGATGGTGGTGTGCGCGGTGGACTGGACGGGCATTCTGAATTCCGCGCATCTGCGCTGGCGAACTGCCATGGC
>JBEIEK010000501.1:0-3410 GCA_040382995.1 Planctomycetaceae bacterium
CACAGCCCATCAGTCGTCTCCTGGCTGGCAGGGCTGAGCGATTGATGTCCCGGGAGGGCGAAGCTCCTGCTGAGCCTCCTGTGGTATGCCCCTGTTGCGCCATCCCAGCCCTGCCCTCGAATTGTGAAACGGCGGAGCGCGAGGTGTGTTTTTTTGAAACACAGAGGACACAGAGTCTGAGTGCGAAACCCAGAAAATACAGCATGATTGGCGAAAGGAATGGTGATGCAGGCACTCTTAATGGCTTCAAGCTGTTGTCCTTCTGTTTCCCCATCCCAGCCCTGCCCTCCCGATTCACACCAGCCCTCTGCCTCCTCGTGCTGCTGCTGTCCGCGCCGCGGTGTGAGGCTCAGTGGTACACCGGCTGGTACGGTGGCTGGTCGGGTGAGGGTTCGACGCCGTATTCCAGCGCCGTGAAGGCGCAGGCCAATCTGGTGGCAGCGGAGGGCCAGGCTGTGGAGAGCTATGCGCGGGCGGCTGCGGCAGCCGAACAGGCGCGGTCGCAGTATCTGGAGAACCAGGCGCGGTATGTCGAGTGGCGGCGTCAGCAGCAGTGGATCACGGAAGAACGTCGGGCGGCGAAGCATGCGGCCATCCGGGCGAAAGCGGCCCGGCGACCAGCTCCGCGCGCACCGACCGACCTCTACCCTCCGCTGGCCCCCGACCAGCTGGATCGGCTCACAGGCGAAATCCACTGGCCCCCGTGCCTGCTGGATCCGGAGTACGCGGGCGATCGCAGGATTGTCGAAGGGGCGCTCAAAACGCGGGCAGAGACGGGGCCGGATGAACGCACCAGCTCCATCCTGCACGACGCCGCATGGCGGATGCTGTCCCACAGCGCGCCCACCATGCGCAAGCTGGATTCCCAGGAACATCTCGCCTGCCGCAGGTTTCTGAAAAGTTTGATGCTTGAAGGTGAATTTTCTCCGGGAGTGCTGCAATGAACCGTTCACTGTTAAAACCACTCGTTGTAAGCACCTTCATCTGGCTCGCTGCTGTCGGCCGCATCCACTCGGCAAAGGCTCAGGACAGTCACTGGGACGATCCTGATCTGGAGCGGCATCTGCAGCAGCTGAGCTCTGCCGACGAAATGGATCAGCTGTCTTCCGCCGCGGAACTCGCCGGCATGGGGGCCCGCGCCGCTCCGGCACGAAAGCGTCTGGAACAGCTGCTGGACAATTCCAATCGGATCCTGCAGCTGGAGTGTCTCACGGCACTGGGAACCATTGGCCCACTTGCACGGGACTCCGCACCCGCTGTGGCCAGATTTATCAATTCGGATGCCGCATTTCTGCAGATTGCGGCGCTCGACAGTCTGCGGCAGATCGGGCGGATTCCCAGCGACCAGGTGCCACGAATTCGCGGACTCGTGGAGGCTGCGGATCCGGCCATCTCCACAGCCGCGGCGCGCTGCCTGATCTCCGCAGTGGACGCGCCGGACGCGGCCTCGGAACCAATCCTGCATTCGCTGGTGAAAACACTTCAGCAGGCGCGGCCGGATGTGCGGAGTGAAGCAGCGCTGGGGCTCATGGAAGCGGGGCCGCGAGTCATTCCGATGGTTCAGCCACTGCTGTCTTCGGACCGCTGGCCTGTGCGGATTGAAGCCTGTCGGATCCTCGCCCACTTCAACGCGGATTCGGCTGCCGCTGTGCCGGCCCTGCAGGTGCTGGTGCACGACCGCGTGGATCTTGTGGTGCGGGCGGCGGCGGAAGCACTGGGCGAAATTGACGGCGACAGTGTTGGCACGCTGCCCCTGCTGGCCGAGCTGCTGCAGCGGGATTCAGCTGCGTTGCGGCTGACGGCGCTGCGCGCGATGGGGCGGTTCGGACCGCAGGCCACCGGTCACATTCCCCGGATCACGCCCTTTCTTAAAGCCACTTCGCCACTGGAGCGGATTGCTGCCGCGGAGGCGCTGCAGGGAATCGGCGGCGGTAATCAGGATGCCATCGCTGCCCTCCTGCCGGTGCTCAACGATCCGCACCAGCACACAGCCACCCATGCAGCCGCTGCACTGGCGGCTCAGGGCAGCCCCGCCGTGCCATCACTCATCCCGCTCCTGCAGAATGACCGCCTGCGAAATACAGTGCTGGAGATCTTCGTGGAAATGGGCCCCGCTGCCGACGCGGCGCTCCCGGAACTGCTCAAAGGTGTCGCCGATGGATACCGCAATCCCATCTCAAGACGACTGGCACTGCGGGCGATTGGAGCGATGGGGACCAGAGCTGCTGCGGCCGGGCCGGAGATCATCGCACTGCTGCGCGAACCTGCGCAAAGAGAACTGCACCCGTCCGCCGCATGGGTTCTGGGACGCATCGGCAGCAGCGATGCCATTCCCGCTCTGCAGCAGGCCGCCGAATCCATCGATCAGCGAACTCAGGCTGCCGCCGCATGGGCGCTCGTCATGCTGCACGCGGACGATGACGTGCTGAAGAGCAAAGCTGTTCCACTGCTGCTGACAGCCGTGGATAACATTCAGCCGTTCGTCCGCCGCGAAGCCATTGCCGCACTGGCGGTGCTGGGGCCTGAGGCCATCACGGCAGTGCCGGCGATGATGCGTGTGGCCACTCTGGATGCCGACCCGATCGTGCGTGCAGCAGCCCTGCATGCACTGGCTGAAATCCGCCCCTGGAGTTCGCCGCAGCGGCCAATCGTCAACGGTGACCTTGCTGCCCTGATGCTGAGCTCACTGCAGGATCCGGCCGTACAGGTTCGGGAAGCGGCCTGTTACCTTGCGGGTCGCATGCAGACTGAAGCTGCCGCAGCAGAACCGCTGCTGCGCGATGGACTCCACAGCGGTGATGTGCGGCACCGCGTGCTGTCCGCGTGGGCGCTGCTCAAAACCACGCCACAGCCAGCCAGCCTCAGAGCAGCACTGCCGTGGATGCAGCAGGCCGCCGCTCATCCGGATCCGTGGATCCGCGAAGAAGCCGCCTCAGCACTCGCCGCCGCCGCAGGTGATAACCCCGATGCTCAGAAACTGCTGCAGCAACTGCAAAAGGATCCCGATGCCAGCGTCAGAAAAGCCGCCGGTGCCGGAGACTAGGTCGCACGACCTGCACATGTGTGGCTGACGCTCGTCAGTCGGCCATTGAGCAGCACGCTGAATCCCGGTGCCGAATACGAAAACGCACCCGAACTGACATCATCGACAAGACGGTGGCATCCGCAAGTCGAGCAGTGCCGAAATCAGAATCGACCGGGCGATAGTCGGCGAGTGGCAGTGCGGCGGCGACTTCCGCAACTGTCCGATTGATGTGTCCATGAAGCTTTCTGACCGCACCTGACCAAGTGGAGACTGTTTGTCCAGTGCAAAATCGAAGGCTTCGATGTTACTCCTGAACACAGGAAAAGCAAGCCCTGAAATAAAATTGGAATTCTCGGTTTTTTCGTGACAAATTTTTCCCCGGACG